>NZ_CP110383.1:2257500-2613980 GCF_026015965.1 Selenomonas sputigena | reverse complement strand
CCCTTTCAGGGTTCGCTTCTTGGACGGCTCAGCATTACCAACGACGCGGGACGTAGTTGAAGACCCAATCCATCGTCACAGGCTCATCCCAGAAGCGGCCCTTGACGCCCGTCTCATCATCGACGTGCAGACCGTAGTTCTGGCGATACGGGCTTTCGATGGAGAAGTGCATGTCGTAGGTGCCGGCACCCAGGAGCTTGACGTTTGCGCCGTAGTGCGGGCCATCGTCTGCGTTCATCGGCATGAAGACGCCCTCGACGCTCTGGCCCGTCTCACGCTTCGTGAACTTGTAGTGAACCGTCAGATACGGAATCCACTCGCCGACGCCGAAGCCCGTGTCGTTGCCTTCCGTCGCATGGATATCCGTCTCAATGTGCATGTCCGCCTTGTCCGGCGAAAGCATCATGCCTGCAGGCAGCATCTCAATCGGCTGGAAATAGACGAGCGCTACCTTGAAGTGGTTCGCCTCGTTCTCGATCTCGTCGCCGATCGGGTACTCCGTGAAGCCCGCCGCCGACGCAGAGCCGCCGAGCGTGAAGAGCGATGCCGCTACCGCGCAGACCGCCAGAGCCGACTTGAGTTTCTTGAGCTTGAACATTTTCATAAAACACACTCCTCCGAAAAATGATGTAATGAAATTCCTCTTGGACGCCCTTACATAATACGCCCTATATAGATGCAGCAATCCGCTACACCTGCAAACGGAGCACTTTGCTCCGCCATTGCCAATAACTCTTGAAGAGGCGATCACGCCGCTTTCGGCTTGCGTCTCTTCGCGTAGATGACCATTCCCACGCCAAGAAGCAGCACGAGAAGCTGTGCGCCGAGCGTCTCCGCCGTTGGGAAGATGCCCAGAAGATCGACCGTAGGCCAGCCTTCGAAGCGCGTGATGCCGATGACGCCGCCCTCCTGCAGTTCCTCGATGCCACCGCCGACGAAGGTGACGGCCAACAGGAACATCAGGATGCTCGTAAAGAGGAAGAACGGACGCAGGGGAATCTTCAAGATGCCATGCTGCATGCCGTAGAAGATCAAGGCCAGCGTCACGCAGCCCGCGCCGAAGCCCGCCCAAATCATCGTGACGTCGGCAGCCGCGTTGTTGAAGAGCGCTTGATAGAAGAGGATGACCTCTGCGCCCTCGCGGTAGACGGCGAGGAATGCCGCCATGCCCAATGCCCTAGCCGTGCCATGCGTGATGGATTCCTTGACGAGTCCGTCGATGTACTGCTTCCAGTTGTCCTTGTTCGCCTTGCCGCCGAGCCATGCGCTAGTCAAAAGCAGGACGACGACAGCAAAGAGCGCGGTCGCACCTTCGAGCACTTCGCGGCTCATGCCGCCCGTCGTGTTGTTCAATAACGTGTTGAACAGATACGCCGAGATGAAACTCGCGACGACCGCCGCAATCGAGAAGTTGTAGACGGTGCCGAGATGCTTCTCATCCTGCGCGCGCTTCAGATAGGCGATGATCGCGACGAGCACGAGGATCGCTTCCAAGCCCTCGCGAAGGAGGATCAGATAAGCGGGCAGAAACGCCGCCCAGCCCGAACTGCCGTGCGCATTTTCGAGCGCCTTGACGTTGTCGTTGACCATCGACTTGAGCTTTTCGGCTTCCTGTTTGACCGTGTCTACACTCTCGCCGTTTTTCATGCTCTTCTTGACTTTGTAGAACTGATACTCAGTCAGGCTCGTCTCCTTGGCGGAGACAGAACTGCGCATGACGCTCTCCAAACCCTCTTTTTCATAAATGCCGTAGTAAGATGTATTGACGAGGTCGCGTGCACCCTCGTAGTCGCCCGTCTCGTAGACAGAAACGGCCTGGTCGACCATCTGAGCAATACGATCAGCGACCTCCTGCCACTTCGGTGCTGCATCTGCGCGCGGCACGGCGAGAAGCACGAGTGCCATGCAAAGGAATAAGATTTTTTTCAAGACTCTCACCTTCTTTTTGGAAGTTCCGATATGATTTTTATGTGCCGCCCCCTTACGTCGACGGCGCTTGTCCCCTCGCATGAAGCTCTCGGAGGAACATCTCCTTGTTCACGCGAATGCGCTTGTTCTCATCATCCTCGTAGGCATGACTGCCCGAACCGTCGAACGGGAAGCGCAGGAGGCGCATCGTCTTCATCGGCTGTCCATTCGTATCGAGCGCCGGCTCGAATTTGAAGTTGCGAATGGCATTCAAGACGAGCTGATCGACGACGCGGCGTCCCGAAGTCTGCGTAAAGCGATAGCCCGTGATATGCCCCTGCGCGTCGATGCTTACGAGGATGCCGACCGTGCCGCGAAAGTCCGTGCCGCGCGTGTCGGGCGTATTGCCCGCCGTAATGAGCACGCCAACCGCCTGTGAGGGCGGTGCAGGTGGCAGAGCCTTGCCGTCCTCACCGTTCTTCTTCGCCGCTTCCTCCTGCTTCTGCAACTCTGCCACCGCCTCGTCCAACTCAGCGGCTTCCGTCGGCGACGTCTCCGTCGGAATGACATCCTCGGGCGGCGTCTCCACAGGCGGCGTCTCAGGCTTCGGCGGTTCGGGCGGTTCCGGCTTCGGCGGATCGGGCTTTTTCTCTTCCATTTCGCCCGAAGAGCCTTCCTCGGGAAGGTCTACGACCTCCATCTCCTGCACCGCCAAGGGATCGCCCTCGAAGTCGAGCAACGGCAGCGCGAGAGCCAGTCCCAGCCAGACGAAGAAGTGCAGGAAGATCGCCGCGACGACCGTCGTGCGCCAGTAGCTCTTGAACCGCATCTCACTGCCTCCCCGCTGTCTCCGTCGCGATGGAGACGTGCTTCGCGCCCGAACGCTTGAGGAGGTCCAAGACGCGCACGACGGCTTCGTAGTCGGCCTTCTTGTCGCCGCGCAGCACGAATACCGTATCGGGGTCGCTTGCCAAGGAAGCCTTCATCTTGTCCGCAAGGTCTTCATTCGGCAGTTCGTCCTTGTCATAGAGCACATCGCCCTTATCCGTCACCGTGATCGGCACGATGTTCGGGCGCGTCTCCATCTTGCCCGCAGCCGCCTGCGGCAGAGCGACCTGCACCGTGTTCGTCTGCACCATGTAGATCGTGCTGATCATGAAGAACACGAGCAAAAAGAGCATGATGTCGATCATCGGGATGATCATGACGAGCGGTTCTTTCGTAATACGAAAATCACGCCGCATGGCCATCCTCCCCCGTCTTCTTCAGCGCGTTCCGCACAGCGGCGGCCGCCTTGTCGAGCATGGCGAGCATCTCGTCAAGCTTCTGCACGAAGTACGTATGCACGATCAGCGAAAAAATCGCCACGCAAAGCCCCGTCGCCGTCGCGATCAGCGCCTCGCCGATGCCGCCCGTGATGGCAAGCGGCTCGCCCGCACGCACGCTGAAGATGCTGAACGACTCAATCATACCCGAAATCGTACCGAGAAGCCCCAGGAGCGGCGCCATCGTCACGATCATCGACAAGTAGTTGAGCCTTTCCCTCAGGCGCATCGCCATATCGGCGTACGCCGTGTCGAGCGCGAGCGTCAAGTCATCGCCCGCCGCCGCCGCACGCACGCCGATTTCGGCGATGTACGCGGGCGCCGTGTTCTCCGTCTGGCAAAGTTCCGCTGCCTGCTTCAAATCGTGCTCCTTCAGGAAGCTCGGCAGTTTCGCGACGAAATCGCTCGCGCCCCTGCCCGCCTGACGGTAGAAACGGAAACGCTCAATGGCGATGACCGCAACAACGATCGAACACACCAAGAGGACGTACATGACAGGGCCGCCCTTTTGAAATAATTCCCAAGTATTCTCCACAAGAACATCTCCTTCAAGGATTTTCTATCTAAATACCGCTGATAGCGGTTATTCCTATCACGTCTGTGAGTATAGCACATACCTCGTTAAAGTTCAATATGAAAATGAAATTTGTTCATATTTGAAAAAAGATTCACTTTTTAGCGAGCGATTGCCTTGCAGCAGGTACATACCATCCGCAAGGAATGCGGCATCAACATCTGAATGCGCTGCAAAAGCAAAAACACCGCAAGCATTGCTTGCGGTGTTTTTACTGCGCCTAAGCGCGTATAGTTTCACGAATCGAAGCCACTCTTACTCGGCTGGAATGATGAACGAAAGCGAGCTGAAGATCTTCTCCGTCACGATCGGATCGTCCGTCGGGAAGCCGACTTCGACGCCGATGACGTTGAGGCCGTTGTTCGCCACATGCACGGTGATGTAGCCGTTCGCATCCGCGTTCGTTTCCGTCGTGAGGTCGCCGAGCACGTCAGCGATGACGGGCGCATTCGCATACGGCTGACCGTCCTTGTAGATGCGCAGGCGCAGCGCATCGCCACGGCGAAGCGTCAGAGGATTGACTGCGGGAACGATCTGGATCGGCACATTGTAGAGCCCGCCCGGCTTCACAGCCGCGTTCCAGTAATGCACATTGTACTTGCGCGCGTACGTCACTGCCTTGAGATTTTCAACGCTCGCGTAATCGCGCGTCGGAATGACCTGTCCGTCCGTCGTCTTGGCGAAGTAGCCATAGTCGAAGAACGTCGCCGTCACGCCGAGGTCGTCGCCCGGCACGATCGTCACATGGTTGCCCGCGTCGACGCGCTCGACCGTCGTCGGCTCGAAGTTCACATCGTAGGCGTCGATGCGCTGCACGCACGCGGGATCGTAAGCGTTGTCCAACGGACCCTCGCCGAGCACGAGCGCCTTCTGATCGAGGCGGTTCGCAAAGAACACGCCGTGCGCATCCGTCGGTGCCGCATACATGCCAAGACCTACAAATGCGCCAAGCGCCGCTGCCAAAAGCTTCTTCTTCATTCTTTATCCTCCCATCGAGAACAATTCACTCTGCGGAACACATTTGTCCCATACCTTTACATTATAGTACAAATGATATGAATTTGCAAGAAAGCGCCGCACAAAAAGTCGCTGTTACCTTTTCGCACAAAACAACCGCAGCCGTTCCTCTTCCTCTTTCTGCAGCTCCTTCGCGAAAGCGACGAACCCTTGCAAATCTTCCGTGTTGAGATAGTTCATATAGCGCTTCCTTTCTTCGACGGGGATGACGATCGGAGCTTCCTTTTCCTGCAGACAACTGTAGACGATGAGCGCACGCCCCACGCGGCCGTTGCCGTCGGAAAATGGGTGGATGCGCTCGAAGCGGATGTGCTGACGGCAGATGGCAGCGATCTTGTCCTCGGCGGACTTCGCCGCCGCCAGCTGCGCCGCGAGGTCGAGCAGCCAGTTCTGCAGATCCGTCGGCACGAGATAGGGCGGCGTCGGGACGAAATCCGCTCCGACGACGAGATTCGGAATCTCTTTGAAGCGCCCGGCGACGCTCTCGATCGCGTCCTTGCAAAGCACGGCATGGACTTCCTTAATGAAGTCGAGCGAAAGGGCGCGTTCCTTTGCCAAGCTCTGCTGCAGAAAGTCCATGAAGCGCTTGTAGTTCAAGACCTCGTGCATCTCCCGAAGATCCATGGCACGCGGAATGTAGCCATCGAGCAGCAGGCTCTTCGTATCGCCCTGCGACAAGGTGTTTCCCTCGATCGCCGTAGAATGATGCGCCATGCGCACCATCAAGTCGTCCCAATAATCCATGCTCAAAGCGGCAATATCGATCATGACCATCTCTCCTCTGCACGAATTTCTCTTCCATGGCATTATACCACAGCGCCGCCCCTTCATGAAGAAAAACGAGAAAAACCGCCGTACCTGCAAAAAAAGGCAGCCGCTCCCTGACGAACGGCTGCCTTGCTGCTGCTCTCAACGTGTACGACTTCTCCCAAGCCATGAGGCTTCCTTTCAGATCACATACTCCTCGCAAAGCGCACGATAGCGTTCCGCCCCCTTTTCCGTCAGCAGGTAGTAGCCGCCCGAGCGGCGCACGATGCCGGCTTCCTTCAACCTCTCGCTGACGCGCCGCATCTCCCTTTCGCTCCAGCGCAGATGCTCGGCGATGTCGCGCACAGCGTTTTCCTCGCTGTAAAGGTTCTCGGCGGTATGCGTGCCGAGGTGGATGATCAAAAGTTCCTCCTTGAGCCGCGCCTTGCGCCGCATGCGCTTCAAGCGCCGCGTGATGACGCCCTTCGGATAGACGAAGACGGCGACGACATAGAGGAGCATGTTGACGAGAGCGCACATGCCCGCCATCGAAGCGTTGAAGTGAAGCGCAAGGCCATAGCCGATGGCGCTGCCGAGGACGCCGAAGAACACAGCGAGAAAGAGCGCGTGATGCAGGCGCTTCGTGAAGAGAAGCGCCGCCGCCGCGGGCGCGATGAAGAACGAGATGACGAGGATCGAGCCGACGGCGTCGAATGCCGCGACCGTCGTCAAGGAGATCAAGGTCATGAGCGCGTAGAAGATCGCGCCCGTCGCCATGCCGATGAGACGCGCGTTCTCCTCGTCGAAGGTCGAGAGCTTGAGTTCCTTGTAAAAGAGCGTGATGAACGCCGCATTGACGAGGAAGATCGCGCCCATCTTGACGGCGGAGGACGCGACCTCATGCCCAAAAAGCGTCACCGTATCGAGTCCCGCATAGACGACCTCGCCCATCAGCACCATGTCGGTGTCGAGATGCACGTTGCCCGCATACTTGCTGATGAGGATGACGGCGAGGGAGAAGAGCACGGGAAAGACGATGCCGATCGCGTCGTCGCTCTTCGTCGTCTTCGTCTTTCCCAGAAGCTCGACGAGCAGCACGGTCACGACGCCCATGAGCGCCGCGCCGAAGAGCAGCCACGGCGACGAGAGGTCGCGCACGAGGAAGAACGCGAGGACGATGCCGAGGAGCACTGTGTGACTGATCGCATCCGCCATCATCGAGAGATTGCGCAGCAGCAGGAACACGCCGGGCAGGGCGCACGCCGCCGCCGTCAGGGCGAGCACGACAAAAGAATCGGTCATGCCTCTTCCCTCCTTCCGCGCTTTCTGAACGCACCCCGCTTGCCGAAGAACATGGACAAAAAGGCGATGGCAGAGGCCGCGAGGATGATGCTCGGCCCCGTCGACATTCCCTGCTCCAGCGTGCTCACATAGGTGCCTGCGAGAGCTGCGACGACGCCGAAGACGGCGCTCAGGAAGAGCACGTGTGCAAAATCATCCGACCACTGGCTCGCCGCGACGCACGGGATGATGAGGAACGAGCTGATGAGAATCGCGCCGACCGCCTTGATGCCGATACCGATGACGGCGATCGTCAAAAAGGGCAGCAGGACTTGCAGCAGGCGCACGGGAAGCCCCACGGCACGCGCATACTCGGCGTCGAAGACGAAGACCTTCAGCTCCTTGTAGAAGGCGAAGAGCAGCGCCGCGCAGAGCGCAGCGACGAAGGCGATGAGCTTCACATCGGCTTCGAGCATGTATGCCGCCTGCCCGAAAATGTACGTCTCAAGCCCCGCCTGCGACGCACCGCGATAAGCTTCGTTCCCCTGAATGAAGCTCTTCAAGACCATGCCGAGGCCGAAGAAGCCCGAGAGGAATACGGCGAGGTTGGCATTGAGTCCGACGCGCGTGTTCTCGTGCGCCGCCTGAATGGCGAAAAAGGTGACGGCGGCCGCCGCCATTGCGCCGACGAGCAGCACGGCGGGGCTTCGCGTCGAAAACGCCATGAAGGCGAGGACGACGCCCGGAAACGTCGCATGTCCGATGGCGTCGCCGATGAGGCTCTGCCCCTTGTAGACGCTCAGAGCGCCGACGGGCGCCGCGACAGCCGCGAGAAGCGCCGTGCCGAGGGCGATGATCTGGAAGGCGTAGTTCATCAGAATGTCCATCGTCAACGCTCCTTCGGACGGAAGGCGAGCGCGAGCGCCGCTTCCTTGTCCATATCCTTCAAGTAGCCGCTCGCCTTGATCGTACGGTTCAGAACGACGAGGTAGTCGAAGTACATGTCGAGCGTCGAAAGATCATGATGCACGGCGATCACCGTCTTCCTTGCCTTCTGCAGCGCGACGAACTTGTCCATGACGATGCGCTCCGTCGTCTCGTCCACGCCCGCGAGCGGCTCGTCCATGATGTAGAGGTCGCTTTCCTGCGCGAGTGCGCGCGCGATGAAGACGCGCTGTTTCTGGCCGCCCGAAAGCTCCGAAATCTGGCGCTCGGCGAGCTTTTCAAGCTGCATCTCGGCGAGCGCCGCCTTCGCCCTCTCGCGATCCTCCCTGCCCGGGCGGCGCATGAGCCCGATATGCACATAGCGTCCCATGAGCACGACGTCGAACACCGTCGTCGGGAAATCCCAGTTGACCGCGCCGCGCTGCGGCACATAGGCGATGCGCTCGCGCACCTCGTCAATCGTCTTACCCCAAAGGCGCACATAGCCCGCGACGGGCTTTTCAAGGCCAAGGACTCCCTTCAGGAGCGTTGATTTTCCTGCGCCGTTCGGCCCGACGATCGCACATCGCACGCCCGTCGGTACATCGAGATCGATGTCCCAGAGCACCGCGCTCTCGCGGTACGCCATCGTCACATCCTCCACATGAAGCAGCATCTTTTCTCCCATATTCCGCCTTCTTTCCCTAGAATCAGCCAACTCGACCGCATCGAACGGAAAAAGCAAAAAAGGGCGGTCGCCCGCCCTTCTTCCCTTTTTCCTTACTTCAGATGACTGACGATCAGATCGACGTCAAACCGATACATGTCGATGAACGTATCTCCCTTCTGCCCTGCGGGTGCGAGCGAATCGGAAAACAGTTCATTCCCCTCGCCGCCGACGATCTCGACATCGAAGCCCTTCGACCGCACGATTTCCTGCAGCTTCTTCATGCGTTCGGGATTCGTCGTGCTCTCGGCGAAGACCGCCTTGACCTTGTGCTCGACGATGAAGTCTGCGGTCTTTTCAATGTCGGCATTCGCCACCTCGGAATTCGTGCTCACGCCCTGCGGCGCGACGACCGTCATGCCGTAGCTTTTGGAGAAATAGTTGAAAGCGTCGTGCGGCGTGACGAGGTTGCGCTTGCCCTCGGGAATGGACGCAATTTTCTCCTTGACCTCGGCGTCGAGCGCATCGAGCTTGGCGAGGTATGCAGCCGAGTTCGCCCGAATCTCCTTCTCATGCTCGGGCACGAGCTTGGAGAGACTGTCTGCCGCCTTCTCCGTCGCCTTCTTGTAGAGCGCAATGCTGAACCAGAAGTGCGGGTCAACGACGCTCTCGCCGTCCTCTTCCATGCGCAGTACAGCATCCGCAGGGAAGTCCGCCGTCACCGCCGTGCCGCGCTTTTCAAGGATTTCGACCATCTTGCCCTCGAAATGCAGTCCGTGGTAAAGCACGAGATCGGCATCCTTGAGCTTTTTGAGATCCGCCGGCTGAGCGACGTAAAGATGCGGGTCTTCTCCCGCCGGAATGACGAGGTCAATATCGACGTAGTCGCCCGCCAATTCCTTCGTCATGTCGGCGAGAAACGACGTCGTGACCGTGACCTTCTTCTTGCCCGAGGGCGCATCCCCCGCCGCACCGCCGCAGCCCGCCGTCAGAAGCGCCGCCGCGAGGCACAGAGCCAACAGAAACAGCCCCTTGCCGTTCCCACGAAGCATCCTCTTCAAAAAATTCATATTGCACCTTCTTTCGAGATTTTCTTAGCATGTAGTATAGCACGTTCCTCGAAGGTTGTAAATGAGATAGACTATCATTATTTTATTTATATCTGAAGATTTTTGCGATAAGGTTCATCTATAAAACATCTCGTCAAAGATTCCTAAAAAAACAGCATGCGCTCCCATCGGAAACACATGCTGTTTGACTGCCTTGCGGCGTTTTGCCTTATGTGATTATGCGGTATGAAGGATGCGTCGCCTTATCCCTTCTGCACTTCTTCGCCGAGAAGCCGAAATGCCGTAGCGCATACAAGGGCCGATACTGCCAAAACAATGGTGCTCATAATGAATAACCTCCTGTTTTCATCCAAATAAATCAGGCAATACTTCAAATCAAATGTCCGAAGCACGAAATTTTCTCTCCATCCATATAAGCAGCTCTTTTCCTCTTCGCGTTCGGGGGAAGCCGCTTACATGTTTTATTATACACGCAAAATATATTTTGTCAAATACAATTTTATAAAATATCATTTTTTCATGTTTTATTTTTCTACATTTCATTTGCTTATATTTTATTTGTCTGTTAAAATATCGAAGAGACACTGAAACAAGAATCATTCTATGGAGATGTTGTCAATGGCAAAAAAGGAATTCGATCCGCTTCTGCTGGAAAATCAGTTTTGTTTCCCGCTCTACGCCACAGGCCGCAAGATTGTGGCCGCCTACAATCCCTTTCTGAAAAAGATCGGTCTGACCTATGCACAGTACGTCACGATGATGGTGCTCTGGGAAGAGCACACCGTCACCATGCACGATCTCGGCAAGCGCCTGTACCTCGACTCCGGCACCTTGACGCCCGTGCTCAAGAAGTTGGAAAGCATGGGGTATCTGAAGCGCCGCCGCAAGGCAGACGATGAGCGCGTGGTCGTCGTGGAGATCACGAAGGAAGGGGAAGCCCTGCGCGAAGAGGCGGAGAAGATTCCCTATGCGATGGGCTGCCTCGTCAATAAAAAAGGCACCCTGTTCACCCTCGAAGAGGCCGAGGCGCTGAAGGAGCAGCTCTATCGCATCCTTCGTGCATTGGAATGACACAGCGCAGTGCGGCTATTGACAATTCAAGAAAAAGGGGTAAGATAATGAATATACCCTATCCATTCAGAAAAATTTTCCATTATTATGTATAGCAAAGGAGAGATTCATCATGAGTGAAAATTGCAGCAGCGGCTGCAGCAGCTGTTCCTCGGCGGGCGGCTGCGGCGGCGCACAGCAGGAGCCGCAGAGCCTTCTTACACCGCCGAACGAGCACAGCAGTGTCAAGCGCGTCATCGCCGTCATGAGCGGCAAGGGCGGCGTCGGCAAGTCCCTCGTCACCTCGCTTCTCGCGACCGCCATGGCGCGGCGCGGCCATCGCGTCGGCGTGCTCGATGCCGACATCACGGGGCCTTCGATCCCGAAGGTCTTCGGCGTTAAGGGCGAAGTGGAGAAGGCATCCGCCGATGCCGCAGGCATCCGTCCCTTGAAGAGCGCGGGCGGCATCGACATCATGTCAATCAACCTGCTCTTGAAGGAAGAGTCCGACCCCGTCGTCTGGCGCGGCCCCATCGTTGCGGGCGTCGTGCAGCAGTTCTGGCAGGATGTCGTCTGGGAGAATGAGGACTATCTCTTCGTCGACATGCCGCCGGGAACGGGCGACGTTCCTCTGACCGTGCTGCAGTCCCTGCCCATCGACGGCATCATCGTCGTGACCTCGCCGCAGGAGCTCGTCTCCATGATCGTCGAAAAGGCGGTCAAGATGGCCGGACTGATGAACGCCCCCATCCTCGGCATCATCGAGAACATGGCGTACTTCAAGTGCCCCAACTGCTCGGCAGAGCACAAGATCTTCGGCGACAGCCACATCGAGGAGATCGCCCGCGACTACTACCTGCCGCTTCTCGCGCGCCTGCCGATCGAGCCGAAGCTCGCCGCGCTCTGCGACGCCGGCAAGATTGAGTCGTACGAAGGCGACTGGGTCGACGCTGCGGCGCTGCTCTTGGAAGAACTGCCCGAGCATGACGCAGCCGAGGTCGATGACTTCAGAGAATCGTAAACCGCTGCCCCGCAAGGGACGCAAACTATAGCGAAAAGCCGCTCAGTACCGCCATCTCAGCACAGAAGGCGTATCGAGCGGCTTTTTCTTCTCCCATTTTCCGCTATGCGATAAAACGAAAAAAATCCATGAAAAATCAGAAAGACTTCCTTAAAGGATTTCTTCTCTCCATGTCGAAGGCTAAGAAAGATTGATTTTCAACGTGATTCAATGGAGATGGTTTTTCATGAAAAACATGACCGTGGCAAACAAGATCCTGTTCTCTTTCAGCATCTTGCTCATTGCCTTCATCGCTTTCGGCGTCTTCGCCTACCATTCGGTCGGCGAACTCGACGATCTCAACACGGGGATCAACCAGCGCACGACCCTTGTTGCCACTTCGAACAGGGTCGCGCAGGCCATGCAGAAGACGCGCCTCTACGTCTTCTATCAGGTAGTATCGGTCGACCCGGCGAAGAAGCACGATTTCGCCCAAAAGGTTCAGGATTCGCGTCAAGAGGTGGAAGATGCGTTCAATGCTCTGCGCGAGGCAAAGAAAAACACGGATTTCGGCTCGCCCGACATCACGAAGCAGGCGCTCTCCGAACTCGATGCAGAGCAGGAGCTTTGGGAGAACTACAAGCGCCTGAGTCAAGCGGGCGACGCCATGAAGGATTCGAACAACCGTGAAGAGGCTGAAGCCGCCATCCTCTCGCCCGAGATCGTCGAGGCATTCGACACCGCTGTCGCCGGCATTAACCAGGACGCTCAGAACTGCATCAGGGACGCCGCGACGCAGAAGGAACTCAGCCAGGCGAAAGAAGCGCGGATCGCCGTCATCACCATAGTCGCCCTGCTCCTCGTCATCGCCCTAACGCTCGCCGTCCTCTACTGGCTGCGCCGCGAAATCAACAACGCCGTGCAAGGATTCCTGCAGGCCGTGCGCCGCGCCGCAGGCGGCGACCTCAGCGTTCATGCGCCCGTGGAGAATCAGGACGAATTCGGTGAGATGGCGACGGCGTTCAACGGCATGATTGACAACATGCGCTCGATGACAAAGAAGATTCAGGACACCGCCGCTTTCGTCTCCGACACATCCGAGCAGCTCACGGCGAACGCCAACCAGTCTGCTGAGGCTACGCAGAGCGTCGCTCAGTCCATCACGGAGGTCGCCGAGTCCGCTGCCGTTCAGATGGATTCTCTCGGCGAAACGAAGCATGAGATTGACGCCCTGTCCGACGGCATCAGCCAAGCCGTCAGCCGCATCGCCACGATCCGCAAGAACATCGAGGACACCGTCGAGCGCGCCAACGAGGGCAATGAACTCGTGAAATCGACCGTCGAGCAGATGAACACAATTTCTGAGACGGTCGACCAGTCGGCGCAGATCGTCGAAAAGCTCGGTCAGCGCTCGCAGGAAATCGGCGAGATCATCTCGACGATTTCGGGCATTGCCGAGCAGACGAATCTCCTCGCTTTGAATGCCGCCATCGAGGCGGCGCGCGCCGGCGAGAACGGCCGCGGCTTTGCCGTCGTCGCCGAGGAAGTCCGAAAGCTCGCCGAGGAATCCCAGCAGGCAGCACAGCAGATCGGCGACCTCATCAGTTCCATCCAGACCGAGACAGAGCAAGCAGTCAGCGCCATGAAGGACGGCCGCGAACAAGCTGAGAAGGGGCTGGAGAATGTCTCTTCGACAGGCCAGGGCTTCTCGCGCATCCTAGAGCTCATCCGCATCTGCAGCGACGACAGCGCACAGATCACCGACACAATGCAGATCCTCGACGGACGCATCCACACGATCGTGAACCTCAGCGAGAACGTGAACAACTCCGCGAAACGCGCGAGCGATGCCTCGCAGAATGTATCTGCCGCCACCGAAGAGCAGGCCGCGGGCATGGAAGAAATCGCCGCAAGCTCGCGCGGCCTTGCAGACTCCGCGAAGAACCTGAAGGAAGAATCCGTCAAGTTCAAGGTGTGACGCCGCATCTTTACACAGTAAACTACACGCACTTAACGAAAGTTACCCAAGAAGCCCGCCTTCGGCTCGGCTGATTGGACTTTCATAGTAAAACCCCGCAGGATTTACGCCTGCGGGGTTTTACTGTGCACGGACGCATAAAAACTCCGGCAGAAATCTCTTCCTGCCGGAGTTTCTCATTCTTCCTATGCGTCTTGTTCTCCCGACAGCACGATCTTACCGGGGCGCTGCGGCGCCCAGAGGCTGCCCATGAGGCTGAAACGCGCGGGAGCTTCGATCTCCATGTGCGTGTACGTCTTGCCCTCTTGGTAGTTCGAAGCGAATGCTTCCTTCATGCCGCAGAAGCGATGGCGTTCTTCACTGTACGGAAACGTGGGATCGGGAATGACGTAGTAATCGTCCGAACCGTCACCCTTCTCAACAGCCCAGAAGTCTCCTTCATCTCTCGTTTCAAATGTCGGCGGCGCATTCGGGTTCGTCTTCCGATCCTCAGGATTCGTGCAGGTGAACCTCTTGCTGGAAAACTCCGCCAAGAGGCTGGCAAAACGCGCTTTTTGCAGCGCCGGGTCTTCTATATCGTTCGCCTCGCTGTACGCTTCCATAAAGCGTACGATCGGCGGCGATTCCGGCTCCGACTCCGGCTCTGGCTCTGGCTCTGGTTCAGGCTCTGGCATCGGCTCAGGCGTTGGCATCGGCTCAGGCTCTGGCATCGGCTCAGGCTCCGGCATCGGCTCAGGCGTTGGCATCGGCTCAAAAGGAGAGTCGATGTCCTCGGGCGGCTCTGCCGCAAAATCGTCCTCGCCGCAAATGCGCCGCCGCAGTTCCCGAACTTCCTTTCTCAGCTTGATATAGCCAACGAGCCCGACGACGATCAGCGCCAGCAGCACGAAGATCATGAACGACTCAATCAAGAGCGTCACATGGTAAAATTCCTCGACGTCTTCAAGCAGCATGCCGACCGTGCCGCGCAGCTGCTCAAGCTCCTGCGGGTCGATGCGGGCGGCGAAAGCCTGCGTGCTCCATCCCCCAAAAGCACATGCGCCAAGCGCGAAGGCTCGCCACCCCGCACGCTTCATCCAACCCTTTTTCATTTCCAGCATTCCTCCCCTGCGCCAGGACGATTCGTAACTCTGCATAAAATCGTCCTCGTGCAACTTCCTCCATCACCTTCCGGCTTCGGGAAGCGCAGATACATTTGACGCTTCCTGAAAATACTTTGCCTCGAACTCCTCGACCGGCATGGGTTTCGCGAAGAAATATCCTTGGAACATATCGCAGCCGAGCGACCTCAGATGCTCAACCTGCTCCTTCGTTTCCACGCCTTCCGTGATGACGCGCATGCCGAGCCACTTTGCCATGGCGATGACGGCATTCAATATGACGGAACTGCGCTTCGGATTGCCCGTCTGACGCAGAAAACCCATATCGATTTTCAGAATGTCCGCCTCGATGTCCTTGAGCATGGAAAGCGAGGAGTAGCCGCTGCCGAAATCATCGATCTCGACCTCGAAGCCCACCTCCTGCAGACTGCTGATGAGCTTTCTGTACTTTTCGATGTCTCCCATCAAGGCCGTCTCCGTGATTTCCAGCTTCAGCTGTTTGGCGTCGATGCCATGCCGCTTCACAATATCCGTCATCGTCTGGAAAATGTCGAGATGAAGCATGTCGTTCACGGAAATGTTGACAGAGATCGTCATCCCTTCCTTTTCCGTTCCCTGCCAACGTTTCAGAATCGCCGCCGCCTCTTCCCAGACGTACTGGTCAAGGCGATGAATCTGCCCCGCATTCTCCAGGATACCGATGAACTGTCCGGGCACGAGGAACCCCTTCTCGGGATGATTCCAGCGCACAAGCGCCTCCGCACCGAGCAGATCCCCCTCTGTCGAAACCTGCGGCTGCAGGTAGACAGCGAGCTGGCGCTCGGCCAAACCTTCCTCGAAACTACCTAGGATCTCCTTTTCGCGCAATGTGCGCTCCATCAAGGCATCGTCATAGAACGCCACCTTGTTGCCATTCTCGTCGCGCACAAGAGCGAGCGCGAGATGCGCCCGATCACACATGACGGAAACGGGCATCTGCGCCTCCTGAATCTTATATATGCCGAGATGGATATTCAGCTTGAATGAATTGCTGTCGAACGCCTGCCCTAAATGTTCCAGGCCGTCGAGCAAATCCTTTTCCGTGAAGCGCGCCCTGTCCA
The DNA here is from genome assembly GCF_026015965.1 of Selenomonas sputigena. Lineage (NCBI taxonomy): Bacteria > Bacillati > Bacillota > Negativicutes > Selenomonadales > Selenomonadaceae > Selenomonas > Selenomonas sputigena. Next base: position 2,598,239 of record NZ_CP110383.1, on the reverse strand, counting down.
CATAAGCAGCAAAATGGTCGCCGTGCAGACGGGCTGCCGCGCCTGAATCCATGGCAAGGTCGGCGAAAAACTCCGCCAGGCTCTTTAGAATCTCGTTTCCCTTCTCCTCGCCGAGAAGCTCGTTGACCAGTTTGAAATCCTTGATGTTCGAACAGATGATGCAGCGTTCGCCCTTTATGCCGTAGTCAAGTTCCTCGCGCACGGCGCCGTAGAAGCCCTCGCGGTCATAAAGTCCCGTGAGCTTATCGCGCGACCATGCCGCATCGTCCTGTTCCTCCATCGTTCCATGCCGATCGCGGATCGTGTAATAATAGCCCTTGTAATGTCCGTCCGCATCAAAGAGTTTCGCCATCGTCACCCGATAGACGAAGCGCTCACCTTCGAGGAAGAATTCCTGCTCCCATGCAGCTGCACTCTCCCACGGAGAGTCCCAACTTTCATCTTTGAGCCATGTCATGAAGAAGCTCCGCAGAGCCTCAAGCTCGCCTGGCGGCACCTGGAAGGCGCGGTATGCCTCAAGGTTGGCATAAATGCAGGAATCCTCCACATTGAAGCACAGGACACCCGCATGAGCCGTATCTTTCGCACGCGAGAGAAGCTGCAGCACCTCGCGGTCGCGCATCGCGCGCGTATCCGCATTGCGTGGGTAGTTCGTCACCAGTTCCATCGCACAATGCAGGATGCTCTTGTCCGGCATCTCGATCTCAACCGGTGCAGAAAGGACGTGGTAGATCTTGTCGTCCGAAATCTCATCCTTTTCAAAGTTCGACTGCGACTCGGCGGCGCAGAAGCTCGTGCAGTGCCGGCAACGACGCGTCCTTCCCCAAGTGGTGAAGCAGCGACCCTCGCGCCGCACCGTGCCATCCGCTTCAAGATGAAGCACCTCACATGCTTTTGCATCCACAAAGCGAGCGAAATCATATATATGCGCAAGATTTTGCTCCAGCTGACGCGCTTCCTGCATACTGAATCTCGCCATGCATTTCCCTCCTAAAGGTACCACGGAGAGGATAGTCGCGCCATCCAAATTCCTTGGCGTAGTTCTCATGAAATCTCAATCAACCAAGTCTATTCTACCATGAAAATCCAAGAGGTCAAGCCCAAAGGGCGCAGAGCGATTGGCTTTCTCATGTACGTGTAGTTTACCATGTTCCAACGGGAAAAGATAGCTTTTCTTTTGGAAGAAAAAATCTTCTTTCATTTTTTCATGGGCCGGTATACGCCGCACCTGCGGCAGGCGACAGTTTCCGAAAGATCCGCCAGCCATTCGTCGATTTTCCTGCCTCGAACAATCAGCCCAGGTGTAATCTCCGCCAAGGGCAGGAGAACGAAAGCTCGTTCGTGAAGATACGGATGCGGCAGCCGAAGCTCCGGCGCTGCACTCTCGAATCCTTCAGCGAAGAGCAGGTCGATGTCGATCGTGCGCGGCCCCCAATGCTCCTTGCGCACGCGGCCGAGCGCACGCTCGATGCGCTGAGCGCGGCGCAGGAACACGAGGGGTGAAAGGCGCGTCTCCAAAGCGGCGCAGGCATTGAGAAACGGCGGCTGCTTCTCGTTTCCCCACGGCGGCGTCTCATAAAAAGAGGATACGCGTAGGAGCCGCGTATCCTCAAGATGAGCCAAAAGTCGCAAGGCTCGCCGCAAGGAAGCGCGGCGGTCGCCGAGATTCGCGCCGAGACCGAGATAGATGCGATACATTCTCTCTGCTCGCCCTGCAATATCGTGCGCCAATCCCCGCTCCGCAAGATGCACGCGCCTAGCCCCTTCGCCGGCTCTCGCCCCTTCGCCGTTCATGCGCGGTTCCTCTCGATGCGCACACAGACATCGCGGAATGCGCCTGCAAGCGGTGCCTGGGGCTTATGCACGGCGATTTCGACGCGCGCAAGCGCCGCATACTTCTTGAGGAGCTGCGCCGCGATTTCCTCCGCCAGTGCCTCGATGAGATTCTTCGCTTCTCCCTCGACAACGGTGCGCACGTCCTCGAACACCTCAGCATAATTGACGCTCCTGCAGAGATCGTCCGTGCGCCCCGCTTCGGCGAGGTCGAGGCAAAGCACGGCGTCAACGATGAATTTCTGTCCTTTTTGCCGCTCTTCGGCAAAGCAGCCATGATAGCCGAAGAACTCCATGCCTGAAAGCTCAATTCTGTCCATGCTTCCCGCCCTCCAAGATGACGTCCGCCATGCGGCACATGCGCACGATCTCCTTGACGTCATGCACGCGCACGATGGATGCGCCAGAGGCGACGCCCAAAACCGTCGCCGCGCCCGTCGCTTCGAGCCGCTCCTCTACGGGGAGATCGAGCGCATAGCCGATGAAGCTTTTGCGGCTCGCGCCCAACAGCAGCGGATACGCTTCTCCGTCGAGCTTCATCAGCTCATGCAGACGATGCAGTACCTCGATGTTCGTCTCGGGCGTCTTGCCGAAGCCGATGCCCGGATCGAAGATCAGGTTCTCTTTCGCCACGCCCGCTTCCTCGGCAATGGCGCAGCTCTCGCGGAAGAAATCCTGCATAGCTTCAATGACGTCCGGTCTGTACACCGTACCCGTCTGATTGTGCATGACGACGACGGGCGCGTGGTATTCGGCTGCGACGCGAGCCATCGCGCCGCGTTCCTCCGCCGCGTACTGTAGGCCCCATATGTCGTTGAGGATGTCCGCACCAAGCCGCAAGGCAGCGCGTGCCGTCTCCGCCTTGAACGTGTCGATGGAGATCGGCACGGGAATCTTCGGTACTATATGCTCCAAGAAGGGCGCGAGCCGCTCGATCTCCTCTGCCGCCGACACGGGCACGAAGCCCGGGCGCGACGACTCCGCGCCGACGTCGATGATCGCCGCGCCGTCCTCGACCATCGAAAGCGCATGGTCGAGCGCCTTATCGAGCGTGTTCCACTTGCCGCCGTCTGAGAAAGAGTCGGGCGTCACGTTCAATATGCCCATGACGAGCGTCCCTTCGCCGACCGTCAGCTCCTTGCCCGATGGCAGTCGGTAATGCCTCTTCGCCTTCATCTGCCTCATCCCTCCTTCGCTCCGCGCATCAGAAGATCCCACGCCTCCTTGCCAAGAGCCGCATCGGCGGTGATCGTGCCGCCCGTTTCCGAAGTCAGCGTGCGCGTTCCGGGCGCAAGCTCGCCGCGCATCATCATGCACAGCTGCCGCGCCTCGACAATGACGAGCACGCCCTCTGCCGAAAGCCCGTCGAGCACGGCGTCCGCGATCTCGCGCGTAAACCGCTCCTGCAGCTGCGGCCTCCTCGCGAGAAGATTCACAACATGGACGAACCTGCCGAAGCCCGCGACCTTGCCGTCCTTCGGCAAATACGCGATATGCACCTCGCCGAAGAACGGCACGAGATGATGCTCGCACAGCGAATAAAACGGGATGTGCTGCACTGCCGTCAGACCACTCGCCTTCGTCTCGAAAAGCTCGCCCCAACCCGAAGACACATCTTTGCCGCAGCCCGAAAAGAGCAGTTCAAACATCTCCGTCACGCGCTCCGGCGTCTTCTCCATGCCGCACGCCGCGAGATCGAGTCCCATCGCTTCAAGGAACCGGCGCATCGCCGCGCTCGCCTTTTCGTTCATCGTACCTTCCGCCTCTCGCAGATATGATAAAAAGGGCGCGAAAGCGCGCCCTCCTTCAAGTCATTCCATGGTGCGCTCGGCGGGAGTCGAACCCACGCTTTCAGCTCCGGAGGCTAACGTCCTATCCACTGGACTACGAGCGCATCAATAGAAACAATATATCACTTTTCCTGTAGGAATGTCAATTTTTATTTGCAGCAAACGGTTGCATCCGCTGCCGATTTCCCTTCAATCATCTGTGCGGCGAATGTCCGCGCCAAGCCCCACCAGTTTCTCCACGAGTTTGTCGTAGCCGCGATCGATGTGGTGGATGTAGCCGACCTGCGTCTCTCCTTCGGAGACGAGACCCGCGAGCACCATGGCAGCGCCGGCACGCAGATCGGTCGCCTTGACCTGGCAGCCCGTCAGATGATCGACGCCCTCAACGATGGACGTGCGCCCGTCAATCTTGATGGACGCCCCCATGCGCTTCAATTCATCGACGTGCATGAAACGGTTCTCGAATACCGTTTCCGTCACGAGTCCCGCACCGTCTGCGATGGCGAGAAGCGCCATGAACTGCGCCTGCATGTCTGTCGGAAAGCCCGGATACGGCATCGTCTTGATGTCGACCGCCTTCGGCCTGCAGTCGCAGGTCACGCGAATGCCCTCAACAGCCTCCTCGATCGTGACGCCCGCCTCCTTGAGTTTGGCGATGACGGGCTTTAGATGCTCGGAAATGGCGTTTTCGATATAGACGTCGCCCTGCGTCATGGCGGCGGCGACCATGTAGGTGCCCGCCTCGATGCGGTCAGGGATGATCGTATAGTTGTGCCCCGTGAGCTTCTTGACGCCCTCGATCTTGATGACATTCGTACCCGCGCCGCGCACCTTCGCGCCCATGACGTTCAGGAAGTTCGCGAGATCGACGATTTCCGGCTCCTGCGCAGGGTTTTCGAGCACGGTCTGCCCCTCGGCCATCGAAGCTGCCATGAGGATGTTTTCCGTCGCGCCGACACTCGGGAAGTCGAGATAGATGCGCGCGCCCTTGAGTCCCGCGTCAGCGCGCGCCTCGATGTAGCCATGCCCGATCTCGATCTTTGCGCCCAAGGCCTCGAAGCCCTTGAGATGCAGGTCGATGGGGCGCGTGCCGATGGCGCAGCCGCCCGGCAGCGAGATCTTCGCGTGACCGAGGCGTGCGAGCAGCGGCCCCATGATGAGGAAAGAAGCGCGCATCTTGCGCACAAGCTCGTAGGGCGCTTCCGTCCGCTTGATCTCGCAGCTGTCCACGGTCAGCGCATTCGCCGCCTTGTCGAATGTAGCATGTACGCCGAGCGCCCGCAACACTTCCGTGATCGTATGCACATCGTCGAGCGAAGGAACCTCCTCTAAGCGGCTCGGAGCATCCTGCCCCAGAAGCGTCGCGGCGATGATGGGCAGCACCGCGTTCTTCGCACCGCTGATTTTCACGCGTCCCGCAAGCCGACAGCCGCCCTTTATAATCAACTTCTCCATGAAAGTCCCATTTCCTCCCCCACACACTGCAAGTTCCATCGAGCTAATGTGGCTGATATAGCAATTTATAGTTTACCATGAAAGTCCAAGAAGTCAAGCCGTAGGCGCAGACTGATTGGCTCTTTCATGTAAGGCGTGTGGACATATGTACAGCGTGCCCCCTTGATGAAGCTGTCGCGGGAAACGGACGAAAAGTAGCTCATGCTGCTTCGCGCGGCGGCTGAACATATGTTCAAAAAGTTTACCATGAAACCCCAAGAAGTCAAGCCCGGAGGGCGCAGACTGAAAAAACGCCCGCACATGCACTTTTGCACATGCGGGCGTTTTTCGATGCTGCCTGTAGCAGCAGTCACTCTCTCAAGGAAGCGCTGAATTTATCTGCGCTTCCTTATATACCGAGAATCGCATCGAGCTTCGCCTTGTCGAAGCTCACGACGAAGTCCTTGCCGTTGACCGTCGTCACCGGCACGATGAGATCGCCCGAAATGGCCTTGCACTCCTTGCGCGCCGCCTCGTCCTCTTCGATGTTGTGCTCCTCGTAGGCGATGTTCTTCGACTTCAGATACTTTTTGACCTTGTCGCACCAAGGGCACTGCGTGATGGAATAGACCTTTACCATGATGTTTTCCCTCCTGTGATGTACTTCTCGGCGAGAAGCGCCGCCGTCGTGCCGTCGGATGCGGCAGTCGTCAGCTGATGGATCTCCTTCTCACGGATGTCGCCGGCGACGAAGACGCCGGGGATATTCGTGCGGCAGTCCTCGCCCGCGACGATATGCCCCTTCTCGTTGATCTCGACCTGTCCCTCAAAGAGCGCCGTGTTCGGCTGCACGCCGATGTTGACAAATACGGCGTCGACAGCAAGTTCCCGTGCCTCGCCCGCCTTCTTGTCGAAAATCTCGATAGATTCGAGCTTTCCCTCACCTCGCAGGGCACGGATCTCCGTTTCGAGCAAGATCTCCGCCTTGGGATTTTCTCGGAGACGCTTCTGCGAAACTTCGTCGGCGCGAAGCTTGGAGCGATGCACGAGGTAGAGCTTCTTCGCGTAACGCGAGAGGAAGTTAGCCGCATCGAGCGCCGCATTGCCGCCGCCCATGACGGCAATGATTTTATCTTGATACATGTGTCCGTCGCAAAGCTGGCAGTAGTGGACGCCGCGCCCCGCGTACTTCGCTTCCGCAGCGAGCGGCAGCTTCCTGCGGCTCATGCCCGAGGCGATGATGACGACGGGCGTCTCGTAAACAGCGCTCTCCGTCTCGACGCGCTTGACCGCGCCTTCGAGCGTAACCTTCTCAATCGCATCGAACTCGTCGACGACGGCGCCGAACTTCTCCGCCTGCTGCTGCACTGTCTGAATGAGGTCGCTGCCCGAGACGCTCAGAAAGCCCGGATAATTCTCAATGCCCGTGGCGTTCGCAATCTGCCCGCCGACGACGGCATTCTCCAGGACGAGTGTCGAAAAATTCATGCGTCCCGCGTAGAGCGCCGCCGTCAGCCCTGCCATGCCCGCACCGATGATGACGACGTCCTTCTGTATCGTTTCCTTTGCCATGGAATCCCTCCTCTATTTTGATGGGCGATATTATTCTTTTCTCCATGAAAGGGCTAAATCCTGCCGTTTTCGTCAAAACGGCTTGACACACTGTTCCTTCCATGATACGATGATAACACAGTTACCGACATATGTCGATAACAAATTCGTAAAATGTTTTAAAGGAGGCGAGGACTGTGCCAAGACCGACGCGGGGGCGAAGGATCTGCGTGCGTCCCGCCTACGAGCGCTTCACGCCTGCGGGCTTTCCCGGCGGCGAGGCCGTCACCCTGCTCGTCGAAGAGTACGAGTGCATACGCAGCATCGACCACGACGGGCTAAAGCAGGAGGAATGCGCCAAACGCATGGCGATCTCGCGCACGACGGTCGCCGAAATCTATGCCGCAGCGCGCAAAAAAATCGCCGAGAGCCTCGTGCACGGCAGACCGCTCGTCATCGAAGGCGGCTTCTACCAGCTCTGCGACATGTCCGCACCGTGCGGCAAATGCTGCCCGCGTGCCGAGGCGCGTCAAGACTATCGCTTTTCGCCCCCGAGAAAGAAAGGAGAAGGAACGATGAGAATCGCAGTCCCCTATGAAAACGAAAACGGCACGGTGTTCCAGCACTTCGGCCACTCGCAGGCATTCAAATTCTACGACGTCAAGGAGGACGCCGTAGAGAAATCGGAGGTCGTCAGCACGCAAGGCAGCGGTCACGGCGCACTCGCCGGCTTCTTGAAGGAAAACGAAGTCGATGCGCTCATCTGCGGCGGCATCGGCGCGGGCGCGATCGAAGCGCTTGGCTCAGCCGGCATCCGCGTCTATGCCGGCGTCAAGGGCGCGGCGGACGAGGCTGTCGCACAGCATCTCGCCGGCACGCTTGACTACACGACGGAAGCAAACTGTTCGCATCACGGCGAGGGACATGAGCACGCCGAAAGCGGTCATCGCTGCTCCCATGCGCACGGCACGGGCGAAGGTCAGCACCGCCACGGCGAAGGTAACGGAAAAGGCCACTGTGGTCAGCACCACGGCGAAGAGCATGGTGAAGGGCATGCGCATCATCATGGCGAAGGCAACGGTCACTGCGGTCAGCACCACGGCGAAGGCCAAGCGCACGCACACCGCCACGGACAGGATGCCACCATAGGTGAAGGCCGCTGTCCGCATCGCGGCAAAGGCGGCGGCCACGGCCACGGTCGCGGCGGCCACGGAGCAGGCCACGGCCCACATCAGCAGTAACCGCAGATACGGTTTGCCTTTCTCCATCCGCTGAATCTTTATCCGTGCTTCTTCGGCACTCCCCTGCAAAATTGAACGTTCATCTTGTCGGCTTCGCCGCACATCTCCTAGAATCCCTGCCGCAGAGTTTCAAGCTCCGCGGCGATTTTTTTCGCCTTCTCGACAGCGAGGCGATTCTCATGTTCCACAGTTTCAAAGGAAGGAATCAGATATTCCGTCGTTCCTTCGATGTGCGGAGGCTTGCAGACATAAATCTTCGCCGTAAGCGGATTCATGCTGCCGCTCCATAGCCCCATATAATCCGCAGCCGTATCGTATGCGAGGATGCAGGGCGCATCCTTCAAGAGATCGCGCAGATAGTCGTTGTATGTGTATATGCTGCTCATCGGACTGCTCTCGCCATTTGTGTCAGCGGCTGAAGCCGCGGCTTTCCCCATCCTCGCGAGCCTGACGCTCCTGCGCTTTCTTCAATGCTGGAAGCAGCATCTGATTCAGGCGCATGGCGAGGGATTTCTTCATGTAGGTTTTGGAAATGTCGGTCATTCCCTCCGTCGCATCAATCAGCACGTCGATGCGCGGTACCGCGAGCTTGATTCTTGGGACAATCTCCAAAATCGACCGATGCAGGTCAGCCGGAGGCGCTTTCAAGATTTCATGGTAGAAGATTCGCTTTCCTTGATGACGATAGACAGAACACAAGCTATACTCTGTATTTTTGAAGCTTATATCATCTTCCAAGAGTTCCTCTTTTTCCCTGTCAGACACTAGCGGAGAAAGCGCTGAACCGCAATCATATACAGGCGCGGGAGATATTTTGCCATCAGACGATGCCATCACGCCCCAATTATCCAAATGACGATCCGTATTGCCAATAGCAGCATCCACTACAAACATTTCCCAGAAAAACTTTTTCAAGAACATCTTGTTCTTTATCGTCACATCGGTATCGATGATATACATAACATCGTCAATCGTAGTCTTGCTCCGTTTCTGGCTGTCCGTCTCATGTAAAAAGAACTTGCTGAATTCAATGAGAATACCTTCGCTGCTCGGAGAAAAGACCTCGCACGCCACAACAAGCTTCTCTTTTTCGCTGTTCGGCGGCGTAGCACGTCTCAAGAAAGTGTTTTGTGCCGGAATCCCCAGCATCTGAAATATATGGCAGCCGATATATTCAGAGAAATGATTGTTGATGTATGGCAGCGATGTTTGTTTCGGTGCTCGATTGGGATCGGGAAACTTCACCATAATAGAGCTTGTCGTTGTACTGCATCGTCCACTTGCTCTCCGAACCGCCGAAACGATTCGGCAGCCACTTCACATGCGTCAGATCAACCATCAATCAACCCTCCGAAATATGTCAGCATTTCCTCCCGGGTGCCTGATGAAATATCGCCTTCCTTCATGGCATATTTTGTTTCGGAATGAAGCCTCTGCATAGCAAGAACCATCTGGAGATGATTCTTTTCTTCATAAGCTCGATAAAATTCTTCCATATAGTCGCGAAGAAGATCTTCGTAATCTTGCGGGTTGTACTTATAGACTGCTTCCATGATGAATCCCTCGTTTCTTCGAACTGTCCTAGTGATTCGTATGCCATTCTATATAGAATATCAAGCATGCGGAATCAAATCGTCATAATAGAAAAACATCTCATCACGGTCTTTGGGAGACAGCATTCCTTCAGCGCCTGTTTCGTGTCATTGTACATACGCCGCCGTGCGTGTTCCATAAGGAATACGTCTCCCGCCTGCATCGCTTCGGCGAAAAGCGTCATGCTTTCTTCCAGATAGTCGACATAATCCTTTGGATTGTATTTGATTCGCTGCTCCATGATGCCTCTCCTTTTTTCGCGAGTTCTGGGTGTGCCAAGAGTTTTGTTTAAATCATTTTTCAGGACTCAATGCGCAAAATGTTCTGTCGCGCATCCTTGACCAAGCACGCCTCACAGGAGGCTTACCAAAGCCCGTATTCCTCGCGTTTTTGAGTGTCGCACTTATCTTTGTATCACGCCCGCGTGGGGAGCGACATGTGCGGAGGTTCTTCTTGTCGGTGTATTTCAGATTGCAATCCGCGCGCCCGCGTGGGGCGCGACTCATCGTGCCTTGCTTGACGTAATTCTCCAACGTATTTCAATCCACGCGCCCCGCATGGGGGCGCGACTCAAGCCGATCATCTTCATCAACGTGCTCGACCCATTTCAATCCACGCGCCCGCGTGGGCGCGACTGCGAGCCCCTTCGCGCCCAGCGTCGTCATAAGATTTCAATCCACGCGCCCGCGTGGGCGCGACTGCGGAGGCTGTTCTTGAGATCGTAGCCCGCGACATTTCAATCCACGCGCCCGCGTGGGGCGCGACGAGCAGCAAGCCGAAAATGTTTCACATGAATCCTCATTTCAATCCACGCGCCCGCGTGGGGCGCGACGGAATTAGATAAAAGCATACAGCTCTTAATTGATATTTCAATCCACGCGCCCGCGGGCGCGTGGATTGAAATATGTGCCTCGCCTCTGCATACAAAAAGGGCGCCACGTCGCGCCCCACGCGTGGGGCGCGACAAGGCACCGATCAAGATTGTCGGTTTATCTTTCGATTTCAATCCACGCGCCCGCGTGGGGCGCGACTGTGCCTGTTTACACGGGCTTAATTACAGCGGTCGCGCTATATTTTTCGCGAACCTCATTTTTGGCCGTGCTGTTACAGGCATTTTTCGTCGCAAAGTCCTCTGTGTGATACGGGTTCGCACAGAGATTTTGCGGCCATTCTCGCGAAGGAGATGCCTACTACAGCATCAGTGTTCCTTCAGCCTCATAACTTGGTTTTGCACCAACGTGCTGCGTTTTTCCTGCGTATTTATTGCCCAAATTATAGAAACGCAGGCTGTCCTTTTCTTGGTCGATCAAAGTAGTCAATTCATGCCGCAGGGCGCAAAATTGCGCTTCATCGAGAACGCATTCAAACACGGAGTTCTGCACGCGCTGTCCGTGGCGCACGCAGCATTTCGCCACTTTTCTCAAGCGTGTGCGGCCGGCAGGTGTTTCCGTATTGACATCGTATGTCACGAGAATCAACATTTCCACCGCCCCCTCCATCTTTCCTGCTTATTTCCACAAAAACGCCGGATATTCCTCCAAGTCGCCGCGTAAATATCGTGCCAGCAGGAGGGATTGGGCATAGGGAACCAAGCCCCAAGGGAGTTTTTCCTTGAGAAACGGATGCGTGATCTGTTCCCGCTTCTTATCCTGCCATTCCTTGAGGACGAGCTTACGCCCAGAATCATTGAGCCAGACGGCGCCGTTCTCTTTTTTCTCAAAATGCTCCGGCTTGATGATGCGATTGTTGATCAGCGTGAGTACGAGGCGATCGACAAAGAGACTTCGTAGCTCCTCCATGAGATCGAGCGCCAAAGATTCCCTGCCCGGGCGATCGCGGTGCAGGAAGCCGACATACGCATCAAGTCCCACGCCTTCCAACGCGGAGGCACAGTCATGCGCCAGCACGGTATACAGAAAAGACAGCATGGCATTGACGCGATCGAGAGGCGGACGTTTGAGGCGGCCTTCCAGGGAAAATGCGTCCTTGTTCTGCAAAATGAATTGATTGAACAACGAGAAGTACAGATGTGCGGCATTTCCTTCAATACCGCGCATTTCATCAAGCGACTGCACTCGATGCAAGCTCTGCAGGCTGCTTTTGAGTTCCGCGCTCACTTGCGCAAGCGCCGTCAGATCCAAGCTCAGCGGATGGTCGCGCTTCATCCTTTCGACAAGGGTACGCGTGTTGAAGATTTTTCCGAAAAGGAAATCCGCCGCGAGTTTAGCACTCTCCGCATCATCTTCCGAGCGGCGATACTGCTCCTTGCGCAGGAGCACATTGCCTCGCACATCCCCACAAGAGCGGGCAAGAAATCGCCCGCGCGGACTAAAAAAGCAAAGCCCGATTTTCGCTTGGGCGCACGCGCCCATCAAGGCAGGACTCGCGCCCTTATAAGTAAAGCAAAGGATATTTTCCAAAGTGAGCAGCGGAATCCGCCCCAGCACTTTTTCTTCCTGCAGTACGACGACATTCTCATTTTCCAAAGCCACATACGCATCTTCGGTCAAAATGAACAGGGTATTGAGCATATGACGCATAGCTCACACCCCCTTCAAGGCAGCTGCATAATAGTCGGAAACGCCCACCGTTTTTTGCAGCTTCGGCAGACACAGGTCTTTCAGAGAACAGTTGCGGCATTTTTTCGTCACCTTGACCTTGGGTGTCGCCCTGCGGGAATATTCCTTGTGCATTTCAGCGAGCGTATGAAGAACGAAATCTCGCAAATCTTGCGTGATTTCCACCTTCTGCCGCCGATGGATTTCATCATAAAAAAGATAACCGACAGGGATATGACAGCAAAGCATCTCCTCAAGGCAAAGAGCCTGCAGAACGAGCTGCGAAACATCCTCTCCGCCATCTTTCGGTTTGCCGCGCTTGTATTCAACGGGGACGGGACGCCAAAATCCTTCCTGCCCGTGCAGCCTCGCGCCTGTCTTTTCCCTGTGAAATTCCACGACATCCGAGACGCCGCTCACGCCGAGCTTTGCCGAGGAAATGCGCAGAGCGCGCGCCACGAGCAAATCCCCGCGCGATTCGTGCAGGCTGCCGTCATGACATTTCTCGTGGACAATCTGCCCCTCGACTGTGCGCAAGTTTTCCTGCCATTGCTGCTCGATGTGAATGAGCGCCCATTGCCTGCGGCAAAAGAGGAAATGCTGGATGCCGGCGACATCCAGCCACTCCTCTTCGCGATATGCCATCAGCTCATGCGCGTGCAGGTCACACCTTCCGGCAGATCTGCTTCATCGACGGTGACCTCATAATCCTGATAGCTGCGTGCCGGCTCCTCCGCCGCCTTCTTTTTGACATGAATGCGCTCAAAAAGCTTGTAGGACGGCGCATTGCCAAGCTCGCTTTCGTGGCGGAAGACGATGAGTTCGCGCGTCGCCATATTGCCGCGCGCCGCCGAGCGGTCAAGCTCAAACATGCGCAGGATCGCCTGCCACAAGAGCGCCAAGTCCTCTTCGGAAAAGCCCGTCGTCTTGCGCGCGAGGTTTGCCGAGACATAGCCTTCGACCTTGTAGAGCGCATAGGGTACGATGAACTTACGACCGATTTCCGTCTTCTTCGTCTGCGCATCCTTGATCGTCGTGATCGCCGTGCGCGTAATGGTAATCTCCTGCGGCAGAATGGGATCGATGCTGCGCGCAAAACCGAGCTGCACGGGACCGCGTACCTGCCCGCAGTTCAGCGCTCCCTGCACGAAGGTCGTCATGACGGCGCCGAAGGTGCGGATATCGAAGAAATTGCTGCACATGAAGTCGCGAATCTTGCCGTCAATCGCAGGATCTGAGGCCTTGACCTTCTTGATGTCCTTGATGCCGAGGTGGTCACAGGCCTCTTGGTCGCTTTGAGCGAGCGGCACGTTTTCCTTGATGTAAATGCGATAGCCCGGCTTCCCTTCCTGCGCCGTTTCCACGTAGTTGCGAATCTTCCGCTTGAGGCAAACGTCGGTGACCAGTCCGTGTCCGGTCTCTTGATCGACGCGCGGCATGTTGCCCGCATCGGGATCGCCGTTCGGATTGCCGTTTTCGACATCAAAAAGAATGACAAAATCATACCGATTTTTGATTGCTTCCGCCATTTACTTTTCCTCCTTCTTTTCGTACCGCTTCTGCTTCTGATGATAGTAACCAAGGATGAATACACCCTGCTCCTCAAGCGGCAAATGACGCGGCATATCCTTGGCATTCAGCTTTCCCATGATCTCCGACAGCTTCTTGTCCAAATAGACTCTGGGAACCGTCTCCAACTTTTTCAAGTGATGAAGCGCGAGCTTCTGCAGCATCGGGAACACATGCGCCGGCGTTCCACAGGCAGAATCAAAGAAACGGTCGCGAATCGTCGCCTTGATCTCAGGATTCGCCTTCTCCTGCACCTCTTCCAAAACGGCGAACCAGCGTCCGAGCAAATAAGCAACATCGGTCGAGTTTTCATCTAATGCCACAGCGATCTTCCTCCCTCGATTTCGCATCAAATATGCTTTCAAAAAGCCGGCGCGCCTTGCATTGATTTTCCGCTCCCCCTGCTCTGCATGAATGCGCAGCAAAATGTTTTGGAATACGGACACAGGATACTTGCTGCCGGTCAAAACGGCTCGCAGCATAGCTCCTGCCATGATGGGAGAAGCCATCTTCACCTTGGCGTTGGGATTCACCGTTTCGCGCAGGAGCTCCCACAATGGCACATTGCCGCGCGTCTCCCAGCTCGGGCGGACAATCTTCATCTGCTCCATGTGCAGGGCGAGATTCCTCAAGAAATCTCCGAAAGATCCTTGCAGGAAGAAGCGTACGGAAAGCCGCGCCGCATTGGGCGCCAGACCCAGGATATAAAAAGGATTGGCATAGGAGATTGCCACGCCCTCGTAGTCGATAGCCGCCCCTGCCTGCACCTTTTTCAGCACGGAATCCAGCAGATCATCGGTCATCTTATCTTCATCGCCGAAAAGCATGCCGCAAAGCAAGTCTTGTGCCGCCTCGCTCTCCTCCTCGGCCCAATAGACCATCGTCGTGTCGCCTATGATCTTCGTATGCTCGCGATCAGCAAGCAGGGCATTGAGCGCCGTGCCGTAGGCAAACGCCGCCTTCTTCGACACGGGAGCATTGCCGCCCTGCTCGCCGTCGTGACCGTAGGATTCGTAGGCATTGGCATTGAAGGAGACGAGCATGGCTCCCGTTGCTTGGGCGCCGCTGACTCCTTTGAGCGCCGGATGCTTGACGGCGATCGGCGCCAATGTGCCCGTCACGAGGCAGCGGCGTTTTTCCTCAGCGCCGCTCGCATCGAGATGCGTTTCCCAAGCCTCACGCACGGCCGGCTCTTCGTGCACGAAGGTGCTCGCCACACGGAATACGAGATTCGCCCCGGCAATAATCTCATCGGCATAGGGGGCGAGGGCCGGATGCGTGCGCACCATCGATTCACCGCCCTGCCAGTGCCCGAAAAAAGCGATGACAGCGCGAGCAGCGTCCGACCCCGCACCATCCAGGATCTCCTCGTGCAGGGCCTTCGCAGCCGCAAAACATTCTGCTGTACGCTTGGGCTTTCCTTTCATATCGGCGCCTAAAAAATACGACGAATTATCACAAAGGAAAAACGGGGCTATGCCAACCGTCCTCGTTTCTCCTGCCGGAACAATAAGTTCCTGCGGTCGATCCACTTCCTTCTTGCCGCGCAAAACCTTCTGGATGAGCGGCAATACTTGAAGCAATTCTCCTTCTTTGGAAAGCAAGAGCGCAAAGGAAACATTACGCTTCTCCCAACCATCTCTGGGCAACCGTCCCTCTTTGCACTCCGTCTCATATCTTTCAACCAGTGCTTGGAGCATTCAGCGATACACCTCACAATCCCTAAGGTCGAGCACGCCGTCCACAAGCTGTGCTTGGAAAAACATCGGCCGAAGATTCTTGGGATCCGAGTAGTCGATATCATAGAGCATGAAGCCCAGATCTTTCGTTTCCCCATTTGTCGACGGAAGCTCCGCTTCCTCGTACAGCCGGAAGCGCGCGGGAAACTCGCGGCAGCCCAAATACGGTGCATGATAGCACTGTCCCTTGCGCGCGCGTCGGCAGAACATCTCACGGAATTTTCCCTCGTTGTCCGATGCCGATGCCTTCTCCGTCATCTCGAAATGCGCTTCAATGATGTAATGCGGCTCCTTCAAGATAGTGGCGGCACGCTGCTGGATATCCTCCTTCGTGGACTGATAGAGTTCCCCACGCTCTTTCTCCGCAAAAGCCTTCACCGTACGCGCAGGAATCTTTGCCTTGAGCTCATTGCGGCGGACATTCGTGAATTGTGTCTTGGCGAGGACATAGATGCGATCAACCACCCAATGCAAGCCGGGATGCCAGAAGACGGCTTCTAAGACACCCCTCGCCGCGCTCGGCGTCATGACGGCGTAGGAAAAGCGCTCCGCCTTCAATTCCGGTCGCGTGAAGCACGCCGCTTCGCCCCAAACCTCAAGGCGAACGCCATAGGCCATAAAATCACCTCCATATGTTTTTCTTTTGTTAGGAAATATTTTATTTGTAGAAAGCATATCATAAAAAATTAACTCTGTCAATTTGAAATTCTACAATTCACTAAGAAAATCGAAAAAAATACATAAAAACAATAATTTCTAAATGCTCCATAGTCACCACATTATGCGAAATCCATCAATTCTCGCCTTAGGCTTGACTTCTTGCAGATGCATGGTAAACTAACATCGTCGTGGAGATCATGTCTGCACGAGGATTGAAATTTTTGTTAGGACATATGATGCGCGAGTGCGGGGAGATTTTTTCAAATCTCCCCGCTTTCGTCTGTGCGGAGAACCACGATTTCATGCAGCGAATCTACAGGAACATTCCTTCTCCCTCTCCAACATTATTCGACAGTCCCTTTTCTGAGTCATATACCGCCATATCAACGAGCACGGCGAGGTTTTCATCAAGCATACGGATCTTTCCCTGCGCGGCAAGCTGTTCGAACGGCGCTTCAGCATATCCCGTATAGACAGTCACGATGTAGCGTCCGACCTTTCGCATAAGCGAACGCGATCTCTCTCCTTGTTCCAGCCGCGCCAAGAGCGCCTGTCCCGCCTCGGTTTGCGGAATGAAGATCGGCTTGGTACGATCCTCGATCAGGCGGACATCGTTTGCAATATCGGCAAAGGCAAACTTCCCCGACTGTCCCATGATGTCTTTCTTGTCCAGACGATTCTTGCCGCTCAGATCGTAAAGCTCTGCAAAGTAGCTGCGAATCGCCTCGGGATTCGCCAAATCTTCACCGAAGCTCCGCGCCACATTCTTTGTGATCCCAGCGGCAAGCTGTGCATTTTTCGCCAGTTTTTCCAGAGAAAATACATGCACAACGCTTTCCTCCGCCGTCCTCCTGCCCTCGCGGTTGCAGCGGCCCGCCGCCTGCACTATGCTGTCGAGGCCGTTGATCTCACGATAGACGCAGGGGAAGTCGAGGTCAACGCCGGCCTCCACGAGGCTCGTCGAAATGACGCGGCACGGCTTGCCGTCCTTGAGCCGTGCGCGAATCTCCTCCAATACCTGCTCGCGATGCACAGGATAGAGATTCGTGGACAAGTGGTACGTTCCTTCGTCTTCCCGCAGCAAATCGAAGACACTCTGCGCCGTCTTTTTCACATTGACGATGCAAAGCACCTGCTCATGAGCCGCCAGCTCTTCGGCAAGCTCCTCTTCCGTCATCACCTCTTCGCGCAGCTCGATCTTCGTGCGCCGGAAAAACGCTGCATTTTCCATGAGCGCCGGGCAGATTTCCAGCGGCTGCATATCATCGGAGAAAAACTGTCCCAGAGGCGGCTGCGTCGCCGTGCAGAGCACCGCCGTACACGCATAGTGCCGCACGAGCGCCTCGATTGCGGCAAGCGAGGGACGCAGATAATCGAGTGGAATCATCTGCGCCTCATCGAAAATCACGATGCTCTCGGCAAGATTGTGCAATTTGCGGCATTTCGACGGGCGATTGGAAAAAAGCGATTCGAAAAACTGCACGTTCGTCGTCACAATGACGGGCGCATCCCAGTTCTCCGTCGCCAACCGCTTGCGGTTCATATCCATATCCTGCACATCGTCATAATCCACATTCTGATGATGCTCGACGACACTGTCCGGCCCCAGCAGATCCCGAAAGACAGCAGCATTCTGCTCGATGATCGACGTATACGGTATGACGTAGATGATGCGCCTGCGCTTCCTCTTGGCATGAGCGGCATAATGCAGGGCAAACGCCAGGGAAGAAATCGTCTTGCCCCCTCCCGTCGGTACGGTTAGCCGGTATAAATTTCCTTTTGCTTCTTTTCCTGCGGCGATGCTCTCGGCGAGGAGTGCAGAGCGTTTTTTGTTGATCGGCAATTCCAGCTTCCGCTTCTCTTTTTCCGTCTTCGGCTTCGAGAATTTCTCTTCAAGGCTCTCCTGCAGACGTTCGAGCAAGGTTTCCATAGAAGCAAAACCTTCCCGCTCGACATTCCCCGCCGACATGAAATCTTCCGTGTCGAGAAAATCTGCATCGACGAGACAGGAGAAAAGCATGCGCGTATAGAGCATCGCGGAAAACGGTGCGCGGGCGACCTGCTCCAACAAGAGCGACGGTGGCAAGGTCTGGGGCAGATCGGCCTCGTGATAAGCGCGGTAATCGGGCAGATTCTGACGCTTGAGCCTACTCAAAAGCGTACCTTCTTCCGCTGTATTCGCCGTCGTACCCCGGTTCGGTATGCCGCCATGATGCCCTGCGATGCAGAACGCCATCACCTGCGCCATGCCTCTGCCAAGCCTTCTGCTTTGCTCATCGTCCGCGCTCTGCCGCAGCCTCACGATCTCCTGCGTCCCTGCCGTCGAATGATCGATGCGCCCCCTGCGCCGTTTCTTCTCCTCCTCGCCCGCACGCAGATACGCTTGAAACTCGCGCGAATACTTGCCGATATCGTGATACAAGCCCAAGAGCCGCCCCATCGCCTCCTCACCGAAAGCGGCGGCAAAGCGTCCCGCAAGATCGGCAACGCCCGTCAGATGGTCGCACAAAAGCTGCTCGCGCCCCGTTTCCTCATCAAGATGCCCAAGATAAGCAGAAGATTTTGTCATTTTTACTTCCTCCCCAGAAACGACGACAAGATCGATATAGTCCCATCCGCCGTCCGCACGAACATCAAAAAAATCCTATGTAGTGTTTCGACAAACAATTTCCATTTCCTGTATAGATGCTCCTGCACTGCCAGCAGCAAAGCGTCAAAAAAACCGCCTCACCGTACAACGGCGGGCGGTTCTTTCCCATTTTCTTCAATCCCCAAGCGGCGTGTTGACGATCTTCTTGCGCTCGCGCCAGTCGGGGCAGAACTTGTCCATGAGGCTCTTGAAATGCGCGTTGTGGTAGCGCTCCCAGAGATGCGTAAGCTCGTGGATGATGACGTATTCTAGGCAGGCGGACGGATATTTGGCGAGCTGCAGATTCAACCAGATGCGGCGCGCACGGATGTTGCAGGTGCCCCACTTCGTCTTCATGTTCTTGATGCGCCATTCGGCGGCGCTCTTGCCGACGATCGTCTCAGCTCGCGCCAAGAGCGGCGGCACGGCTCGCGCGAGTTCGCGGCGATACCATTCGTTCAGCAGAGCTTCACGCTCGGCGGGGCTGCTCTCGGCCTCCTGCGCCTTGAGGCTCAGGATGAGTCGGCTGCCGTCTCGCAGGACGATGTTGCAGCCACGTCCGAACTTCACGGTGAGCCAAAGGGGCTCGCCCCAGACAAAGAAGCGCTCGCCGCTTAGAAAGCGGCGAGCGCTTGGCAGAGGTTTCGCGGCGATCTTCGCCTGCTTTTCCTCGATCCATGCCATATGCTTGGCGACGAAGCGTGCGAGCTCTTCGAGCGTCGCTCGCTTCGGTGCGCTCAGGCGCACCGTGCCTGCGGGCGGCACGACGCGCAAATAGATGTTCTTGATGGACTTTCGTTCAAGCTCGACGGGGATTCCCGCGAGCGCCAGAGATATGACGGGGTTTCCCATATCAGTTGTTCTTCTGCTCCATCACGGCGAACGATGCTGCCTTGTCGCCCTCGCCGAGGCGCACGACCTTGACGCCCTGCGTGTTGCGGCTGATGACGGAAATCTCGTCGACCTTCGTGCGGATGACGATGCCGTCCGTCGTGATGAGGATCAGCTCCTGTCCCGGACGCACAACCTTGAGGCCGATGACCGCGCCCGTCTTTTCCGTGACCTTCATGTTGATGAGGCCCTTGCCGCCGCGCGTCTGCAGACGATATTCGCTCGTCGCCGTGCGCTTGCCGTAGCCTTCCGCCGTGATCGTCAGAACCTCGGCATTGCGCGCGAGGTTGTCCATGCCGACGACCACGTCGCCCGCCTTCAGGTTGATGCCCTTGACGCCGCGCGCCGTGCGTCCCATCGAGCGCACATCGTCTTCGGCGAAGGCGACCGCCATGCCGCCCGCCGTACCGAGTATCACATGCTTTTCGCCGTCCGTGAACTTGACGCCGATGAGATCGTCATCCTCGTCGAGGTTGATCGCGTTGAGTCCGCCTCTGCGGATCGACTGGAACTCGGAGAGGCTCGTCTTCTTCACGATGCCCTTCTTCGTCGCCATGAAGAGGTAGCGCTCGGGCAGGAACTCCTTGACCTGGATGACCGCCGTGATCTTCTCCTCGCTCTCAAGCTGCAGCAGGTTGATGATCGCCGTGCCCTTCGCCTGGCGGCTCGCCTCGTTGATCTCGTACGCCTTGAGACAGTAGACGCGCCCGCGGTTCGTAAAGAAGAGGATCGTGTGATGCGTCGTCGTGACGAGGATATTTTCGACGAAGTCGGCTTCCTTCGTGCCCATGCCCGTCACGCCGACGCCGCCGCGCTTCTGGCGGCGATACGTGTCGAGCGGCATGCGCTTTATGTAGTTGTTGTGCGTGAGCGTGATGACGACGTCTTCCTGCGCGATGAGGTCTTCGACGTTGATCTCGGATGTGTCGATCGTGATTTCCGTGCGGCGCTCGTCGCCGTACTTCTCGCGCACGGCAAGAAGCTCGTCCTTGATGATTTTGTCGATCTTTCCCTCGTCGGCGAGAACGGATTTGAGCCAGTCGATCATCTTCAAGACCTCTTGGTACTCTTCCTCGATCTTCTCGCGTTCCAGACCCGTCAGGCGCTGCAGACGAAGGTCGAGAATCGCCTGCGCCTGCTTCTCGCTGAGCTTGAAGCCTTCCATCAGGCGCTCACGCGCGATGTCCGCCGTGCGGCTCTCGCGGATCGTCGTGATGACGGCGTCGAGATGATCGAGCGCGATGGTCAAGCCTTCGAGGATATGGGCGCGCGCCTCGGCTTTCGTCAATTCGTACTTCGTGCGCCGCGTGATAACATCCTGCTGATGCTTGATGTAGTAGTGCAGCACCTCTTTGAGTGTGAGCACGCGCGGACTGCCGTCGACGAGCGCGAGCATGATGACGCCGAAACTGTCCTGCAGCTGCGTGTGCTTGTAGAGCTGATTCAAGATGACGTTGGCGTTCGCGTCGCGGCGCACGTCGATGACGATGCGCATGCCGCTGCGGTCGGACTCGTCGTTCAAGGCCGTGATGCCCTCGATCGCCTTGTCGCGCACGAGCTCGGCGATCTTCTCGACGAGGCGTGCCTTGTTCACCTGATAGGGCAGCTCCGTCACGATGATGCGCGAGCGGCCGCTCGACGTCGTCTCGATGTGCACGCGCGCGCGAAGCTTGACGACGCCGCGCCCCGTCGTATATGCCTGACGTATGCCCTCCGTGCCGAGAATCAGTCCCGCCGTCGGGAAATCCGGCCCCTTGATGACCGTCATAAGCTCCTCAACGGTAGCATCGGGGCGGTCGATGAGCATCAACGTGCCGTCAATGACCTCGCGCATATTGTGCGGCGGGATGTTCGTCGCCATGCCGACAGCAATGCCCGCCGTACCATTCGTGAGAAGCTGCGGGAACTTCGCGGGCAGCACGGTCGGCTCCTTCAAGGACTCATCGTAGTTCGGCGCAAAATCCACCGTCTCCTTGTCGATGTCCTGCAGCATGAGCTCCGCAACCTTCGACATGCGCACCTCGGTGTAGCGCATCGCTGCTGCCGGATCGCCGTCGACCGAGCCGAAGTTGCCGTGACCGTCGGCGAGCATGTAGCGCATGGAAAAGTCCTGCGCCATGCGCACGATCGCATCGTAGACGGAAGTATCACCATGCGGGTGGTACTTACCGAGAACTTCGCCGACGATGCGCGCCGACTTCTTGTACGGCTTGCCCGACCCCATGCCCGCTTCCTGCATCGCATAGAGGATGCGGCGATGCACGGGCTTCAGACCGTCGCGCACGTCCGGCAGGGCGCGGGCGACGATGACGCTCATGGCGTAGTCGATATAGGAATTCTTCATCTCACTTGCGAGATTTACAGGAACGATCTTCCCCTCGCCAAAATCCACACTCTCACCCCAAAAATATAGTCGAGAACAGTATCTAACCTTAGTAGTATAGCATTTTTTGCAGAAAAAGTCCATGCGGCGAAAGGCGGGGTTGGCGCACATCACTTTCGTACAGTCGTTATCCTATATGCCATCGCAAATATAGCTGAAAGCCGATGCATGGAGACTCTTGCTCCACGCATCGGCTTTCGCTCTATATTGTCTCAGACTCTGCTCAAAGCCTGAACTTCGCTACTCCCTGCTGCAGCTGCTGCGCGAGATCTGCGAGCGTATGACTCGCGGCTGCGATCTCTTCGGCGGACGCCGCCTGCTCCTCGGAGACGGCGGACACGTCCGTCGCCTTCTGCTGCACGGCATGGGACAGGTCGCTTACCTTCTGCACCGTATCGACCGTGCTCTTGCAGTCCTTTTCGAGCGCTCCCGTGATCGTCCCGACCTTCGCGACCTGCCCAATCAGGGCACGGATGGATTCAGCGATCTTCGCAAACTTCTCGTCAGCTGCGCGGACTTCTTCCACGCTCTCTTTGACCTCTTCGTCCTGCGATTNGCATGGGACAGGTCGCTTACCTTCTGCACCGTATCGACCGTGCTCTTGCAGTCCTTTTCGAGCGCTCCCGTGATCGTCCCGACCTTCGCGACCTGCCCAATCAGGGCACGGATGGATTCAGCGATCTTCGCAAACTTCTCGTCAGCTGCGCGGACTTCTTCCACGCTCTCTTTGACCTCTTCGTCCTGCGATTTCGTCAGCGTGAATGCGTTCTCGATCTGCGCGGAGTTCTTGCCGATGACCGCGCTGATCTCCTGCGCCGCCTGCTCGCTCTGCTCGGCGAGCTTTCGCACCTCGTCGGCGACGACGGCAAAGCCCTTGCCCTGCTCGCCCGCGCGCGCCGCCTCGATCGCGGCATTCAGCGCGAGGAGTTTCGTCTGTCCCGAAATGTTCGTGATGACCTCGTTGATCTCCGCGATGTTCTTCGAGCCGTCGTAGAGGTTCTGCACAGCCTCGCCGACCTTTACGGAGTTCGCCGCGAGGCTGTCGACGCCCGCGACCGCCTTTTCCAGCACAGCGCGGCCTTCGCGCGTCGCCTCAGCCGTCGTCTCAGCAACCTTCGTCGATTCACCGACCACCTTGGCGATGTCCTCGGTCTGCGCTCCCATATTGTGCGCGACTTCGTTCGCCATCTCCGCAATATCGCTCTGCTCCGCCGCGCGCTCGGCGATGTCGACAACGGCTTCTGCCGCCGACTGCGACGCATTCGCCGTCTGCGTCGAGCTTGCTGTCAACTCCTCAGAGGACGCGAGCACCTGCTCGCTGGCCTTCGAGGTGTCCTCGACCATCTTTCGGAGCGTCGTGACCATCTGACTCGAGCTCGTCTGCAGCACTCCGATCTCGTCAACGCGATCGCTCGCGGGCAATTTGTGCGTAAGATCCCCCTTGGCGATGAAACTCATCGTCTCGGACAGGATCTCGATCGGCGAAATCATGCCCGTGAGGAAATAGTAGGTGATGCCGCCCAAAAGCGCGAGAGCGACGAGGCTGATGACAAGAATCGCATAGAGCATCTGCGTCGCCGATGCGAACGCCTCCGACTGCGGCACCTCGATGATGATGTGCCAGCCCGTCGTGCCGATCGGCATCGATTCGTAGAACTTCTGCACGCCGTTGAACTCCGCCTCGAACATCTGCGGATCCTTCGATGTGAAGCGCGCTGCCAGATCCTTGTACTTGCCGCCATCCATCTCGTTGAGCCGCGGATCGTCGAGCGTGAATTTCTTGTGGTAGATGAATTCGCTGTCCGGTCCCAGGACGAAGAGCGAGCCATGCTCGCCGACCTTCACATCCTTCAAAATCTCCGTCATACTATCGACAGAAGCATCCATGCCGATGACAGCGACAAGCTCGCCGTTCTTATTGTAGACCGCCTTGCTCAGCGTCATGACCCGCGTTTTGTCAGGGTCGCTCTGATAGACCTCGGAAAGCTCCACATCCTTCGAGTTTACTGCATTCTTGTACCACGGGCGCGTGCGCGGATCGAAACCTTCCGACACCTGATCCTTCACCACGGACGAACCGTCGGGGAAGCCGACGTAGAAGTCAAAGACGCCGGGCCGCGCCGAGATGTCGCGGACCGCCTGCTGCAGATCGTCCCCCTGCGGCAGACCGACGCTCCAATCCTGGGCGATTGTCTCCACCATCGCGCGCTTTTCCTGCACGCTGCCGTCAAGCTCCGCCGCATAACGGCCCGCGCGCTGCTCCATGCCGACTTCCACCGCGCTTTTCAACCCCGAGCTTGCCATCAGATAGATGATTGTTCCCATGAGGATGAAGATGACGATGAGCGGAATGCCGATGCTCAAAAGCATCTTCGGTTTGAGTTTCATTTCGTGCTCCTCCCTGTGTTCTTCCAAAACTTGTAACCTACATGCTTCTCTTCTACTCCATTTTCAAATATCCTGCAAAGATTCCTGATATTTAACCCCAAGAGGTCTAGCCGAAGGTGCAGACCCATCGGCTAGACCTCTGTAAATCATGCGGATGTATGCACCGCGTCTTTTTTCAAAGCCGGAACTTCGCCACTCCCTGCTTGAGCTGCTGCGCAAGCTCGGAGAGCGTGTGGCTCGCAGCTGCAATCTCCTCGGCGGACGCCGCCTGCTCCTCGGAGACGGCGGACACATCCGTCGCCTTCTGCTGCACAGCGTGCGAGATGCCGCTGACTTTTTCCACCGTATCAACCGTGCTCTTGCAGTCCTTTTCGAGCACTCCCGTAATCTTCGTGAGCTTTTCTACCTGCTCGGTCAAGGCTTCAACAGAACCGGCGATGCTCGCGAACTTCTCGTCGGCAGCGCGAACTTGGCCGACATTTCCCTTGACCTCGTCTTCCTGCGATTTCGTCAGTGCGAATGTGCTCTCGATCTGCGCGGAGTTCTTGCCGATGACCGTGCTGATCTCCTGCGCCGCCTGCTCGCTCTGCTCGGCGAGCTTTCGCACCTCGTCGGCGACAACGGCGAAGCCCTTGCCCTGCTCGCCTGCTCGCGCTGCCTCGATCGCGGCATTCAGCGCGAGGAGTTTCGTCTGTCCCGAAATGTTCGTGATGACCTCGTTGATCTCCGCGATGTTCTTCGAGCCATCGTAGAGGTGCTGCACGGCTGTGCCGACCTTCACGGCACCTTCCGCAAGATTCTCGACGCCTGCAACTGCTTTTTGGAGCGCCTCGCGGCCTTCTCTCGTCGCCTTTCCCGTCTCGTCTGCGACCTTTGTCGAGGCATCGACGACTTTGGCGATGTCCCGCGTCTGCTCGCCCATGTTGTGCGCGACCTCGTTCGCCATCTCCACGATATCGTTCTGCTCTGCCGCGCGCTCGGCGATATCGACGACGGCCTCCGCCGCAGACTGCGACGCATTCGCCGTCTGTGTCGAGCTCGCCGTCAACGTCTCGGAGGATGCAAGCACTTGTTCGGCCGCCTTCACTGTGTCTTCGACCATTTTGCGCAGCGTCGCGAGCATCGCGCTCGAGCTGTTCTGCAGCACGCCGATCTCGTCGACGCGTTCGCTCGTGGGAAGCTTGTGCGTGAGATCTCCCTTGGAGATGAAGCCCATCGACTCAGACAAAATCTCGATGGGCGAAATCATGCCCGTGAGGAAGTAGTACGTGATGCCGCCGAGAAGTGCAAGCGCCGCGAGGCTGATGCCAAGGATCGCATACGACATACGCGTCGCCGCCGCAAATGCTTCAGAGAACGGCATCTCGATGACAATGTGCCAACCCGTCGTCCCGATCGGCTCAGAACGGAAGAACTTCTTGACGCCTTGGAATTCCGCTTCGAAGGACTGCGCTTCATCTGATGTGAAGCGTGCGGCAAGATCCTTGTACTTGCCGCCGTCGAGCTCATTGAGCGGCGGATCGTCAAGTGTGAACTTCTTGTGATAAATATACTCGCTGTTCGGTCCCAAGACAAAGAGCGATCCCGTCTCACCGACCTTGATGTCCTTGAGGAACTCTGTAATCTGCTCGACCGCGAGATTCATGCCGATGACGCCGATGAATTCGCCGTTTCTTCGCACGGCGCGGCTCAGTGTCACGACATTCGTATGATCTGACGCCGTCGGATAGACAGGGGAAATCTCCACCTTGTCGGAGGCCGCCGCATTCTTGTACCAGTCGCGCGTGCGCGGATCGTAACCTGCAGGAAGGGATTGACTCGCTGCATAGGAGCCATCGGGTTTGCCAATATAGAACGACTGGACGCCCGGTCTGCTGCCCAGATGTGACACAGCGTCCTGCAGCGCCTCGCCTTCGGGCATATTGTCCGCCCAGCTCATGGCGATTGCTTCCAGCGTCTCGCTTTTTCCCAACAAATTTCCATCGATGATTGCCGCATTGTGGCCGGAGCGCTCGGTCATGGCAATGAGCCGGCTCGTCCTGAGACCGTCACTTGCCAACAGATAGATGATGACGCCCATGACGGCAAACACGATGATCAAGGGCACGCCGATGCTCAAGAGCATCTTCGGTTTCAACTTCATTTCATTACCCTCCATATAAAGATTCTTATTCGCACTGGTTTCGGCAACAGGAAAAGGGAGGATTCATCCCTCCCTTTTCCTGCGCTCCCGTATTCTCTTTATCGGGCATTTTGCAAAAATCTTTAGCCCAAAAGCATATTTTCACGCGAGCCTTTCAGAAGATATGTTCAGCCGCCACGCGAAGCGACATAATTTACTTTTCCGTCCGCTTCCTACAGACGGAACTGCGCCACGCCCTTCTGCAGCTGCTGCGCGAGATCTGCGAGCGTGTGGCTCGCGGCTGCGATCTCCTCGGCAGACGCCGCCTGCTCCTCGGAGACGGCGGACACGTCCGTCGCCTTCTGCTGCACGGCATGGGACAGGTCGCTGACCTTCTGCACCGTATCGACCGTGCTCTTGCAGTCCTTTTCGAGCGCTCCCGTGATCGTCCCGACCTTCGCGACCTGCTCGATCAGGGCACGGATGGATTCAGCGATCTTCGCAAACTTCTCGTCAGCTGCGCGGACTTCTTCCACGCTCTCTTTGACCTCTTCGTCCTGCGATTTCGTCAGCGTGAATGCGTTCTCGATCTGCGCGGAGTTCTTGCCGATGACCGCGCTGATCTCCTGCGCCGCCTGCTCGCTCTGCTCGGCGAGCTTTCGCACCTCGTCGGCGACGACGGCGAAGCCCTTGCCCTGCTCGCCCGCACGCGCCGCCTCGATCGCGGCGTTCAAGGCGAGAAGTTTCGTCTGTCCCGAAATGTTCGTGATGACCTCATTGATCTCCGCGATATTCTTCGAGCCGTCGTAGAGGTTCTGCACAGCCTCGCCGACCTTTACGGAGTTCGCCGCGAGGCTGTCGACGCCCGCGACCGCCTTTTCCAGCACAGCGCGGCCTTCGCGCGTCGCCTCAGCCGTCGTCTCAGCAACCTTCGTCGATTCACCGACCACCTTGGCGATGTCCTCGGTCTGCGCGCCCATGTTGTGCGCGACCTCGTTCGCCATCTCCGCGATGTCGCTTTGCTCTGCCGCGCGCTCGGCAATATCGACGACAGCTTCCGCCGCCGACTGCGACGCGTTCGCCGTCTGCGTAGAGCTTGCCGTCAATTCCTCGGACGATGCTAACACCTGCTCTGCGGCTTTCGATGTACCTTCGACCATCTTCCGAAGCGTCGCGACCATCTCGCTCGAACTCGTCTGCAGCACGCCGATCTCGTCGGCGCGATCGCTTGCGGGCAACTTGTGCGTGAGGTCGCCCTTGGCGATAAAGCTCATCGTCTCAGACAAGGCTTTGATCGGCGAAATCATGCCCGTGAGGAAATAGTAGACGATGCCGCCCAAAAGCGCGAGCGCCGCGAGGCTGATGACAAAGATCGCATACGACATCTTCGTCGCTGCAGCGAACGCCTCGGACTGCGGCACCTCGATGACGACATGCCAGCCTGTCGAGGGAATGGGAACCATCTGATAGAACTTCTGCACGCCCTCGAACTCTTCTTCGAGCATCTGCGGCTTGTCGGCCAGGAACTTCGCGGCAAGATCCTTATATTTGCCGCCGTCCAGTTCGTTGAGCGTCGTATCGTCAAACTGAAATTTCTTGTGATAAATGAACTCGCTCTTGTCTCCCAAGACAAAGATGGAGCCGTGCTCGCCAACCTTGACGTCCCTGAGCATTCCTGTCAGGGATTCGACCGAAACATCCGTGCCGATGACGGCGACAAGCTCGCCGTCGTGGCCGCGCACCGCCTTGCTCAGCGTCACGATGATCGCGCCGTCCGCCGCGTTCTTGTAGACATCGGAAAACACTACGCCATCGGAAGACGCCGCGTTCTTGTACCAATCGCGCGTGCGCGGATCATAGCCTGCGGGCATCTCTTGACTCGTCGTATATGAACCATCAGGACGCCCCACGAGGAAACCATAGACGCCATTGCAGCGTCCCAACTCATCGACCGCTGCCTGCAGATCTGCTCCTGCGGGCATGCCTGCCGACCAGCTCACAGAAAGAGCCGATACGAGAGCCGCCTGCTCACGAATGTTGCCGTCGATCTCTTCGGCGTAACGATTGGCGCGCTGCTCCATGCCGACCTCCGTCGCAGCCTTGAGCCCCGCGCTCGCCATCAAGTAAATGATGACCCCCATGACGATGAACACGACGAGCAGCGGCACGCCAACGCCCGAAAGCATCTTCGGTTTGAGTTTCATAATCTTTCCCCTCCGTAGAAATTATAGAAATTTTCCGTACATATCGCACGATAAAAAATGGGATGCCCACGAACACGCATCCCATTTCCTCATACGTTTCTATTCTTCTATCGTCTTTTCCACATTTTTTCTAAAGGAAAAACCAAGATTTCTTCAAAATTAAATATCCATCGGCTCTATTTTCTCGTCCTGCATGAACTTCGCGAGCTTCTTGACGCCGCGCATGACTTCGTAGTAGCTCTCGGGCGTCAGCGACTGAGGGCCGTCGGAAAGTGCCTTCGCCGGATTCGGGTGCATCTCCATGATGAGCCCGTCTGCGCCTGCGGCGATCGAGGCGAACGCCATCGGGCGCACGAAGCGCCACTTGCCCGTGCCGTGGCTCGGATCGGCGATGATGGGAAGGTGCGACAGGTGCTTGATGGCGGCGACGGCGCTGAGATCGAGCGTGTTGCGCGTGTACGTCTCGTAGGTGCGGATGCCGCGCTCGCAGAAGATCACGTTCGGATTGCCCTCGTTCATGATGTACTCGGCGGCATTGAGCCACTCGTCGATCGTCGCCGCGAGGCCGCGCTTGAGCATGACGGGCTTCGTGCCGCGTCCGACCTCCTTCAAGAGGCGGAAGTTCTGCATGTTGCGCGCGCCGATCTGCAGGACGTCAGCATACTCGGAAACGAGTCCGACGTTCTCGACCTCCGTGACCTCGGTGACGACCTTGAGTCCCGTCTTCTCGCGCGCCTCGGCGAGGAGCTTCAAGCCTTCCTCTTCAAGACCTTGGAAGGAGTACGGCGATGTGCGCGGCTTGTAGGCGCCGCCGCGCAGGAACTCGGCGCCGCCCTTCTTGACGATCTCGGCAGCCTCCATGAGCTGCTCGCGCGACTCGACGGCGCACGGCCCCGCCATGACGACGGGCGTTCCCGCACCGATCTTGACGCCGCCGACATCAACGACCGTCGGCATCGGATGGAACTCACGGCTCGCGAGCTTGTAGCTCTTGGAGATGGCAACGCTCTGCTCGACGCCCGCCATCGCGTCGATCGCCAAGGAGCCCATGCGGCGCTTGTCGCCGATGACGCCGACGATCTTCTGCTGTGCGCCCTCCATGATCTTCGCCTCAAGCCCCACGCCGTTGATTGCATGGATGACTTCTTTGATATTTTCCGCCGTTGCGTCCGGATTCATAATGATGACCATAAAGATGCTCCTTTCAAATTTGCAGCCGTCAGCACGGGAAACGCGCCGAGGGTGCGCAGCCAGATGCTCTTTTGGCGCACCGCTTCAACTGAAGCGGCAAGCCCAGCGGCATCCGCCTCCAACTCAAAGAAAAAGATATAAGCTCCAAGCTCCGTGCGCGCGGGGCGCGACTCGATGCGCAGCATATTCACACCGCGCACGGCGAACTCCTGCAAAACCTCGCACAAGCTGCCCGCGCGCTTGCCGTCAATCTGGCAGATTACCAGGAGCTTCTCAGGCACAGGCTCATTCGAGAAACGAAGCGCCGGCGGTTTTTTCCCCGCACACTCAACAAGGAAGAAGCGCGTGCAGTTCGCCATCGTGTCCTGTATGTCCTCGGCCAATGGATAAAGACCGTACAGTTCGCCCGCACGCGCCGTGCAGATAGCGGCACAGCCGTCCTCAGGACGGCTCAGCGCGACGAGGCGAGCCGCCTCCGCCGTCGAGGAGACTGCGACGAGGCGAGCCGCCGCATGGTGCTCCTTCAAGTAGGCGCGACACTGCGAGAGCGGCTGCGCATGAGAGATGATGCTTCGCACCTCGGTTTTCGGGTACTTCATCATCAGCTCGTTGCGCACGCCCCAGATGAGTTCCAAATTCACGGCGAAGGCTTCGCTCGAACTCAAGGTGTCGAGCGTGATGTTCACCGAACCTTCGAGCGAATTTTCCACCGGCACGAGCGCTCCCTGCACCTGCCCCTCCTCCACCGCCGAAAGCGCCTGAAAGATGGCAGGAAAGGGCAGAAGCTCGCGCGGCTCATCGAGAAGCCCGTTCAAATGAAGCGCCGCCGCCTCACTGTGCGTACCCAGAGGGCCGAGAAAGCCCAACGTGTCCATTACCCGCCTCCTTCTCCACTCAGAAAGCACGGATAAATCCCGTGCCGCCTTACGAAAAAGCCCCCTTGAGCAAGGACGCCAAGGGGGCAGATTGCTGAAAACGCTTCTATATTATCACAGAAACGACAGCTTTGCAAGTTTACAGTTCACGAGTTTTTCGTGTCGTGAGCGAGCGGCTCTTTTCCCGCAGGAATCTCGACACGCATCCGGCTCTTTGCAGTTCAATCGTTGAAAAGATCCGTCGAAAGATAGCGGTCGCCCGTGTCGGGCAGGAGAGCCACGATCGTCTTGCCCTTCGCCTCGGGACGGCGCGCAATCTCGACGGCGGCGGCAAGAGCAGCGCCCGACGAGATGCCGACGAGCGCCCCTTCCGTGCGCGCGAACTCCCTGCCGTAGCGGAAAGAGTCGTCGTTCGACACCGTGATGACCTCATCGTACACGCTCGTATTGAGCGTCTCGGGCACGAAGCCTGCACCGATGCCCTGAATCTTGTGCGGACCGGCCTTGCCTTCGCTCAAGACGGGCGAATTCTCCGGCTCGATGGCGATGACCTTCACGTTCGGATTCTTGCTCTTCAAGTATTCCCCGACGCCCGTCACCGTGCCGCCCGTGCCGACGCCCGCAAGAAAATAATCGACCCTGCCTTCCGTCGCCTCCCAGATTTCAGGCCCCGTCGTCCTCTTGTGTACGGCGGGGTTAGCAGGATTCGTGAATTGCGACGGAATGTAGGAATTCGGCGTTTCCTTCGCAAGTTTCTCCGCCTTCTCGATCGCGCCCTTCATGCCCTTCGCGCCGTCCGTCAAGACGATCTCCGCGCCGTACGCCTTCAAGAGGTTGCGCCGCTCGACGCTCATCGTCTCGGGCATCGTGAGAATGGCACGGTAGCCGCGCGCCGCTGCGACGCTCGCGAGGCCGATGCCCGTGTTGCCGCTCGTCGGCTCAATGATGACAGAGCCGGGCTTCAGATCGCCGTTTTTCTCCGCCTCCTCGACCATCGCCTGCGCGATGCGATCCTTGACGCTGCCCGCAGGATTGAAGTACTCAAGCTTCGCGAGGATCGTCGCCTCGACGCCATGCTTCGCGCTGAAATTCTTCGCGTGCAGGAGCGGCGTGCCGCCGATGAGTTCCGTAATGCTTTCGTATATTTTTGCCATGATCTTTTCCTCCCTAAAGTCAAATATATGTAATTCATATCTGTTTGATATGTTATATACTACATCGTTTTTCCTAGCGTGTCAATAGGCTTTTTGAAAAATTGTTCGCAGCGGCGAAGCTTTACGCTCGCCGACCGCACCGTCGTAATTCCGAAGCTCTGCAGGGCTGCCTCTTCTGATGCACCTTATTAAGGAAGCACGAATAAATGCAGCACTTCCCTAAGGAATCGCACGACAGAAAACGTATTTCATTGCTATGCAATTGACAAATTCGCGATTTCCTTATAAGCTACACGCACAAACGTCCACTTCGTGGACAAAAGTGCGCCGCCCTTACAGAAACCTAGCCAATCAGTCTGCGCCCTTCGGGCTTGACTTCTTGGGGTTTCATGGTAAGCTACACGCACAAACGTCCACTTCGTGGACATTGTGCGCCGCCCTTACAGAAACCTAGCCAATCAGTCTGCGCCCTTCGGGCTTGACTTCTTGGGGTTTCATGGTAATATAAATACATATATAAACTGTATGAAAAGAGGTATACCCTTATGAAAATTTCCGCCAAAGGGCGCTACGGACTGGCTGCCATGGCGTTCCTCGCGCGAATCGGCCAGGCGAACAGCCCGACGACGATCCTCACGATCTCTGAGAACCTCGGCATATCCAAGATCTACCTGGAGCAGGTATTCTCCCTTCTGAAGCACGCGCGGCTCGTGACCTCAAGCAAAGGTTCGCAGGGCGGCTACCATCTCGCTCGCGCGGCGCAGGAGATCACGGCGTGGGACGTACTCGCCGCCATCGAACTGCCGCTGACGGAGAAGGCAGGGCCTGCGACAGGAGATGCACAGGAGGATCTTGAACAGGCGTTGACGAACTGCGTCTACGATCCTCTAGACGCCGCCATACGACAATCGCTTCAAGGCGTGAACCTCTGCGCCATTCTTGAAGAAGCTGACCGACAAAAGTCCAAGGAAAACATCATGTATTTTATCTAAGCGCAAAAATTTCTTTTTCCACTCAAGTATATTCGGTGTTCCTCTATTACTCGCCTTCCTTTATCTTCCATTGTTTTTAGGACTTTTCAGCGGGAAACAGAAAAACCTTGCAATTTTTGTCCGATGTTGTATAATAGGCGTGAGATTTGGAAAGATGATATTTTGTTCTTTCCATCTTGTTTCGAGGAAGTCCTTCAAATGGATTTCCGGTACGGTTGCAACACCGCTGGAGGGATTTTTATGACGATTGACAATGTCACCGTCATCATCGAGAGCGGCGCTCTTTCTGCTAAGGAAGCGGAGCGCTACATCCGTAAAATCCAAAGGCACTCGAAAGGTCGCACGCTCAAGCGTGTTTCATTCAAGCTGGCTGACGGGCATTTGGATTTGCGCTATGCATTCGAGGGCATCCCCTTCGAGCGCATCCGCCGCATCTCGCATGAGACGCCAAAAGAGCGCAAGGCTGTCTGACCACCGCCGAATCGCACGAAAAAAAACCGCTGTCGAGGAAACCCGACAGCGGCTTTTTCATTATGTGCAGTTCCTGAACGCCAGGGGGCGCTCAGTCGTCCACGCCGACCATGACGGAAGTCGCCTTGATGACGGCGTAGGCTTCCTTGCCGATCGCAAGACCGAGCCGCTCGACAGAGCCCATGCTGATGGTCGCCGTGACGACGTTGCCGCCTGCGATCTCGATGCCGACGATGGCATTGACCGCACCTTTCTCGATGGATACGACCTTGCCCTTGAACTGATTTCTTGCACTGAGCTTCATTTTCTCACTTCTCCTTCACAAATAAACAAAATCCTTCCCTCTGCTAAAAGAGCGCAGTCAATGCAGTGGTCAGGCCGAAGACGATTCCCGGGGAGTTGGCGATGACGATCGGCCAATCGCGCTGCTGCTTGAAAAAGCCGTACGTCACCCAGATCGTGCAGTTGATGAACGCGACGAACGGCTGAATCCAATCGCCCGGATGTCCGGACAGATTGCCGATGATCTGCGGGATATAGGAGACATACATGCACACGGACAGAATGGATCCGATCGTTCCGACGACCTTCATCTTATCCTGCACGGCGCTCTTCCCGAGATTGGCAGCCTTCTTCTCCACATGCTCTGACTCGGACTCCATTTTTTTCAGCGGTGTTTCCATTAGGTAAACTTCCTTCCTAAAATATTACAAGTATCGCTTCGCTGCTCATACTAAAAGAGTGCCCGCCAAAAGTCAAGAGACAATCTCAAAATCTTTCCGTTGGTATTTTAGCGTGAAAATCCAAGAGCTCAAGCCGAAGGCGCAGACCGATTGGCGAACTTTCCTTAACCGAAAATGACCTGATGCACGCCAATCTCCTCGATCAGACCCGCCTCATCCACCGTGAAACTCACGTTTCTCGCCTCATCGAGCCAATATACATGCTTCGAACCGCTCACCTCGCCCCTGCCGTACATCGCTTCGACCTCCTCGAAGGCGTCTCCGATGCGAAAGCCCGACGGTGTACGAAAATCCGTACTCCTGCATTCGATGAAAACGATGGGCGCCTCGCCCGGCGGGCGTTGGTCACTCTTCTGCATCTCGCCGCAAAACGTGATGCCAGGGTATTTGTAATATACGAGACGGAAGGATTCGATCGCCTTTTCCTCCTCGTCGAAACCGCTGCCCAAAAAATCCTCGGCATATTGAAGCGGCATTCCGACGCCAAACTCGATCACGCCCGCCCCGTCCCCGCCTACGGCGTCACAGAGCAGCCCCCATTCGGAATCGGGCATCGTATGCGCGCTCGCCGTACCACTAACAAAGACGAGAGCAACGAGCAGCAGCGCACCACAGAAAACGGTCTGGAACAGATGTTTCATTTTTCAAAACCTCCTTGCTGATGCCATCGCCAGAAACGGTGTCAAAAGCAACTCCTGCCGCTCTGCTTCACGGCTGAACATATGAAGTTCATACATCGCCCGCTATAATAGTGATTTTCGTGATGCGATCCGCATCATCGACGGTGAAGCTCACGCTCCGATAGGATGGAAGCGTATAGATGCGCTCGCCCGGGGCATATTTCGACACTTCGCCCTCGCCGTACATCGCCGCGACGTCCGCATAGTTGCCGCCGACGCGAAAGCCTGACGGCGTATGGAAGTACGGGCTTTGGCACTCGATGCTTCTGACGGGGATCTCACCTGTCGGCCGCGAATCGTTCCTGCCGACAGTCGCATCGAATGCGATGTTGCCATACGTATAGCGCACGATGCGGAACTCATAGCAGTCATCCTGCAATTCAAAATCGCTGCCCAAGACAGCCTCGACCTCGTCGAGCGACATGCCGCATTGGAACTCGACCGTGATATCCATGCTCCCTTGCGCACGCGGATAGAGAAGCACCGCCTCGGAATCGGGCATCGTATGCGCACTTGCGACGCTACCCGCAAGGACGCTGCCTGCGAGCACCAAAGCACAGGCAAAAAAGAACCGGAACACATTTTTCATTTTCCTCATCTCCTCCTTGTTTTCCAAAAATTTTCGAGCAGGACTTTCTTCGCTCGTTTCATATTATATATTATACTATAGGAACGTCTCTTTGTGACCCGTATAAAATGACCTATCAGAGAAATTTCCTCAAAGAAAACAAACGCCCATTCCTGAAGAATCCGTCCTTGACTAACTCTGTAACATCGCATATAATAGGGAAAGTTATCGTGCTATGCACATTCTCTAAGAATTTTGGAGGGGATTTTCATGATTTTCAGCAAGAAGAGCCTGCGGCTCGCCTGCGCCGTTCTCGGAGCGACGCTCTTGGGCAGCGTCTTTGCAGGCTGCGGCTCGAAGGAGTCGGGCGATACGATCAAGGTCGGCGCGAACTTCGAGCTTACGGGCAACGTCGCGAACTACGGCAACGCCACGATCGAGGGCCTGCAGCTCGCAATCGACGAGGCGAATGAGGCCGGCGGCATCAATGGCAAGAAGATCGAGCTTGTTTCCGTCGACGACAAGTCGGAAGCGGCGGAGTCGATCAATGCGGCGACGAAGCTCATCTCTGACGACGACGTCAAGGTCATCGTCGGCCCTGCGACGACGGGTCTCGTGCTCGCCGAGACGCAGACGGCGACGGACGCGAAGGTGCCGATCATCGCACCTTGCGCGACGAGTCCCGAAGCGACGGTGGAAAACGGCAAGGTCAAGCCCTACGTCTTCCGCAGCTGCTTCATCGACCCGCAGCAGGGCGAAGTGATGGCGACCTTTGCCGCGAAAGAGCTCAAGGCGAAGACGGCAGTCATCTACGTCGACAACAGCTCGGACTACTCGAAGAACCTCGCGAAGGTGTTCAAGGAGAAGTTCGAAGCGGCGGGCGGCAAGGTCGTCATGGAAGAAGCCTTCCTGCAGAAGGATCAGGACTTCAAGGCGACGCTCACGAAGCTCAAGACGGTGAACGCTGACGTCATGTTCGTGCCCGCTTACTACGAGGAAGTCGGCAAGATCGTCAAGCAGGCGCGTGAGATGGGCATCAACTCCGCGATCCTCGGCACGGACGGCTGGGACGACACGAAGGTCGTCGACATCGCCGGCGCGGACGCACTGAACAACACCTTCTTCAGCACACATTACTCAGAGAAGGACGCCGAGGTGCAGGGCTTCATCGAAGCGTACAAGAAGAAGTACAACCGTGCACCGAACGTCTTCGCGGCTCTCGGCTACGATGCGGGCAAGATGCTCGTCGATGCTCTGAAGCGTGCAGGCAGCGGCGATACGGAAAAGATTCGCGAGGCGCTTGAGGCGACGAAGGATCTCAAGGTCGGTACGGGAACCATCTCCATGGATAAGAACCACAACCCGATCAAGACGGCGGTCATCCTTGAGATGAAGAACGGCGAAAAGGAACTCAAGGCGAAGATTGCGCCGGAGGGGAACTGATTCCACTTCCAGGCAAGGGAAAAGGCCGCAGAGATGCGGCCTTTTCTATACTTTGATGAAAATTTCGTTTCACAAAAGAAAGGAGAAATCATGGAGCTTTCGGAGCAAATCGCCCAGCAGCTCATCAACGGCGTGTCTCTCGGCAGCATCTACGCCTTGATCGCGCTCGGCTATACCATGGTCTATGGTATCATCAAGCTCATCAACTTCGCGCACGGCGACATCTACATGGTCGGCGCATATCTCGGCTTCTTCGCCGTGACAAACCTCGGACTTCCCATCGTGCCCGCGCTCATCCTCGCGATGATCATCACGGGACTCTTGGGCATCGTCATCGAGAAGCTCGCGTACAAGCCGCTGCGCCATGCGCCGCGCATCTCAGCGCTGATCTCGGCGATCGGCGTCTCGCTCTTCTTGGAGTACGCGATGATGTACTTCGTCTCGCCGACGCCGCGCACCTTCCCGCCGCTCTTTCAGGACGTGGCATTCAGCGTCGGCTCTCTCGTCATCAACGGACAGCAGATGCTGATCCTCGGCATCACATGCTTCCTCATGGTCGTCCTGACCTACATCGTGCAGTACACGAAGATCGGCAAGGCGATGCGCGCCGCGTCCTATGATACTGAAACGGCGCAGCTCATGGGCATCAATGCAGACCGCGTGATCTCCTTCACGTTCTGGATCGGCTCGTCGCTTGCGGCGGTCGCGGGCGTGCTCGTCGGCGTCTACTACAACTCGATCGACCCCTTGATGGGCATCATGCCCGGCATCAAGGCGTTCGTCGCCGCGGTGCTCGGCGGCATCGGCATCCTGCCGGGCGCCGTCGCAGGCGGGCTCATCCTCGGCATCGTCGAAGCGTTCGTCTCGGGCTTCGTCTCCTCGACGTTCCGCGATGCGGCGGCCTTCGCCATCTTGATCCTCGTCCTCCTCTTCAAACCTGCGGGGCTTTTCGGCAAGAACACCCGCGAGAAAGTGTAGGTGCGGCATGAATTTACGCAAGCAGGATCTCATCTTCTTCCTCTTCGGGCTCATCCTCTTTGCCGTTCTTCAGGGACTGATCACGGGGCGCGTCATCGGCTCCTTCTGGCAGCTGAACCTCCTGTTCCTCGGCATCAACATCATCCTGACGGCGAGCCTCAACCTCATCAACGGCTATACGGGACAGTTCTCGCTCGGCCATGCAGGATTCATGGCAGTCGGCGCCTATGCCGCCGCCATTCTGACGACGAACTTTCATGTGCCGTTTCCCCTCGCGCTCCTCGCAGGCGCAATCGCTGCAGCTTTCCTCGGCGTGCTCATCGGTCTGCCGACGCTGCGCCTTCGCGGCGACTACCTCGCCATTGCCACCTTGGGCCTCGGTGAAATCATCCGCGTCGTGCTCATCAACATCGACTACGTCGGCGGTGCAGCGGGCTTCAAGGGCATCGCGCGCGACACCAACTTCGCATGGGTCTTCTTTGCCGTGTTCCTGACGCTGTTCTTCATCAAGAACTTCGTGAACTCCACGCACGGCCGCGCCTGCATCGCGATCCGCGAGGACGAGATCGCCGCCGAGGCCATGGGCATTCCGACGACGCGCTACAAGGTCATGGCATTCGCCATCGGCGCAGGATTCGCAGGACTCGGCGGCGGGCTCTTCGCGCATACGCTGACGTATCTGAACCCGACGTCTTTCACCTTCATGCAGTCCTTCTTCTTCCTCATCATGGTCGTCCTCGGCGGCATGGGCTCTCTGACCGGCTCTGTCGTCGGCGCGTTCTTCGTCACGATCCTGCAGGCGGCGCTCGCAAGCTGGCCCGAATTTCGCATGATCATCTTCGCCGTCGCCCTGATCCTCTTCATGCTCTACCGCCCCAAAGGAATCTTCGGCTATGTGGAACTCACGGCGTTCGGCCCGTTGAAGCGCATCTTCGGCAAAGGAGGTCAGGCGAATGGCTGAATTACTGAAAGCGGACGGACTCGCGCAAGTCTTCGGCGGCCTGCGCGCCGTGTCAAACTTCAACATGGTCATCGAAAAGGGCGAACTCATCGGCCTCATCGGGCCGAACGGTGCGGGCAAGACGACGGCGTTCAACATGATCACGGGCGTCTACCGTCCGACCGAAGGCGAGCTTACCTTCAACGGCAAGAGCATCGTCGGCAAGAAGCCCAGCGAGATCACGGCACGCGGCATCGCACGCACCTTCCAGAACATCCGCCTTTTCTCCGAGCTAAGCGTCCTCGAAAACGTCAAGATCGCCTACCACACGCGCACGAAGTACACGGTCGCCGAAGCCGTACTTCGCCTTGGCAGGTATTTCAAGGAAGAGCGCGAAATAGAAGAGAAGGCGATGAAGCTTCTCGCCATCTTCCACCTCGAAAAGCAGGCGCACGAACTCGCGAAAAACCTGCCCTACGGCGCACAGCGACGCCTTGAGATCGCACGGGCTCTCGCCGCGAAGCCCAAGCTCCTCCTCTTGGACGAGCCGGCGGCCGGCATGAATCCGCAGGAGACGCAGGAACTTATGGAAATGATCCGCTGGATCAAGAAGGAATTCGGCTTGACGATCCTCCTCATCGAGCACGACATGAGCCTCGTCATGGGAATCTGCGAGCGCATCTACGTCCTCGAATACGGCGAAATCATCGCCGAGGGCACACCGAAAGAAATCAAGGAAAATCCCGAAGTCATTCGTGCCTATCTCGGCGGGGAGGCGTAAAGATGGCAGAAATCATGCTGAAAATCGACAACATCCACGTCTACTACGGCGCGATCCACGCGCTGAAAGGCGTGAGCCTCGAAGTCAAGGCGGGCGAGATCGTCACGCTCATCGGCGCGAACGGCGCGGGAAAGTCCACGACGCTGCGCACGGTGTCGGGACTGCTCGCGCCCAAGAGCGGCAGCATCTCCTTCCTTGGAGAAAACATCGCGGGCATGCCCGCGCACGAGATCGTCAAGCACGGCATCTCACAGGTGCCCGAAGGGCGGCGCATCTTCGCTGAGATGAGCGTGCAGGAAAACTTGGAGATGGGCGCTTTCACGCGCAAGGACAAGGCGGGGGTGGAAAAAGACTTCGAGATCGTCTACAACCGCTTCCCGCGCCTCAAGGAACGCCGCAAGCAGCAGGCGGGCACGCTCTCGGGCGGCGAGCAGCAAATGCTCGCGATGGGACGCGCCCTCATGAGCCGCCCGAAGCTCCTCCTCTTAGACGAGCCGTCGATGGGCCTTGCGCCGCTCCTCATCAAGGAAATATTTTCCATCATCGAGGACATCAACCGCGAGGGCACGACCGTCCTCCTCGTCGAGCAGAACGCCAACATGGCGCTTTCCATCGCGCACCGCGCCTACGTCATGGAAACGGGCAGGATCACGCTCCAAGGCGCGGCAAAGGAACTCGCAGCGAGCGAAGATGT
Organism: Selenomonas sputigena; assembly: GCF_026015965.1. Lineage (NCBI taxonomy): Bacteria > Bacillati > Bacillota > Negativicutes > Selenomonadales > Selenomonadaceae > Selenomonas > Selenomonas sputigena. Next base: position 2,558,144 of record NZ_CP110383.1, on the reverse strand, counting down.
GCGAAAAGCCTATTTGGGCGGCTGAAATAGAGGAAAATCCGTTATCCGCGCTTCCTAAAGAAAGGATGCTGACAATGTTTGTAGCAAACCGCATGGCAAAAAATCCCTTCACCGTCACGCCGGACACGAAGGTCTCGGCCGCGAAGGATTTGATGAAGAAGCACCGCTTCCGCCGCCTGCCCGTCGTCGATGAAGACGGCAAGCTCGTCGGCTTCTTGAGCGACCGCGACATCATGCGCGTCTCGCCGTCGCCCGCGACGACGCTCTCGCGCTACGAAATCACCTCGCTGCTGGCGAAAATGTGCATCGGCGAAATCATGCAGAAGGACGTCGTCTCCGTCAAGGATGACGCGACCATCGAGGAAGCCGCGCTCATCATGTACAACCACAAAATCGGCGGCCTGCCCGTCGTGTCGAGCGTCGGCGCCGTCGTCGGCGTCATCACGGAGACCGACATCTTCAAGACCTTCGTCGACGTCATGGGGCTGACGCACGGCAAGACGCGCTTCACCATCGCCGACGTCGGCGACCGGGTCGGCGTCGTGCGCGACCTCGGCAGCATCATCGCCGACTGCGGCTGCAACATCGACAGCCTCGTCACCTGCCAGCAAGACGACGGCAGCTACGAAATCGTCGTGCGCTTCGACACGACGGACAGCGAAGCCGTGAAAAAGAAGCTCGAAGAAAACGGCTTCCACGTATCGCATGTCGTGAAGATCGGCTGATGTTTAGGAACTGCCGGTAAACTGTCATCTCCCGAACTCTAAAAAAAACGAACGACAAAAAACCGCCCGCTGCAGAAACAAAATCTCCTGCAGCGGGCGGTTTTTCTCTTCTTTTCATCCCTGCCCCATCGCATCAAGCAGCCACTGCCGCAGTACGAGGACGTGATTTTCTACGGCGTTCTTGTTGGCGTAGACGAGCGTCACGGGAGATTCCTGCAGCCAGTCCCGGCACTTCGCGGCGAAAGCGGCGGCTTCGGGGCTTTTTTTCAACTCTTCGAGGTATGCCTTTCCGAAGAGGTCGAAGTTCATCTCGCCGCTGTGGTAGAGCTTCCGAAGCTCGGGCGACGGCGTGACTTCCTTCGCCCACTCGCTCAAGGCGGCACGCTCCTTCTTCATGCCACGCGGCCACAGGCGATCGACAAGGATGCGCCTGCCGTCCGTCGGCGCAGACTCTTCGTATATGCGCTTCATTTGCAGTTCGTATGCCATCGTGAAGACTCCCTTCCTTTGTAAAACTTCAAGTTCACCCTCTTATTCTAGCACGAACGCAGAATTTTTCCAGAGACAACTGCTAGGGAATCCGCCTCACTCACGAAGAAAGTCCTTGTGTTATGCCTTGCTATCTCCTGCTGTTTCCGCTAGAATAAAAGTGTCATTCATCAAATCTTCCCAAGGAAAAGGAGACAATCCGATGGAAAAAATGCTGGAAAACGTGTTTCACTTGAAGGAAAACCGCACGACGGTGCAGACGGAGCTCTTAGCGGGGCTTACGACATTCATGACGATGGCGTACATCCTCGCCGTGAACCCGCTGATCTTGAGTGCTGCGGGCATGGATGCGGGCGCGGTATTCACGGCGACGGCGCTCGCTTCGGGCATCTCGTGCGTCCTCATGGCGTCGTTTGCCAATCTGCCGTTCGCGCTGTCTTCCGCGATGGGACTCAACGCCTTCTTCGCCTACACGGTCGTCGGGCAGATGGGCTACTCGTGGCAGCTCGCATTGACGGCGGTTCTTGTCGAAGGCCTAATCTTCATCGCACTCTCCGTAACGAATGTGCGCGAGGCGCTCTTCAATGCGATTCCGCTGACCTTGAAGAGCGCCGTCACCGTCGGTATCGGCTTCTTCATCACATTCATCGGCCTGCAGAACGCGCATGTCGTCGTCGCAGGGCCGAAGCTCGTCGCACTCTTCTCGTTTCCCAAGGCGATGGCAGAAGGGACGTTCCACTCCGAGGGCATCACCGTCCTCCTCGCGCTCTTTGGCATCCTCCTGACCGCCGTGCTCGTCATAAAGAACATCAAGGGGCACATCCTCATCGGCATCTTCGCCACCTGGGGGCTGGGCATCATCCTGGAACTTCTCGGCGTCTACATCCCCGATCCTGCACGCGGCTACTTCAGCCTCATGCCTTCGGGCATCATCGCGCCGCCCGTGTCGCTCGCGCCGACCTTCCTGCAATTTGACTTCCATGCAATCCTCTCGCTTGATTTCATCGTCGTCATCTTCGCCTTTCTCTTCGTCGACCTCTTCGATACGCTCGGCACGCTGATCGGCTGCGCCTCGCGCGCCGACATGCTCGACGAGAAAGGGCGTCTGCCGCGCGTCAAGGGAGCGCTCCTCGCCGACGCCTGCGGCACGGCGCTCGGCGCATGTCTGGGCACATCGACGATCTCGACCTACGTCGAGTCCTCGGCGGGCATCGTTGAGGGCGGGCGCACGGGACTGACGGCCGTGACGACGGCGATCTTCTTCCTCGTCGCGCTCTTCTTCTCGCCGCTCTTCCTCGCCGTGCCGGGCTTCGCGACGGCGCCGGCGCTCGTCATCGTCGGCTTCCTCATGATGCAGCAGGTCGCGAAGATTCCTTGGTCAGACATCACCGAGGCGATCCCTTCTTTCATCTGCATCGCCGTCATGCCGTTTGCCTATTCCATCGCCGAGGGCATTGCATTCGGCATCATTTCCTACACGCTGCTGCACGTCGCCTCAGGCAAGTTCCGCAACGTGACATGGCTCATGTACATCCTGACCGTGCTCTTCATCTTGAAATACGCTTGGCTCTGAAGAACGCGGCAATCCTTGTCTCGGCAATATGCTTATAGTATAATATAGGCAAGAGGTGACACGCCCGTGAGAAATACGAAACGCACCTACAAGGATTCGCTTTTCCGTAATATCTTCAATAATGCAGAGCGCTTGCCGGAAATCTATGAAGCTCTTCTCGACCGCAAGACAACACCGGGTGACATAACACTCGCCACGATCGATGAAACCCTTTTCACTGGGGTCAAGAACGACATCGGCTTCATCGTCGGCAACCAACATGTGCTCCTTGTCGAACATCAAAGTACCATCAATGCGAATATGCCCCTGCGTTTGCTGATGTATCTCACGGAAATCTACCGTCGCTATGTAGACAAGGATGCTGTCTACAAAAAAGAATTGATTCCTCTTCCAGCGCCGAAATTCTATGTATTTTATAACGGGCTCGCGGAAATGCCTGATGGCTGGGCATTGCATCTATCTGACGCTTTCGGGGGACACGATAACGATTTGGAGCTTGACGTCAAGGTTTTTAACATCAACAACAAGCCGAATCGTCCGATTTTAGAAAAATGTCATGCGCTCAAAAGCTACAGCGTCTTTGTCTCTACGGTACGAGAATGCATAAAGAATGGCAATAGCCTCGAAATTGCGGTAAGCAATGCCGTACAATACTGCATCACGCATGATTATCTCGGAGAATATTTTCGACAAAAGCAGGCAAAGGAGGTCTTCGATATGCTCAATTTCGTCTGGAATCAAGAACGAGCCTTAGAAGTTCGCGCCGAGGAAGCAATGGAAAAGGGCCTGCGTTTGGGCAGACAGGAAGGCTTGTCGCAAGGCTTGTCGCAAGGTGTGCTGGAAACAACGACCGCTTCTATTCGCAATGTGATGAAAAGCATGGACTTCCCTGTAGAAAAAGCGATGGATATCTTGCAAATTCCTGAGGAAGAACGCGCGAAATATACAGCTCTGGTTCTCGGAAAGCACTGAAAAAAGGAAATGCTGCGTGAGTCAAATTCGACTCGCGTAGCATTTCCTTTTTTCCCATATTCATTCATACCTTCCGGCAAAGACCTTCTCGGCAGGCCCCGTCATGTAGACATGATTGTTCGCCGTCCACTCGATCTGCAGCCTGCCGCCGTCGAGCTGCACCTCGGCTTCTCTCTTCGTGCGTCCCGTGAGCGCGGCGGCGACAAGCGTCGCGCATGAGCCTGTGCCGCACGCGAGCGTCACGGCAGCGCCGCGTTCCCAGACACGCATGCGGATGTGGGAAGCGTCCTTGATTTCCGCAAACTCCACGTTTGTCTTCTTGGGGAACTTCTCGTGCCGCTCAAGGAGAGGCCCGAACTTTTCCATAGGCACGGCTTGTGCATCCTCGACGAAAATCACGCAGTGCGGGTTGCCCATGGAAACGCAGGTCATGGAAAACGTCTCGCCCGCCGCCTCGATCGGCTGCTCGATGACGCGTGATGCGCCAAAGCCCAGGACAGGAATGCGCTCGCCTTCAAGGATCGGCTCGCCCATATCGACGCACACGCCCGTGAGCCTGCTGCCCGCAAGCTGCAGGCGAGGCACGAGGACGCCCGCGCCCGTCTCGACCGTGAATTCCGCCTCGCCGCTCAGCCCTTCTGCATGGACGACGCCCGCGAAGCAGCGGATGCCGTTGCCGCACATCTCCGCCTCCGTGCCGTCCGCATTGAAGATGCGCATGCGAAAGTCCGCTTGCTGCGACGGCAGCACGAGAATCAGCCCGTCCGCGCCGATGCCGTAGTGACGATCACAGACCCTTCGCGAGAGCGCCGCAAGGTCATCCGGGAGCTGCTCCCGAAAGCCGTTCACAAGGACGAAATCGTTGCCGCAGCCCTGCCATTTCGTAAAGGAAAATGCCATATTCTTACCCCCAGGAATGTTTTGCGAGGAAAGACCAGAAGGACGCGCCGAAAACTCGCTCCTTTTGGCGGCTTTCCTCCAGCACGCGCGCATCTGCCGCCATGCAGTTTTCCTTCATTGTAGCGAAGAACGAGCTCTTTGCCAAGCCTTTTTTGCCCGTCATGCCCTTGTGCAGCGACAACGGAGCGCCTTTTCCCAAAACATTCATAACGATCCTCCTTTGCATATACCCCTATTGGTATTTTTATTATACACATAGGGGTATTTGTTGTCAAGGAAGAAGATCTTCGCCTCTTCATAGCGCCAACAAGCAGGCGGATGGCCTAGCGCATACGAAAATCCACTCCTCGCCTGTAACTATGTATACATAATACCTTAGCAAAACCGTATACTTTTTCTGCTATTTGCGTTATTATATATGCGTGCTTAGCCGCACGATAGTTTTCTCTTATGAAGTTTCAAAGCAAAGGGGTAATCACGCATGACGGAAATGCAGCAGTATGTAGAGGACATCCTCGCCTCTATCGAAAAGAAGGATCCGCAGGAGAAGGAATATCACAACGTGGTCAAGGAAGTCCTGACCTCGATCGTGCCTGTCCTTGAGCAGCATCCCGAGTACAAGAAGCACAAAATCCTTGAGCGCATGGTCGAGCCGGAGCGCGTCGTCATGTTCCGCGTGCCTTGGGAGAACGACAAGGGCGAGGTTCAGGTCAACCGCGGCTACCGCGTGCAGGCGAACAGCGCCGTCGGCACCTACAAGGGCGGCCTGCGTTTCCATCCGAGCGTGACGCTCTCCATTTTGAAGTTCCTCGCTTTCGAGCAGACGTTCAAGAACTCTTTGACGGGGCTTCCCATCGGCGGCGCCAAAGGCGGCTCGGACTTCGACCCGAAGGGCAAGAGCGACAACGAGGTCATGCGCTTCTGCCAGAGCTTCATGACGGAGCTCTATCGCCACATCGGCTCGATGGTCGATACGCCGGCGGGCGACATCGGCGTCGGCGGCCGTGAGATCGGCTACCTCTACGGTCAGTACAAGCGCATCGTCAACTCCTTTGATTCCGCTGTCCTCACGGGCAAGGGTCTCGGCTACGGCGGCAGCCTCGCACGCACGGAAGCCACGGGCTACGGACTCCTCTACTTCATGAAGGAGATGCTCGAAGACAACGGCAAGAGCCTTGAGAGCAAGACCGTCGTCGTCTCCGGCTCGGGCAACGTCGCGACGTATGCGATTGAAAAGGCCATCGAATTCGGCGCAAAGCCCGTGACCTGCTCCGACTCGAACGGCTACGTCTATGACCCCGAGGGCATCGACCTCGCACTCGTCAAGGAGATCAAGGAAGTGCGCCGCGGCCGCATCAAAGAATACGTCGAAAAGCGTCCGAACGCCGAGTACCACGAGGGATGCCGTGGCGTCTGGACGGTCAAGTGCGACATCGCCTTGCCGTGCGCGACGCAGAGCGAACTTGACATCGAGGGTGTCAAGGCGCTCGTGGCGAACGGCGTCATGGCCGTCGGCGAAGGCGCGAACATGCCGACGACGCTCGACGCGACGGAATACCTCTTGGAAAAGGGTGTTCTCTTCGCCCCCGCGAAGGCGGCAAACGCCGGCGGCGTCGCCGTCTCCGCGCTTGAAATGAGCCAGAACTCCGAGCGCCTGCACTGGACGTTCGAGGAAGTCGACAATCGCCTCAAGGGCATCATGAAGAACATCTATCAGAACTCCAAGAAGAACGCGGAGAAGTACGGCATGAAGGGCAACCTCATCGCCGGCGCCAACATCACGGCATTCCTCCACGTCGCAGACACGATGGTCGCACAGGGGATTGTCTGACCGCCGCAGACAGCGGTATACAAGAAAGAGTGCGTATGAGCCGGAATCGGCTCATACGCACTCTTTCTTAAATTTTCTCATTCACTCTTGACATCTCTATATTATTTGAATACACTGATAACATAGAAATATATTGAAGCACTGTCTTCTTAGGTGCAGGTGAAGCGCTTGATGAAGCAGTTTTTCTTTTTTAGCGCTGAATTGCTGCCCATCCTGCACAAAGGCGCCCTTCAGTCAACGAGATATGCAAAGGAGGAGATTTCAATGGCAGACGAAAAGAATGTGCCGGTCTACTTGGAGGGAGAAGAGGGACACCATACGAAGAGCTTGATTGCAGCGACCTTGGGGTATGCTGCCGACGGCATGGACATGTTCTTCCTATCGTTCGTGCTGGTCTTCATCATCAGCGATTTCGGCCTGACGCCTGGACAGGCCGGCAACTTGACATTGGCAACAACGCTCGGCATCTGGGCCGGTTCCTACATCTTCGGTATCCTGGCTGATCGGATTGGCCGCATCAAGGTACTCGCAGGAACGATCTTCCTATATTCATTCGCAACGGCAGGCATCTACTGGTGCAATGACTACTATGTTCTGCTCGTGCTTCGCGCTCTCGTCGGTCTCGGCATCGGCGGCGAATTTGGTATCGGCATGGCCATCGTCACGGAAACGTGGGCGCCTGCGATGCGTGCACGCGCAACAAGCTGGGTGGCACTCGGCTGGCAGTTCGGCGTGCTCGCAGCATCGTTAATCGTCGCCGTCGCAGTTCCCTACATCGGCTGGCGCGGCGTTTTCCTCATCGGACTGATTCCGGCCGCAATCGCCATATATGCGCGCATGACGCTTCGCGAGCCGAAGATGTTCTTGGAGCGGCAAGCACATCAAAAGGCGCTGCGGGAAAAGGTGGAGAGCGGCACGGCGTCCCATGAGGAGCAGGAAGAGTACGACCGCATCAACGGAACGCCGGTCAAAGCGCTGTTCGAGGATCGCCGCACGACGATCACGACGATCGGCCTCATGGTCATGTGTCTCGTGCAGAATTTCGGCTACTACGCGGTCTTCAGCTGGATGCCTGCCATCTTGGCGCAGCAGTACGGCTACACACTCGCCAAGGCAAGCGGCTGGATGGCGATCTCGATTGCCGGCATGCTCGTCGGCATCACCTTGTTCGGCATCCTCGCCGACAAGCTCGGCCGCAAGAAGACGTTCAGCATCTGGTACATCGGCGGCACGATTTACTGCATCCTCTACTTCTTTTTCTTCACGAGCCAGGAGGCACTGCTCTGGGGCAGCTTCCTGCTCGGCCTCACGGTCAACGGCATGATGGGCGGCTACGGCGCGATTCTCGCGGAGAACTATCGCTCAGAAGCGCGTTCGACGGCAGAGAATTTCATTTTCGGCACGGGTCGCGGGCTCGCCGGCTTCGGACCAGCCTTGATCGGCTGGCTCGCCGCAAGCACGGGGCTTCTGGGTGCTATGAGCCTCGTATTCCTCATCTATCCGATCGCATTCATCGTCATGCATCTGATGGTTCCCGAGACGAAGGGAAAAGTCATGGAATAGGAGGTGCGGCAGATGTTCGATCTTGCCATCAAGGGCGGCTGGGTCGTCGACCCCGTCCGACAGGAACTCCGAAAGCAAAACATCTATGTGAAAGACGGGCGCATCGCCGCCCTGGGCGAAAGCGATGCAAATGCGCAGGAAACGCACGACGCCTCGGGACTCTACGTGCTGCCCGGCGGCATCGATACGCACTGTCATTTTCGCGATCCCGGTGCGACGGAAAAGGAAGACTTCGCCCACGGCACACGCGCGGCGGCAGTCGGCGGCATAACGACGGTTTTCGATATGCCGAACACAAACCCCGCCGTGCTGGACGGCGTCGATGTGCGAAAGAAAATCGCCTATTTTCACGATAAAGCTTATGTAGACTATGGCATCTGGGGACTCTCTCTCGGCGATCTCAACCTCGACAAGCTACTCTCCATGAAAGAGGCCGGCGCTGCAGCGATCAAGTTCTTCTGGGGATACGCGATTGACGCCAAGACGCACGCGCTCGTCTACAATTATACGGAAGGGAAGGAGGATGTGATTCCACCGCTCGACGACGGAGAGGTCTACGCAATTTTCCGCCAAATCGCAGCGAATCGACAGATCCTTGCCATCCATGCAGAAAATTCCGCACTGATCCGTCGCTTGACGAAAGAACTCGCTACCAGTAAGACAGCAGACGACGACTATGCGGCATTCCTTTCCACACGCCCATCACTTGCGGAAGAGCTGACCGTCGCGACGGCCATTTCCATGGCGCGGGATACGGGCGCGCATCTGCACATCCTGCACATGACATCGCGACGCGGCGTCGAACTCGTCCGCCGCGCAAAGGCTGATGGCGTCTCCGTCACAGCGGAAACGGCGCCGCACTACCTCTTCCTATCCGCAGAAGACTTTCCCGCCGTCGGCCCCATGATGAAGGTCTATCCCCTCATCAAGAGCAAGGACGATCAGGCGGCTCTTTGGGCAGGACTCTTGGATGGCACGCTCGACTTCGTTGCCTCCGATCATGCACCGCACCGCATCGAGGAAAAACGCGGCAGCCTCTTCAAGATGCCCTCCGGCATGTGCGGTGTGGAAACCATGATGCCGTTGATGCTCGACGCCGTCAGCCGCGGGAAGATCACCTTGCCCTTTGTCGCACGCGTGCTCTCTCAAAGGCCAGCGGAAATCTACGGCATCGAGCGCAAGGGCAGGCTTGACATCGGCTCCGACGCCGATCTCGTATTGGTCGACATGCAGAAAACGCGTCCCATCCGAAATGAAGACCTCCACAGCAAGCAGCCATTGACAGCGTTTGACGGTCGAAGCATCACGGGCTGGCCCGTCAGCACCTACCTGCGCGGGAGGCTCATCGCAGCGGATCACGAGATTGTCGGCGATCCCGGCGGACAGCCGGCACACTGCCATGCAGCCGTATAGATGCAAAACCATGCAGCAAAGCGTACGAAACAGATAGAGAAAGGATCATTTCTATGAATATTCTTGTCATCAATCCTACAAGCGAATCCGAACTCAACGACACGATCTTCCATGCAGCAGATCAAGCATCGAAGCTGTCGGCACGCAGCGCGGAAGAGTACACGCACACCTCGGCAATCTCGCTCGATCAAGCGCCGCGTCGTGTCTCCTCCCCCTTGGAGATCATGGAAGCTTCCATGGCGCTCATGGAGAAAGTGCGTTCCCTCAAGGACGTCTACGACGGTTTCATCATCGCCCATACGGCAGAACTCGGCGCAGACGCCCTGCAGGAGCTGACAGGAAAGCCCGTCGTTTCGAGCGGCGCTGCTGCCGTTTACTCAGCTCCCCTCTACGGACATCGCATCGCCGTCCTCAGCCGCTCGCTGCGCGACCTCGAAACGCATCGCGAAACGCTGCGCCACTACGGCATCCTTCACGACAATCTCACATTCCTGCCCGTCATGGAAGAAAACGCTCCGCTTGCCGATCTGCGTGAAGCAGTTTCAGAAGCTGCAGAAAAGGCGAAAAAGGAGCATCTCGCCACCGTGCTCGTCCTCGGCGATCCCTCGATGGGCGTTCTCGCTGACGATGTTTCCCGCCTGACGCATCTGCCTGTACTCGAAGGCATCACTTCAGCCCTCATCCGCATCGAGTACATGGTCTACCAGCAGGAACGCCTGCGTGAGCACGCAGCCAAGCGCACATGATCAAACCGGAGCGCCTCGCAGCGGATTTCACAGCGCTCGCTGCCATCACTGCGCCGGGAGGCGGCATCAATCGCTTGGCTTTTACGGACAGTGATTGGCAAGGACGCGCCTATTTCATGCAGGAAATGGAAAAGGCGGGACTCACCCTGCATGAGGACGCATTCGGCAACGTCATCGGGCATCTCGCAGGGCGCGACGACAGTCTTCCCGCCGTCATGCTCGGCTCGCACGGCGACAGCGTGCCAAACGGCGGCAATTACGACGGCACGCTGGGCATCGTCGGCGCCATCGAGACGGTGCGCAGCATGCAGGACGACGACTTTCGCCCCCTTCACCCGCTCGAAGTCGTCATCTTCATGTGTGAGGAATCGAGCCGCTTTTCTGCCGCCACCCTCGGCAGCCGCGCCATGCGCGGCAGGATTTCCCGCGAGGACATCTCTCGTCTGCGTGACCATCAGGGCAATACCCTCTATGATGTGCTGAAGGCGCGCGGTCTGCAGCCCGATGCACTGGAAACTGCCAGATACACAAAAAAGCTCAAGGCATTCCTTGAGCTTCATATCGAGCAGGGAAGAGTCCTTGAGCATGAGCGCCTTTCCATCGGCATCGTCACAGGGATTGCCGCGCCGTCACGCTTTTCCTGCCTGCTGCACGGCACTGCCGATCACAGCGGCGCGACGCCGATGAATTTAAGAGCCGACGCCTCTTGTGCAGCGGCGGAAATCATCCTCGCCGTCGAGCAGGAAGCCCGCGCGGCAACGCACACGCCCGTCGTTGGCACGGTCGGCATCGTCGAAGTCCGCCCCAACGTCATGAACGTCATCCCGGGCAAAGTGCGGCTCGGCATCGACCTGCGCAGCACTTCCTCAGAGGCTCGGGATAATGTAGAGCAGATCATCCGCACTCGCATCGAAGAAATCGCACTTCGGCGCGGCATCTCCTGCGAAATCTCTCTCATCAGCAAGGAGACTCCCGCACACATGGACACCGCCCTCACCCAATGCCTCGCAAAGATCGCCGATGACCTGCATCTGCCGCATCGCATGATGCCGAGCGGTGCGGGACACGACGCCATGCATTGGGCGGACTATGCCCCGACTGCCATGATCTTCATTCCCTGTAAGGATGGCATCAGCCACAGTGCAGCGGAATACGCAAGCCTCAGCCAGATTACAGCAGGCGTCAGGCTTCTTTCCGCCGCCGCGCGGCATCTGACCGCCGCTGTATAAAATCAAATTCAACTCTTCCTATGAAAGAGGTCTGGTGCACATACATCATGTGCACCAGACCTCTTTTCGTTCCTCCCAACCGTCTACATGACGCCCTTCTGCAGGATCACGCAGCCGTAAGGCTGACGCTCGCCCGTAGAAATCGTCACGAAGGCCGTCTTTGCCTTGTCGTAGAAACTGAAGCGATCGATGAAGCCGATGTTCTTCCTGCCCTGCGGCACATGCTTCTCGACGGCGGCAATGAAATCGTCCCAAACCTTGGGGCGTCCGATCTTTTCGCGCATCTCTTCCATCACATCCATGATGAGCACGGGATGCTCCTCATACTCTGTATCGAGCGGCATGAGCTGCAGGATGCCGTCAATCATCTCAGCAGCGCCGATGCCGTCGGCGTTGACCGTGATTCCCTCACGCGCCATCGACACGGCCGGATAGAAGTCATCGGCGACAACGACGAGATCTCCATGTCCCATTTCGGCAAGAGCCTTCAAGAGATCCGGACTGATGCATTTTGGTATTCCTTTCAACATGATTCTTCCCCCCACGTTTATTCTGCAGCTTTTTTCTGCAGGAATATCGCCAACTCTTCCTGTGTCGGATACGACAACTGCGTACCCTTGCGCGTGACGCTCAAGGCAGCGAACGCGCTCGCTTTCTTCATGGCGGCGAGCACGTCGCCGCCTTTCGCATACTCGCTCGCAAAGCAGCCGATGAAGGCGTCGCCCGCACCCGTAGTATCGACGGCAGTGACCTTGCAGGGCGCAACGTACTGCTTTTCCCGCTGCGTCATCCACAGAGCACCGCGCCCACCAAGAGTGACGATGATGTTCTTGAGCCCGCGCACCAAGAGGCTCTTCGCCGCCGCTTCCACGTCCGCCATCGTTTCCGTAGGCAGACCCGTGAGGATAGCCAGCTCCGTCTCATTCGGCACGAAGAAATCGCAGGCGCAGACCTTGGCGATCTCGAGCGCTTTTGTCGCTGGCGCCGGATTGAGCAGAACGGGAACACCATGCTTCCTGCCGAAATCGATGGAATGGTAGACGGTTGCCAGCGGCGCCTCAAGCTGCAGGATGATCATGGCGCACGCCTTGAGATCCTCTGCCGCCGCGTCGATGTCCGCCGGTGCGAGCAAATCGTTTGCTCCCTTGACGATCAAGATCCTGTTCTGGCCACTCTCATCGACGAAAATCGACGCAATGCCGCTCGACGCATCGGACGCTTTCGTGACATAGCGCGCATCAATGCCAAACTTCTTGAAATTCTCGATCGTATTGTCCGCGAAGAGGTCGCTGCCGACCTTCGATACCATCGTCACCTCCGCACCGCAGAGCGCGGCGGCAACCGCTTGATTCGCGCCCTTACCACCACAGCCGATGGTGAAATCCGGCACTTCCAGCGTCTCTCCCGGCGCGGGCATGCGATGGATGTAAGCGCAGAGATCCACCATATTGGAACCAATGACTGCCAGTTTCATGCACATTTCCCCCTATCTTCTACCTCTCTCGTGGCGCGGCGACGCTGCCCCGCACGACGAGGTCGTTGACGATCTCGATGCGCGTCTTTACGGCGCGCGGCCTCTTGATCAGTTCGATGAGCCTTCGGACAGCGAGACGACCGAGCTCTTTCTTGTGCACGCGCACGGTTGTGAGGCCTGGCGAAAAGACTTCGCCGAAACTGATGTCGTCGAAGCCGACGATGGAGATGTCCTCGGGCAGACGCCAGCCATGCGTCTGAAATGCCTGCATGGCGCCGAGGGCGATCATGTCGTTGTCAGCAAAGAACGCCGTGGGCATCTCGCACTTTTCAGCGAGAATCTGCAACAGGCGCTCGTGCGAGCCTTGAATCGAGGGCGGCACTTCTAGGAAGAAGTGCTCATCGACGGCAAGTCCATGCGCCTCCATCGCGCGGCGGAAGCCACGCTCGCGCGCTTGGAAATTCTGGATGCGCAGGCCGCCCGAAAGGTAGCCGATGCGCTTGTGACCATGCTCGATGAGGTGCTCGACCGCCGCCATCGCACCCCCTTCATTATCCATGAGCACGGCATTGAAGGCGAGATGCGGCATCCATGCGTCGAGCAGCACGAGGGGCAGCACCGCCTCGTGAAAGGGACGTGCCGTCTCGTCTGTCAGCTCGGTGCCGATGAGCAGTACGCCCGAGGTCGTATCGTTGAGGACAGCCTTGACACGTTCTTCATAGTCAGCATGACGGCGATAGAGGTTGATGATGGACGTCTCGTAACCGCACTTGCGGCTCTCATTCTCGACGCTCTCCAGAAGGACAGAAAAGAATGGCGAATCGGAGAAGACTTCGCCGCTGTCACGGTATGTCACGACGCGGATGCTCTTGACCTTTTCTTCGGTGATATAACCTCTTTCCTGCGCGAGGCGCACGATCTGCTCGGCTGTCGCAGGATTGACGCCGCGCTTCTTGTTCAGGGCGTTCGATACGGTAGCGGGAGAAAAACCCGAAAGCTCGCTGAGTTCCTTGATGCTGATCTTCTTTCCGCTGCCCTTCATGGCATGTCCCCCTCGCTGCAAACCTAATTTTTCCTATCTTCACCTGATTTCTTTCATCATATTAACAGGATTTGACGTCGTCTGCAAATTTTTTGAAAATATTTTCATGCGTGCGGGTATCACGCAGGTTTATGCTTCCTTCGACTCGTTTCTCGCCTGCAGTGCCATCTTCGCTTCCATGTTGCGCTGGAACTGGTCGATGATGACAGCGAGGATGATGACGAGTCCCTTGATGATCATCTGCCAAAACTCGGAAACGCCGCACATGACCATGCCGTCGGAGATGACACCGATGACGAATGCGCCGATGATCGTGCCGCCGATCGTGCCGACGCCGCCCATCATGCTCGTGCCGCCGAGAACGGCGGCGGCGATGGCGTTCATCTCCCACGTCTCGCCGGAGGCCGGATGCGAGGCTTCAAGCTGCGAGGCCGTGATGATGCCGACGATGGCGGCGCAGATACCGGAGAATACGTAGACAAGGATCGTCACCTTATTGACCTTGACGCCCGAGAGTTTCGCCGCCTTGCTGTTGCCGCCGATGGCGAAGATATGCCAGCCAAACGTCGTCTTCATGAGGAGCGCGGCAGCAATGACGGCGATGACGGCAAGGATCAACGCACCGACGGGCACACCCGCGATGCGGCTGCCAAAGAAGTCGAAGCCCGTGTTGCCGAGCGCTGCCTTGCCAAGGATGCTCGAATACGTCGCACCGCCCGAGTGGAGCATGGCGAAGCCGCGCGCGATATACATCGTGCCGAGCGTGGCGATGAAGGGGGCGACGCCGAAGCGTGTGATGACCGTGCCGTTCAGCAGGCCGATGAGCGCACCCGCGAGAACTGTGATGGCGACGACGAGCGGCACATCGAAATAGAGCGTGACTCCAAAGGTCTGAAGCGTGACGCCGTTCTGGATCATGCCGCCCGCGATCATGCCCGCGAGACCCACGACAGCACCAACGGAGAGGTCGATGCCGCCCGTGATGATGACGTAGGTCATGCCGATGGCAAGGATGCCGTAGAGTGCGACGTGCTTGGCGAGCAGCAGCATGGTGTTCGCCGTGAGGAAGTTCGGCGTCGCAAGGCTGAAGAAGACGACGAGCACGGCGAGCACGATGAGCGTGCGCCCCTTGAGAAGCGTCATCGCCAAGGAGTTGTTGTTATTGATACGATTGAGGCTCATGATTCTCCCACCCTTTTCTTTCATAATATCAAGATGCTCTGCCCGTCGCATGCCCCTGGTAGGAAGCGAGGACGAGCTTGTCCTGCGTCACTTCTTCGCGCACGAATTGTGCCGTTTTGATGCCGTTCGACAGCACAACGATGCGGTCGGCAATCGCTTCGATCTCTTCCAGCTCGGAGGAGATGACGATGATGGAAAGCCCTTCGTCGGCGTAGTGGTTGATGATCTCGAAGACCTCCGTCTTCGCACCGATATCGATGCCTCGGCTCGGCTCATCGAGCAGCAGAATCTTCGGCTTCGTCAGGAGACCCTTGCCGATGACGACCTTCTGCTGGTTGCCGCCCGAGAGCGAGAGAATGGGCAGCCTCTTGTCCGCGACCTTGATATGGATGTCTTTGATCTCGGCATCAACGGCAGCATCCTCCTTTTTGTCACTGAGGAAAATGCCCTTGGCGTAGTTCTTGAGACTCGAAAGTGAGATGTTCTTCTTGATGTTCATCGTCTGCACAAGCCCTTCGCGCTGGCGGTCTTCAGGCACCATGGCGAAGCCGCGCGCGATCTGCTCCGTAACGTTCCGAATCGCGAGCTTCTCGCCCGCGAGCCGGATCTCACCCGTATGCTCAGGGTGCAGCCCCATGATGCACTCGAAAATTTCCGTGCGCCCTGCACCCATGAGCCCGTAGATGCCGAGAATCTCGCCCTCCTTGAGGTCGAAGCTCAGGCGATCGAGAAGCCAGCCGCCACCCTTCTTCGGCAGCGAGAGATCCTTGACTTCGAGCACGATCTTGCGCTTCTGCCAGTCAATCCCTTCCTTGCGCTTCGGATACGACTTCTTCGTGCCGACCATCTTCTTGACGATCCACGGCACATCGATGTCAGCGACGGCGGCGCTCGCAACGAGCTTGCCGTCTCGAAGGATCGTCACGAAGTCGCCGATCTGCATGATCTCTTCGAGGCGGTGTGAGATGTAGACGATGGAGATGCCTTCCGCCGTCAGTTCGCGCATGATCTTGAAAAGAACCTGCACTTCCTGCGCCGAAAGCGAGGAAGTCGGCTCATCCATGATGAGGATCTTGAGGTCGTCCTGTATGAGGTTGCGTGCGATCTCGATCATCTGCTGCTGTCCCACGCGAAGGTCGCCGACGATCACATGCGGGTCGATGGGATGCTCAAGCTTCGCGAGGATTTCCTTCGTGCGGCGCACATGCGCTGCATTGTCGAGTCCGATCTTACTCTTCGTAATCTCTCGCGCCATGAAGATATTCTGATACACGCTGAGATTCGGAAAGAGGGAAAGCTCCTGATGGATGATGCCGATGCCGTGCGCACGTGCCGCCGATACATCAGGGAAGCGGACGCTCTCGCCGCCCATCGTCATCTCGCCTGCCGACGGCTGCTCGATGCCCGCGATGAGTTTCATCAGCGTCGATTTTCCCGCACCGTTCTCGCCGATGAGCACGTTGACCTTGCCCTTGTAGACGTCGAAGGAAACACCGTCGAGCGCCTTCGTGCCCGGATAGATCTTGTCAACCTTTTCCGCATGAAGCACGACGGGGACGTCCGTATGGATGCGCTCCATAGCCTCTTTTTCCGCTGCCATCTCGCTCCCTCCTCACTTCACTTCAATCTCGACGGGAGTCACGAGAATCTCCTTGTCGCCCGCGACGCTAAAGCAGCCCGTAAAAGAAATGTTCTTGCCCACAATCGTCTGCATGTCGAGTTTTTCGATGACTTCCTTGTCGACTGCCGCATGAATCGCCTGCGACACCTTCGCCCAGTCGACCTGATTCTTATAATCCTCGTACTTGATGAAGCTCAAAGTGTCACGAACGGCAGAACCCTTGTAAACGGGGCCTATCTGCAGTCGCACGGCGATGGGGCCGTCGTAGCCCGCAAGCTTCAGCGTCATGAATCCCGCCTTCTTCTCACGATTCACCTCCGTAACCGTGCCCTCGCCCTTGACGATGTAGCTGAGTTCACCCTTGTCCCCCATCGAATAGCGGCCGTACTTGGCTGCCGGCGCCTTGAGATCGCCGCCTGCTTCAGCGAGCAGCGTCTTCAAATCAACGGCATTTTCCTTGAGTTCAGGCACCGCCTTGCTCGTCCAGATCGCCTCGACGTCTTCTGCGGCATTGAACGTTTTCTCTCCCGTAAGCTCGCCTTCGTGACCGATCTCGACCACCTTAACGCAGCCGCCGAAGGAAAAGGCGGCGACGATGAGAGCGAGCACCACGATCCATTTTTTCTTCATCTCATTTTCCCTCCCGACAAAAGCGCCCCAAGGCATGTGCCCTGGGGCGCTTCTCTGCCCTTGTTTCTGATGCTATTCCTTGTAAACGAACGCCTTGAGCTTCGCGACGTTGTCCTTCGTAATGATGACGCAGTCGACGAGCTGCTTCTCATCAAGTCCCGTCGAGCCGCTCTTGAGATACTTGTCCGCCTGCTCAACCGCCATCTCAGCGATAAGCGCCGCCTGCTGGAGCGCCGTGCCCGTCATCGCGCCGTCACGAATGGCGGCAGCCGCCTCGTCCGAGCCGTCGACACCGATGACGGCGATCTTGCCGGCAAGACCTGCGTTCTTGATCGCGGCAATCGCGCCCATGGCCATCGTGTCATTGCCGCAGATGACGCCCTTGATGTTCGGGTTGGACTGGAGGATCGTCTCGACCTTTTGGTTCGCTTCCGTCTGTTCCCAGTTCGCCGTCTGCTGCGCGACCATCTTCATGTCGGGGTACTGGTCGATAACCTCATGGAAAGCGCCCGAGCGAACGCCCGCGTTCGTGTCGGATTCCTTGCCGAGGAGTTCCGCATACTCGCCCTTCTCGCCCATCTGCTCGACGAACTTCTCGGCGATCCCCTTCGCGCCCTGGTAGTTGTTCGCGACGATCTGGCTGATGGCGATGCCGCTCGAATTGATCTCGCGGTCAATGAGGAACGTGGGAATGCCTGCATCACGCGCCTTCTGCACGGCGGCGACCGTAGCGTCGGCGCCCGCATTGTCGCAGATGATGGCGGCAGCCTTGTCGGAGATCGCGTTGTCGAAGAGTTCGGACTGCTTCGTTGCGTCGTCGTCATGCGACACAGCCTTAACCTCGTAACCGAGCGCCTTCGCCTTGGCGGAAGCGGCTTCCGCTTCCGTTTTGAAGAACGGGTTGGAGTGCGACGGCGTGATGATGTAGATGATCTTCGAGCCGCCGCCCTTCAAAGGCTCGCCCGACTTGGCATTCGAAGCGGACTTCGTGTCCTGTGCGCCGCAGCCGGCGAGCATCGCCGCCATGAGGCACAGTGAGGCGACGGTGAGCAGGATCTTCTTGAACTTTTGCATTGCTTTTTCCTCCCCTTGCTTGTTCGTGCTCCGCGCCTTTTCGAAGACGGATCGGCGGGAGCATCCTTCTCAGTTTCTTCCCTTTAGTGCGTTGCCGCCCAAAGCACCTGCGCGACGGCCTTCTTCCAGCCGGCAAGCAGCTTCCCGCGCCTTTCTGCCTCCATCGCAGGGGAAAAGGCTCGGCGTTTGACTTGGGCGAAAATTTCTTCTTTATGATAAAAACCGACGGCGATTCCGGCAGCGAAGCCGGCGCCGAGCGCCGAAAGCTCTTCCGCTTCGGACGCCTCCACGGGGCAGTCGAGGAGATCGGCTTGCATCTGCATGAGGTAGGCGTTCTTTGTCGGGCCGCCGTCAACGCGAAGAACGGGCAGCGACTCGCCCGCTTCTTCCTGCATGAGAGATGCGATGTCGGCAATCTGGAAGGCGATGGCGTCGAGCACAGCACGCACCATCTCGGCGCGTCCCGTCGTGCGCGAAAGACCCGTGAAGACGCCGCGCGCCTCACTCTGCCAATAAGGCGCACCGAGTCCCGTGAAAGCGGGCACGAAGACGCTCTCATCGGCAGGATTCGCGCACCTCGCGAGCACTTCCGTCTCAGCGGCGCTCGCGACGAGTCCGAGGCTGTCTTTCAGCCATGTGACAGCAGCGCCCGTGTAATTGATGTTTCCTTCAAGGACGTAATGCGCCTCGCCCTCCATGAGCCACGCGAGCGAGGTCACAAGCCCCTTTTGGCTTCGCACGAGGCGTGCGCCCGTCTGCATCATGACGGAAGAACCCGTGCCGTAAGTCGCCTTCGCCTGTCCGGGCGAGAGGCATCCCTGCCCAAAGAGAGCGGCGTGCGAGTCGCCAAGACAAGCGTGGATCGGCACCTTCCGTTTGAGAATCCCATCGACGTCCGTCATGCCGAATGAGGCATCCGATGCGCGCACCTCAGGCAAGGCGCGTGCGGCTATGCCGAAGAGGGCACTGATCTTTGCCGACCACGCGAGTTTTTCAATGTCGAAGAGCTGCGTTCGCGAGGCGTTCGATGCGTCCGTCGCATAGACTTCACCGCCCGTCAGGCGATGGATGATGTAGCTGTCCATCGTGCCGAGCGCGAGGTCACCGCTCTTGGCCAGCTCGTGCACTTCCTCAACGTTTTCAAGAAGCCACGCAAGCTTCGCCGCCGAGAAGTACGGCGAGAGCGGCAAGCCTGTCACCTGCTGGATATACGCGGCATGATCCTTTGCCAGCCGCTCGCATATAGCGCGGCCGCGTGCGCACTGCCAGACGATGGCGTTCCCTACGGGAGCGCCCGTCGCGCGATTCCAGGCGAGCGCCGTCTCACGCTGGTTGCTGATGCCGATGGCGGCGATTTCTTCGCCCGTCAGATGCTCCTTTTCGAGCATTTCTCGGACAAGTGTCTTGAGGTTTTGCCAGATTTCTTCTGGATTGTGCTCGACCCAGCCGCGCTCATCGACGATCTGCGCGTGTGCGCGGTCGAGCCGCGCGGCAATGGAACCGTCAAAACGCAGCAAGAGCAGCTTCGTACCCTGCGTGCTCTGATCGACGGCGAGAATGAAGTCCGCCATCTCAGATAAGCTCCCGCACGGCTTTTTCGATGCCCGCCGCATCGAGTCCATAGTGACGGAAGATGTCGGCGGACTTGCCCGTGACGACGGGCGCATCGGGCAGCGTTAGGCACTTGAGCCGCGCCGGCTGCTTCTCGGCGAGAACCTGCGCGACAAGTGATCCGAGTCCGCCTTGACGCGCATGCTCCTCTACGGTCACGATGGCCTTCGTTTCCTTTGCGGCAGTGAGCACGGCTTCTTCATCGAGCGGCTTCAAGCTGTACATGTCAAGCACGCGCACAAAGATGTCCGACGCCGCAAGCGATGCTGCCGCCTTCTTCGCCTCAGCGACAAGTTCACCGCAAGCGATGACCGTGCAGTCCCGACCGTCCGTCACCGTCACGGCCTTGCCCAGCGCGAAGTCCGTCAGCTCGCCTTCGTAGATGTCCTCGACGGCGTTACGCCCGATGCGGATGTAGGCAGGATCGGTATCGGCAACCAACTCCTTCATGAGCGCACGCGTCAGGTATTGATCGCTCGGCAAGTAGACGCGCAGCCCCGGGATCGACCCCATCGTCGCGACATCATTCGCCGAGTGATGCGTCATGCCGAGCGCACCGTAGCTCACGCCCCCCGAGATGCCGACGAGCTTGACGTTCGTGTGCGAATAGGCGACATCGACCTTCGCCTGTTCCATGCTGCGCGTCGACAAGAACGACGCGGGCGACACAGCGAAGGGACGCTTGCCGCAAGCGGCAAGACCCGCACTGATGCCGACGAGATTCTGCTCGGCGATGCCCACCTCGATGAACTGCTCCTTGCGTTCCGCCGCATAGGGGCCGAGAGCTGCCGAACCGCGCGAATCGCTGCAGAGTACGACGATGTTCCTGTCCTTTTTCGAGGCCTCAATGAGGAAATCCGCGATGACCTTCTTGCATGCCTCACTCATAGCCGACTCCTCCTTTCGTCCAGTTCCTTCAACGCCTCGGCAAGCTCCGCATCCGACGGCACCTTGTGATGCCAGCCCGCCTTGTTCTCAATGAAGGAAACTCCCGCGCCCTTCGTCGTGTTGGCGATGATGGCAGTCGGTTTTCCCTTCGTGCGCTTGGCAAGCTCGACAGCGGCGAGGATCGCCTCGATATCGTTGCCTGGAATCGAGAGCACGTTCCAGCCAAATGCGGCCCAGCGCTCCTCGGCGCTGTCCTGATGCATGACGTCTTCCGTCGAGCCGGAAATCTGCAGACGGTTGCGGTCAACGAACGCCGTCAGGCCGTCGAGTTTGTAGTGGCTCGCCGCCATCGCTGCCTCCCAGACGGATCCCTCATCACATTCGCCGTCGCCCAAGACGACATAGACGCGGTAACTGCGATCATCCATGCGCGCGGCGAGCGCCATACCGACGCCAACGGAAAGGCCGTGCCCCAAGGATCCAGTATTCATCTCAATGCCCGGAATCTTGTTGTTCGGATGTCCGATGAACCTCGAACCGTAGGCGGAGTAGCTTTCCAGCTCCTCCTTCGGGAAAAAGCCGCGATCAGCGAGCACGGCGTAGAGCGCCTCGACGGAGTGCCCCTTGCTCATGACGAAGCGGTCGCGTTCCGGATCGTCGAGCTTGTCGGGCGCGACGTTCATCGCTTCGTAGTAAAGCGCCACGAGAATGTCCGTCACGCTGAGGTCGCCGCCGATGTGGCCTGTTCCTGCATGATGGATCATCTTGACGACGTCCTTGCGGATGTCGATGGCTTTCTTCTTGAGATCCATGTCATTCCCCCCTAAGATACGCCTTGACTTCCTCTTCGATCAGATCGTAAAGATCAGGCTTTACGCCGATATATTTGCATGCCTCGTAAAGAACGGGCACGACGTCTTTATGAATGCCCACGCAGTGGTGGATGTACGGGCCCTCGACGATCTTCGCTTCCAGGCGCTTGATGTTCTCCACCTCGACCCAAAGGTAGGTACCCATTCCCTTCGGCCCTTCAACGCCCTTGGCGCGTCCCAAAAGCAGCGAATACTCACCGTTGTCTCCATCGAAGCGACAGAGCGTGAGATCGCCGTGGCGCGCCTCCGCCGTCAGACTGCCTGGAAAGTCGAAGGCGAGAGGATACGTCAGATGCGCCTTCTCGCGTGCGAGCGAGAGGGGCCACGGACCGCAGTGCTGCAAAAGCTCGCCGTTCTCGATGTCGGGATGACGGATCGTCCAATCGGCGAAGAAAGAACGACACTCGCCCATGCCGGCGGCTTCCACCATGAGCGCCGTAATCGCGCCATGGATGTCCGTCTCACAGACAACGGGCACGCCCTCATCGTTGAGGAGTGCATTCGCCGCACACGGCATGATGCCCAGCTCGTCCTGCAGCGCGTTCCAACACTGAATCGCACCTGCATTGCACTGATACTTGTCAATCAGATGCCGCATTCCGACCTTCAGCGCGGCGACCTTCTCGACCTCATCGTCCTTGATGTCGACGATCATGCGCTCACGGATGTAGGCGACGGTCTCGGAGACCTCCGTCTTCTCCGCCAGAGCACGCTTCACCTCGGCAATCATCTCGGGCAGGGGAATCGGCGCGAGCTGCACGTTGAAACGCTCCAAAAGCTCGCCCTCGTTGCACATCGTCGACCAGAAGTCGAAGGGACGCGGCCCGATCTGCAGGATGCGGATATGGCGGAACGTCCTGACGACATTGCAGACCGCGAGGAAATCGCGCACGCCGCGCTCAAACACGGGATCTTCGAGCCGACAGTTCGTCATGTAAGTGAATGGCACGCGAAAACGCCTGAGCACCTTGCCCGTCGCGAACAGTCCGCACTGCGTGTCGCGAAGCCGCACGCCGTTTTCGTCGGGACGCTCGTCCAACGGCCCCCAGAGCAGCACGGGCACGCCCATATCCTTCGCGAGCCGCGCACACTCATACTCCGTGCCAAAATTGCAGTGCGGCAGAAAAAGCCCGTCGATCTTCTCGCGTTTGAACTTTTCGACAATTTTCAGCCGATCATTCTCATCATAGAGCAGCCCTTCCTCGTTGATATCGTCAATATCAACGAAGGAAACGCTTAGCTCCTCCAAACGCTTTCTCGTCAGTCCCCGATACTTCACTGCATCCGGCGCGCTGAAAATGCTGCGCCGCGTCGGCGCAAAGCCAAGCTTGATCTCTGCCATCAGAATCCCTCCGCTCGCCTCAGGAAACCGGCACGCCCGAAGCGCCCTATCCTGTTTCTTATTTTCTTACTGCTTCATCGGATTTTCTCTTGCGCCATCATTATATCACTTGTTTTTAAAATAATCAATAAAAAATTTACATATATCAATAAAAAATTTATATATTATAGTGTTATTTCTTTATTATTGCCGTATATTTTGGACAAATCTGCACAAGACGGACAAAGACAGTCCGACGAGAAAATCCCTGTCGGACTGCTGCTTTTTCATGTAAGACGTGAGGACATATGTACAGCATGACGCTGTGATACGCCATCGCAGAAAACGGGAGTAAAAGCAATTATGTCACTATACGTGGCGACTGAACATATGTCCTGAAAGATAAGAATAGATATGAGTTTCCCTCATGAGATTTTCCCTCTTGTCAATATTGTGAGCAAGACACATACAAACTTTCCTGCAGGGCTTTTTTTTTTCATGCCTTTACGATATAATAAAGAAGAAAACAAAAAAGTGAACCACATTCGTAATTTGGAAGGACTCTCAAGATTTGGACATGTATCCGATGGACCTGCGCCTTGAAGGGCGCGCCGCGCTTGTCGCCGGCGGCGGGGCGGTGGCGCATCGAAAGGTCGCAGGGCTGCTTGCAGCAGGAGCGGCTGTGACCGTCGTCGCGCCCAAGCTTTCGCCGCCCTTGGCTGCGCTTGCAGCAGACGGGCGCATCGCTTGGCTCGCGCAGCTTGCGACGGCGGAGGTTTTCGCATCGCTGCCGCGTGCGCTCCTCGTCTTCTGCGCGACCGACGACCGTGCGGCGAACGCCGCCTTCGGCAAGGCGGCAAAAGAGGCCGGCGCTCTCGTCAACGATGCGACGGCACCCGAGCTTTGCGACTTCTTCCTGCCGGCGGCTTTGCGAGACGGCGATCTCCTCGTCACGGTATCGACGGGCGGCACATCGCCCGCGCTCGCCCGCACGCTGAAGAAGCGGCTCGCCGCTCGCCTGGGCGCGAGCTGGGGCGACTGGCTCGAAAGGCTCGCCAGGCTGCGCGAGGAAGCGAAGGAACGCATCGAAGGAAGTGCAGGACGCGAGGCGTTTTGGCGCGCGGCTCTTTCGGAGCATATTTTGAATCTTGTCGAAGAAGGCAGACTGGATGAGGCGGAGGCAGAGATAAGACATGCACTTGATTGTTTTGGGACTGAATCATAAGACGGCGCCCGTGGATGTGCGCGAGCGGTTTTCCATACCGAAGGACGCCATCCGCAAGGGGTTCCAGCATCTGGCGGAGTATGCCGATCTCCTTGAAGCGGTCGTGCTCTCGACGTGCAACCGCAGTGAGATTTACGCGGTGACGGCGGACGATGCACATGCGGGCGAGGCCGTGCGCCGCTTTTTCTTCGACCTCACGGGAAACGACGAGGACATCGAAGAATACCTTTACATGCACGAGGACGAAGAATGTATCCGTCACCTCTTCCGCGTGGCGGCGAGTCTCGATTCGCTCGTCCTCGGCGAGGGGCAAATCCTCTCGCAGGTCAAGCAGGCGTACGCGCTCGCACTCGAAGGCCACGCGACGAGCACGGTGCTGAACACGCTGTTTCACCGCGCCATTGCGACGGGAAAGCGCGTGCGCACGGAGACGCGCATCGCGTGGAGCGCCGTATCCGTCAGCTATGCGGCGGTCGAACTGGCGAAGGACATCTTCGGCACGCTCGACAAGTCGAGCGTCCTGATCTTCGGCGCGGGCAAGATGGCGGAGCTGACGGCGGAGCATCTCGTCTCGCACGGCGCGAAGAAGCTCTACATCGCGAATCGCCACATGGAGAAAGCCGAGGACTTTGCCGCTCGCTTCGGCGGCGAGGCCGTGCCTTTCGAGCGCGCGATGGAAAAGGCCGAGGACGTCGACGTCGTCGTGACCTCGACGGGCGCGCCGCACTACGTCGTCAAGGCGTGGGAGACGCGCCATCTCATGACGCAGCGGAAGGGGCGGCCGCTCGTCTTCATCGACATCGCCGTGCCACGCGACGTCGATCCCGAGGTCGAGGAAATCAAGGGCGTGAAGCTCTTCAACATCGACGCCTTGGAAGCCGTCGTCGACGATCACATGGAGGAGCGCAAGCAGGAGGCGGTCGAGGCCTCACGCATCGTCGAGGAGGAAATCGTTTCCATCGAGAAACGCTTCCAATACCTCTCATGCCGCCCGCTGATGGCACTCCTCTCCGAGCGCTGCGAGCGCATACGATGTCGTGAGATGCAGCGTGCGCACACGAAACTGCCCGAACTCACGGAGGAGCAGCAGCGTGCCGTCGACCACATGACGCGCATGATCGTCCGAAAGATCCTGCGCACGCCGATGATGAAGCTCAACGCATCGGCGGGAACGGCGGACGAGGCATTCTACATCGAGGCGATGCGAAGCCTCTTCAAGCTTGATACGATAGGGGAGACGGGAACTTGTGAAGAAAGACACCATCGTTATAGGTACGCGCAGCAGTAAGCTCGCGCTCTGGCAGGCAGACTATGTAGAGGCGAAGCTCCGGGAGAGATACCCGGAGCTTCATGTCGTACAAAAGCGCATGACGACGAAAGGCGACCGCGTGCTCGATGCGCCGTTGGCGAAGATCGGCGGCAAGGGGCTTTTCACGAAGGAGCTTGAGCAGGCGATGCTCGCGGGCGAAATCGACCTCGCCGTGCACAGCCTCAAGGACATGCCGACGGAACTGCCCGAAGGACTCGTGCTCGCTGCCGTGACCGAGCGCTTCGACCCCGGCGACGCCGTCGTGAGTCCGCGCTACCGGACGCTCGCGAACCTTCCTCAAGGCGCGAAGGTCGGCACGTCGAGCCTTCGCCGCCGCGCACAGCTCCTCGCCAAGAGGCCCGACCTTGAGATCGTCAGCCTGCGCGGCAACGTGAACACGCGGCTCAAGAAGCTCGAAGAAGAAAATTTCGATGCCATAATCCTCGCCGTCGCCGGACTCAAGCGCTTGGGCTTCCATGACCGCATCACCGAGATCCTGCCGCGCGAAATCTGCCTGCCCGCCGTCGGACAAGGCGCCCTCGCCATCGAGGCGCGTGCGGACGACGAGGCGACGCTTTCCCTGATCGCCTTCCTCGACGACGCGGCGACGCGTGCGGCGGCGAGAGCGGAACGCGCCTTCCTCGCACGCGTCGAGGGCGGCTGCCAGGTTCCCGTCGGCGTCTACGCCGAGGCGGCGGACGAGGCGCTCGAAATGGAGGCGGTCATCGCCTCCATCGACGGCGAGCGCCTCTATCGCAAGAAGAAGGCAGGCAGCGCCCTGGACGCCGAGAAAATCGGCCGTGCGCTCGCCGAGGAACTGCTCGCCATGGGCGGCAAAGAAATCCTGCAGGAACTCGGCCTGCTGCAACCGTAAGGAGGAAAGCGAAGCTATGGTATATCTTGTCGGAGCCGGCCCCGGAGACCCGGGGCTTTTGACGGTCAAGGCGCACGCGTGTCTGAAAAAAGCCGACACCGTCGTCTATGACTACCTCGCGGACAGACGCATCCTCGCGCTCGTGCCGGAAGAAGCCGAGCGCATCTACGTAGGAAAAAGCGCGGGCAACCACGCGATGAAGCAGGAAGACATCTCGAAGCTCCTCGTCAAGCTCTCGCGCGAAGGAAAATGCGTCGTGCGCCTCAAGGGCGGCGACCCCTTCGTCTTCGGGCGCGGCGGCGAGGAAGCCCTGCTCTTGGCGGAAAACGGCCTGCCGTTTGAAATCGTGCCGGGCGTGACTTCCGCCATCGCCGTGCCCGCCTACGCGGGCATCCCCGTCACGCACCGCGGCGTCGCCGTCTCCTTCGCCGTCGTCACGGGACACGAAGACCCAACGAAAGAAGCCTCAGGGCTAGACTGGCAGAAACTCGCGACGGGCGTCGATACGCTCGTCTTCCTCATGGGCGTCGGAAACCTTCCCGCCATCACAGCCGAACTCATGCGCCACGGCCGCGCCGGCAATACACCCGCCGCCGTCATCCGCTGGGGCACGCGCCCCGAGCAGGAGACACTCATCACGACCGTCGAAAACGCCGCTGACGATGTGGCGCGAGCCGGGCTCAAGCCGCCCGCCATCTTCCTCGTCGGCGATGTCGTGCGCTATCGAGAGAAGCTGCGCTGGTTCGACGCGCCCGAGAGGCGTCCCCTCTTCGGCAAGCGCATCCTCGTGACGCGTGCGCGCGCCCAAGCCTCGAAGCTCACCGAAGGCCTCGAAGCGCTCGGCGCCGCGTGCCTCGAAGTGCCCGCGATCCGCATCAAAGAGCCTTCCGACGGCGGCGCGGCGCTCCGCGCCGCCATCGCTCATATCGCCGACTACGACTGGCTGATCTTCACGAGCGCGAACGGCGTCGAGCATTTCTTCCGCGCCCTTGACGGCGCGGGCAAGGACGCACGCGCCCTCGCCCGCGCCAAAGTCGCCACCATCGGCCCTGCGACAGCCGCGGCGCTCGCCGCCTGCGGCGTCCGCGCCGACTGCATGCCCGGCGAATACCGCGCCGAAGCCGTCGTCGAAGCCCTCAAGGGCGATGTGCGAAGCGGCACGCGCGTCCTCCTCGCACGCGCCGAAGAAGCGCGCGAAGTGCTGCCCGAAAGCCTCAAGGCGCTCGGAGCAGAGGTCACCATCGCCGCCGCCTACTGCACAAAGCAGGCAGAAGCCGACGGCGCTGCTCTCGCAAAAAAACTCACGAACGGCGAGATCGACATCGTGACTTTCACAAGCTCTTCGACGGCAAAGAACCTCTGCGCCATCCTCGGCGGCGCAGAGCCTCTGCAGCATGTCAAGTGCGTCGCCATCGGCCCCATCACGGCGAAGACGTGCGAGGCTCTCGGCATAAAGCCCGCCGCCGTCGCCAAAGAATACACGATCGAAGGACTCATCGAAACCATCAAGGAGATGCTGTTATGCTGAAGCAAACCCTTCGTCCGCGCCGCCTGCGCAGGACGGCGAACATCCGCGCCATGGTGCGCGAGACGGAGCTTTCCGTCCGTGATTTCGTCTACCCCATCTTCGTCGTGCCCGGCGAGAATATCAAGGAGGAAATCCCCAGCATGCCGGGCTGCTTCCACCTCTCCGTCGACCGCGCCGTCGAGCAGACGAAAGAACTCGCCGCACTCGGCATTCCCTCCGTCGAAGTCTTCGGCCTGCCCGAGTACAAGGACGAGATCGGCTCTTCGGCATGGGACGCGAAAAGTCCCGTGCAGCAAGCGATCCGCGCCATCAAACAGGCAGAGCCGGAGCTTGCCGTCGTCGGCGACGTCTGCCTTTGCCAGTACACGTCGCACGGCCACTGCGGCAAGCTATGCGGCCACGAAGTCGACAACGACGCGACGCTGCCGCTCCTTGCCAAGACAGCGGTCAGCCAGGCGGAAGCCGGCGCCGACATCGTCGCGCCGTCCGACATGATGGACGGACGCATCGCCGCCCTGAGAGAAGCCTTGGACGAAGCCGGCTTCTCCCATGTCTCCATCATGAGCTACGCCGTCAAGTACGCTTCGGGCTACTACGGCCCCTTCCGCGATGCTGCGGACTCCGCGCCCTCCTTCGGCGACCGCCGCGCCTACCAGATGGATCCCGCCAACGCACGCGAGGCGATGAAGGAAGTCGCGCTCGACCTCGCCGAGGGAGCGGACATCATCATGGTCAAGCCCGCGCTCGCCTACCTCGACATCGTGCGCCGCGTGCGCGAGACAATCGACCGCCCCGTCGCCGTCTACAACGTCAGCGGCGAATACGCGATGGTCAAGGCGGCGGCAGCGAACGGCTGGATCGACGAGAAGCGCATCGTACTCGAAACGCTCACAGGCATGAAGCGTGCGGGCGCCGACATCATCATCACCTACCACGCGATCGACGCGGCGAAGTGGCTTCAAGGCTGAAAAGGAGCGAAATATGCTGAACTTAGAAAAATCCCTGGAGGCGTTCGAAGAAGCGAAAACCCTCATGCCGGGCGGCGTCAACAGTCCCGTGCGCTCCTACAGAAACGTCGACTGCAATCCGCCCTTTATCGCGCGTGGCGAGGGCGCGCACATCTTCGACATCGACGGCAACGAGTACGTCGACTATGTGCTGTCGTGGGGGCCGCTCGTCGCCGGACACGCGCATCCCGCCGTCGTAAGCGCGCTCGCCGAAGCTGCCGCACGCGGCACGAGCTACGGCGCACCGACGACGCTCGAATCCGACCTCGTGCGCCTCGTGCAGAAGGCTTATCCTTCGATGCAGCTCGTGCGCATGGTCAACTCGGGCACGGAAGCGACGATGAGCGCCCTGCGCCTTGCACGCGGTTTCACGGGACGCTCGAAGATCGTCAAGTTCGTCGGCTGCTACCACGGCCACAGCGACAGCCTGCTCGTCGACGCCGGCTCGGGGCTTGCGACCTTCGGCGTGCCGTCGAGTCCCGGCGTGACCGAGGGCGTCGCCAAGGACACGATCACCGTGCCGTTCAATGATGCGGACGCCATCACGCGCGTCATGACGGAATACGGCAAGGACATCGCCTGCATCATCGTCGAGCCTGTCGCGGGCAACATGGGCTGTGTCCTGCCGGAAAACGGCTACCTTGACACCTTGCGCGCGCTGACCGAAAAGCACGGCGCACTCCTCATCTTCGACGAGGTCATGTGCGGCTTCCGCGCCTCCTTGGGCGGTGCGCAGGCGGCCTACGGCATCACGCCCGATCTCACCTGCCTCGGCAAGATCATCGGCGGCGGCCTGCCGTGCGCGGCCTACGGCGGCCGCCGTGACATCATGGAGCAGATCGCGCCCGCAGGCCCCGTCTATCAGGCGGGCACGCTCTCGGGCAATCCCCTTGCCATGACGGCGGGCATCGAAACGCTCAAGCTCATCTTGAAAGAGCCCGAGCCGGGAGAAGCCGACGCGAGCCGTGCGCTCACCTTGAAGACGAAGAAGCTCGTCCTCGGCCTTGAGTCCGCCGCACGCGAGGCGGGAGTCAAGATTCAGGCGCACCAGGCCGGCTCGATGTTCAGCCTCTTCTTCAACGAAGGCAAGGTCAAGGACTACGCAAGCTCCGCCGCTTCGGATCAGGAAGCCTTCAAGGTTTGGTTCCGCGCCATGCTCGAACAGGGCATCTACCTCGCCCCCTCGCAGTTCGAGACACTCTTCCTCTCGCTCGCCCACACGGACGAAGACATCGACCGCACGATCGCGGCGGCAGAAAAGGCGTTTGCACAGGTCAAGTCGAAA
Source organism: Selenomonas sputigena (assembly GCF_026015965.1). Lineage (NCBI taxonomy): Bacteria > Bacillati > Bacillota > Negativicutes > Selenomonadales > Selenomonadaceae > Selenomonas > Selenomonas sputigena. Next base: position 2,527,760 of record NZ_CP110383.1, on the reverse strand, counting down.
AAATGATATTGTACGAAATGAACTAGGAAAAAAACGCGGTTTTTTCCTAGTTCATTTCACAACTAAGAAAAATATGCTCTTTTTTCTCAGTTCATTCTACACCTAAGAAAAAATCTGCTTTTTTTCCCGTGTCATACGAGGTGATGATCTATGCCGACACCCATCCTGCTAAAGCAATATCACCAAAATGAACCCAAAAGCCAAGAGCTTTACCACAGTTTGTACAATTCCGTCCTGGCACATCACATCGACATACCGATTAAGCATCTGAATGCTTCTCACGAATTTACCTCCTTTTATTACTATACGGAAGACATCATGCAAATTCTCTCCTCCATCATGCTTGAACTCCGTCAATTGACAAGCATTACAGCAACACTTCCTCACATAGCGATTGAATCCTTCCGTCGAGCCTGTCTAATCGAAGAGATCCAATCCAGCAACGCCATAGAAGGTGTTCGCAGTACACGCAAAGAAATCAAAACAGCTATCGATGAGCAAGATTCTACAGATTCTCATCATCGCCCCCGTCTCTGGAGTACTGTCAACAAGTATCTGAAACTTCAGCAGCAGGAAGAGATTTCTTTTCGTTGTAGTCATGACTTGCGTAAATTCTACGACGAATTTTTAGCAGACGAAATCAAAAGAGATGATCCTGCTAATCTTCCCGATGGCAAAATCTTTCGGAAAGAACCTGTCGATGTATGGTCCAAATCGAAAGTCATCCATCGCGGCATCATTCCAGAGGAAAAAATTATTCTCTCTATGGAAACTGCATTAAAAACTTTACAGAATGAACAAATCCCGGGATTAATACGTATTTCCATCTTCCATTATTTCTTTGGTTACATCCATCCCTTCTATGATGGAAACGGCCGGACCTCACGCTTTATTACATCATATTACCTTGCCAAAATATTACACCCATTGGTCGCAATCCGTCTCTCCATTACCATCAAAAAGTCCCTTCGCGTATACTATAAATTATTTGAAGATACTAATCATCCAGGAAACTACGGAGACTTAACACCATTTATTACCGGTTTCCTTTGGCTGATTCAGAAAAGTACCACTCGTGTCAATGAGATTTTACAGGAACGGCGAAAAAAACTTGATGCTTTGGCTCAAGCTCTTGAAATCCACTACTTCGGGACAGCAAAAAACAAAGCCGACTGGAAAATTTATTTTGTACTGCTGCAAGCATATCTTTTTTCAGATGACGGAGCAACCTTAAAAGAGATTGCGAGCACGGTTGGGCAAAGCGCAAAAACAATTCAGACACATATCAAACGCTATCCCGCTGATCATATCACGACGAACACAACACGCAGAGCCCACAGATATAAACTATCTACAGATTTTATAAAAAAATTGGAAACTCTTGCATCAAAATAAAGTTCCTCCTCATCCAATCCGCCAGATGTGCCTCGAATCCCCGCATGCAAGACTTTCGTGACAGATTGCACATTTTGCTCTATAATAGAAGAAACCGTGCAGGCTGCCGCTCGCCTCTGCGCGCCGTACCTGCACAAATGTCCAGCAAAGGGGAAACATCATGGATAAAGAACAATTCCTGCACGTCTACCGCCACTCGTTGGCGCATGTGCTTGCAAAGGCTGTCATCGAAGTTTTCGGCAAAGAGACACAGTACGCCATCGGGCCGGAGATTGCCGACGGCTTCTACTACGACTTCCTGCTGCCGCGCCCAGCGACGAACGACGACCTCAAGACCATCGAGGAGAAGATGAAGGAAATCTTGAAGCGCAAGGAAGATTGGAAGCGCGAGGAGATTTCCAAGAAGGCGGCGCTCGAACTTTTCAAGAATCAAAAGTTCAAGGTCGAGCTCATCGAGGATCTGCCCGAAGACGAGATTTTGACGATCTACCGCACGGGCGATGACTTCGTCGACCTGTGCCGTGGGCCGCACGTCGAGAACTCTGCCGCACTATTGTCTGTCGCCTGGCAGCTTCGCTCCATGTCCGGCTCCTACTGGCGCGGCGACGAGAAGCGCGACCAGCTCACGCGCATCTACGCCTACGCCTTCCCGACGAAGGAGGAGCTCAAGGCGCACCTCGCGTTCATCAAGGACGCGCAGGAGCGCGACCACAAGAAGATCGGGCCGCAGCTCGACCTCTTCATGTTCGATGAAACGGCGCCCGGCATGCCCTACTGGCTGCCGCGCGGCTGGAAGCTCTTCAACGCGCTGCTGGAATTCTGGCGCGGCATTCACGAGGCGCACGGCTATCAGGAAGTTTCCGCGCCCGTCATCAACAACAAGCGCCTGTGGGTCACGAGCGGCCACTGGGCACATTACAAGGAAAACATGTTCCTGATTCCCGGCGCAGACGGCGACATCGAAGCGGACGACACCTTCGCGATCAAACCGATGAACTGCCCGAACGCCATCAAGATCTACCAGCGCAAGACGCGCTCCTACCGCGATCTGCCGATTCGCTACAACACGGTCGACGTCATCCACCGCAAGGAGAAGTCGGGCGAGCTCAACGGCCTCTTCCGCGTGCAGCTCTTCCGCCAGGACGACGACCACACCTTCCTCATGGAAGACCAGATCGCCGCTGAGATGGGCGACATCATGGACATCGCCGACGAGATCTATTCTACGCTCGGCATGAGCTGCAAGGCGGAGCTTTCGACGCGCCCCGATGACTTTATGGGCGACATCGCGACGTGGAACGTCGCGGAAAAAGAGCTCAAGGCGATCCTCGACCGCAAGTACGGCGAGGGCAATTACGAAGTCAACGAGGGCGACGGCGCCTTCTACGGCCCGAAGATCGACCTCAAGATGAAGGACGCGCTCGGCCGCGAGTGGCAGGTCGGTACCTTGCAGCTCGACTTCCAGCTGCCGCAGAACTTCGACCTCAAGTACATTGCCAAGGACGGCAGCCACAAGCAGCCCGTCGTGCTGCACCGCGCCATCTTCGGCTCGATGGAGCGCTTCATCGGCGTCCTCATCGAAAACTTCAAGGGCGCATTCCCCTTCTGGCTCAGCCCCGTGCAGGTCGGCATCGTGCCGATCCGCCCCGAGCACAACGACTACGCCAAGAAGGTCGCACAGAAGCTCTTCAAGAGCCGCGTGCGCTTCGAGGTCGACTACGCCGACAAGAACATGCGCGAGAAGATCAAGGGATTCAAGCACTACAAGGATCCCTATATCCTCGTCTTAGGCGATAAGGAAGCCGAGGAAAACACCGTCTCCATCAACGTGCGCGGCACGAACGAGCAGCTCAAAGATGTGCCGCTCGACACCTTCATCGAAATGTGCCGCACGATGAACGAAGAGCACAGCCTGGAGCTTCTGACGAAGGTTCCCGAATAAGTTCTTGCACAAACACATAAACGCAAAATGCCCCACCCGCCGCAAAATGCGGCAGATGGGGCATTTTTATATGCTTGCGCAGCTGAATCATGCATCAACACGATGCAAGCATCCCTGTTCTAGCTTCGGTCGCTCGCCAGCGCCAGTGCATACACAGAGCCTGCGCCCGCCTTTTTCAGCACGGCGGCGCAAGATGTGAGCGTCGCCCCCGTCGTCAGGATGTCGTCGAGCAGCACGATGCTTTTCCCCGCGATTTCTCCCGCGCCGCCTTTCCCCGCCTCGGAGAGGGAGAACGCGCCGCACACATTTTTCCTGCGCTCCTTCTCGCCCAAGCCGTACTGCGGCGCAGTCGAGCGCATTCGCGTCAGCAAGGGGCGCGCGGGGATGCCCTTCGCCTTGAGCCAAGCAGCGAAGATCAGCTCGGCCTGATTGAAGCCGCGCTCCTTCTCGCGCGCTTCATGGAGCGGCACATAGACGGCAAGATCGGCGGCGAGAAACTGCTCCGGCAGTTTCGCCGCCGCCAGAGCCGCGTGGATGTAGGGCAGGACGCCGCGCCTGCCGCGATACTTGAGGTCACGAATGAGCGTGCCGAGTGCGCCGCCGTAGAAACCGACCGCCCACGCATCATCGAGCGCGGCGAGCGCTTCTGCCGAAAGTGCGAGGCGATGCGGTCGCACCGTGCGCGAAAGGCAGGGCGCGCACCAGCCGCCGCGTCTCTCGCAGTAAGCGCCGCAAGCCGGGCAGCGTGCGGGAAAGACGACGGAAGATACGGCGTCCGCCAGGGCGGCGAGCCACGCCGCGCCCCTCACGACAGCAGCGGACTCTCGCCGCCCGCGCCCGCAAGTCTCTCGGCGAGCAATGTGTAGCGCCTGCGCGTCCTGTCGTTCGATACCGCCGTGAAGACAGCCGCCTTCGAGCCGAGCAGCACGACCTTTTTCTTCGCACGCGTCACCGCCGTATAGAGGAGATTGCGCTGCAACATGATGTGATGCGCAGCGACAAGCGGCAAGACGATCACAGGGTACTCACTGCCCTGGCTCTTGTGCACGCTCATGGCGTAGGCGAGCGTGAGCATCATGAGTTCGTTCGGCTCGTAGTCCGCCGTCAGCTCCTCGGAATAGCGCACCTTGACGCCGTCCGCCGACACCTCGCGGATGAAGCCAATGTCGCCGTTGAATACGCCCTTCGTGTAATCGTTCTTCGTCTGCATGACCTTGTCGCCGACCCGGAATGTGAGCGTGCTGTTACGAAACTCCGCCTTTTCGGGCGCGGGCGGGTTGAGCGCCGCCTGCAAGAGGCGGTTCAGATTGTCGACGCCGCACGGCGTGCGGTGCATGGGCGACAATACCTGCACCGCTTCCAGAGCGGAAAACCCCTCGCGCGGCAATTCCTCGCGGCACAGCGCGACGATGCGCCGCGCCGCCGCCTCCTCGTCGGGCATCTCCAGGAACTCGAAATCGCCGCCTGCAGTGAACTGCGGCATGCGCCCGCGATTGATCGCGTGCGCGTTCAGGACGATCGTTCCCTCGCCGCTCTGGCGAAAGACTTCCTTCAAGCGCACGCTCGGCACAGCGCCCGAGCGCAGGATGTCCTTGAGGACGGAGCCGGGACCGACGGCAGGAAGCTGGTCGACATCGCCGACGAGTATGACGCGTGCGCCCTCGAGCACAGCTTCGAGGAAATGCTCCATGAGCACGATGTCCATCATCGACACCTCGTCGAGGATGATAGCGTCGGCGTCCAGAGGATCGTCCGCGTCCTTCTCGAATACGGGCGAGCCGTCGGCCTCTATGCCGCCCTGTGCGCCCAGAAGCCGATGCACCGTCTCCGCCTTGCGCCCCGTCGCCTCTGCGAGCCGCTTCGCTGCGCGTCCCGTCGGCGCGCCGAGGAGCACGGAGAGCCCCTGGCTCTCAAGAACTGCGATCATGCCGCGCACGACCGTCGTCTTGCCCGTGCCCGGGCCGCCCGTCAGCACGAAGACCGCATGGTCGAGCACGGCGGCGACAGCCTGCTGCTGCTCTGCGGCGAGCGTGATTCCCGCCGCCCGCTCCCAGTCGGCGACGATGGCCGCCGCCCTTTCTGCGGGCAGCACGGCGGCCTTCTGCTGCAGGAAGAAAAGCATCTGTGCCGTGCGCTTCTCCGCGCGGTAGAGCCACGGCGGATAGATGAGCGTCTCCGCGCCGACCTCCTCGAAGGCGAGCCTTTCGGCGGCCAAGGCTTCCTTCAAGACCTCGCGCACCTCCTCCGTCGGCGTGCCGAGGAGCTTCGCCGCACGCTCCGTCAAAGCGGGCGCCGGAATGCAGCAATGCCCCTGCTGGGAGACGGTGAGGAGCGCGTGGCCTAGCCCTGCCTCGATGCGTTCCTTGCTGTCCTCGGCGATTCCTGCGCTCTTGGCAATCGCATCCGCCGTCAAAAAGCCGATGCCGGCGACGTCGCGTGCCAGACGGTACGGATGCTTCTCCATGACCTCGATGGCAAAGGAGCTGTACGTCTCGAAGATGCGTGCGGCGTACGCGCCCGAAACGCCGTGCATTTCGAGCCACAGCATGATCTCTCTGAGCTCCTCCTTCTCCATGTAGGAAGCGTGGATCTTCGCCGCCGTCTTCTTGCCGACGCCCGCGACCTCGGTGAGGCGCGAGGGCTTCTTCTCGATGATCTCAAGCGTCTCCTTGCCGAACTTCTGCACGAGGCGGTGCGCCATCGCCTCGCCGACGCCCGCGATCGCGCCCGACGCGAGGAAGCGCTCGATGCCCGCGAGACTCGTCGGCGCAGAAACGCGAAGCGTCGCCGCCTTGAACTGCTCACCGAAGCGCGGGTGCTGCACCCACTCGCCCGAAAGCGCAATCTCCTGCCCCACGAGCGGTGCGGGCGCGTTCGCCGTCACCGTCACGAGTCCGCGCCGCCCCGATGGCCGCAGGCGAAAGACCGTGAAGCCCCCCTCGGGCGCGGCAAAGACGACGCTTTGTGCCGTCCCTTCGAGCGTTTCCATGCTGCACCTCCTGTCCCTTGGCGGTTCTTTTCCTTCCTGCGCTTCGCTCCGCGCAAAGGCTCAGTCTCGCCGCGGGCATTGCCCTAGTCGGCGAGCGCTTCCCACCGCGCGTAGCGCTCCTCGATCTCCTGCTCCTTCGCCGCATACAATTCGGCGATTTCCGCGCTCTTTTCGGGATCGCCCTGCACCTCGGGCCGATTCATCTCGAACTCCAATCCCTTGAGTTCCGCCTCCGCCATGGCGATCTCCGCCTCGGCGCGTGCGAGCATCTCGGTGCGCTTGGCGTCCGACAGAGAGGCGAGGCGGCGCTGCTCCTGCTCCTTGCGGGCGGCAGCACCTTCCTCCGCCGTCTTAGAAGCACCTGCACCGCTCGCCGCGCCTGCGGCAGCGCCCGCCTGCGTCGGCGACACATCCGACGCCGCACCTGCCGCCCGCCGCATAGCGGAAGCCGCGCTCTTTTTTGCCGCCTTTTTCGCGCCGCCCGCCCTTTCCTCGGCGGCTTCGGCGGCTTCCTTCTCCTCGATTTCCTTCTTCATGCGGTAGTAGCTGTAGTTTCCCTCGTACTCGCGCAAACTTCCCGCTGCAAGCTCCGCCGTCGTGTTCGCGACCTTGTCGAGGAAGTAGCGGTCATGCGAGACGACGACGAACGTGCCGGGAAATGCCATCAGCGCCTCTTCGACCGCTTCGCGCGCAGGAATGTCGAGATGGTTCGTCGGCTCGTCGAGCACGAGGAAGTTCGCGCCCGTGAGCATGAGCTTGAGGAACGCCAGACGCGCCTGCTCGCCGCCCGAGAGATCGCCGATGCGGCGAAAGACCTCGTCGCCGTGGAAGAGGAACGCGCCGAGGTACTTGCGCGCCTCGTCCTCTGCGATGCCGAAATCGTAGTTGAGTTCGCCGACCAAGGTATTCTCAGGATTCAGCCCCTCATGCTGCTGCGAGAAATAGCCGATCTTCACGCGGCTGCCGATCTTCACGCGCCCTGTCTGCGCCGCAAGCTCTCCCAGAAGCACGCGCAGGAGCGTCGTCTTGCCCGCGCCGTTCGGGCCGACGATGGCGATGCCGTCGCCCTTGCGGACGAGCAAGGAGAGATGCGAAAACACGGTGTGGCTGCCAAAAGCGAAGGCCACATCCTCCAATTCCGCCACGCGATCGGCGCACTCGGCGGGCGGATGAAAGGCGAAGTAGCTGAAGCTCGCCTTCTCCGCCGGCAGCACGATGCGTTCCATACGGCGCAGCTGGCTCTCGCGCCCGCGCGCCTGCTTCGCCTTGATGCCCGCGCGGTAGCGGCGGATGTACTCCTCCGTGCGCTTGATGTGCTCCTGCTGCTTCTCGTAGGCGGCGAGCAGCGACTTCTGCCGCTCGGCGTGCACCTTCTGGAAGTAACTGTAATTTCCCGCGTATGCGGTCACCGTGCCGCCCGAAAGATCGAGGATGTGCGTCGCCACGCGGTCGAGGAAGAAGCGGTCGTGCGAGATGATGATGACGCCGCCCGCATACTCTGAGAGGAAGCCTTCGAGCCACTCGATCATCTTGATGTCGAGATGGTTCGTCGGCTCATCGAGAAAAAGGAAATCCGGCTCGCGCAGCAGCGCCTTCGCGAGGCATATTCGCGTCCTCTGCCCGCCCGAGAAGTGATGCACATCCTTCTCGAAGTCCTCCGCCGTGAAGCCCAGGCCAAAGGCGACGCGGCGGATGCGGCTCTCGAACGAATAGCCGCCGAGCCGCTCGAACTCGTCGACGACGCGCCCGTAGAGTGCGAGCTTTTCCTCGCTCGATGCAGCGGCGATCTCCTTTTCCAGCGCACGCTTCTTCTCACCGAGGTCGATGACGTCGGCAAAGGCACGACGAAACTCCTCGTAGAGCGTGCCCTCGCCGAACGCCGCCTGCTGCTCGACGTAGCCGATCGCCGCGCCGTCGTCGAGCTGCACGCTTCCGGCATCCGCCTCCTCCTCGCCCAGGAGGCAGCGCATCAAGGTCGTCTTGCCCGCGCCGTTCGCGCCGACAAGACCCGCGCGTTCGCCGCGGCGCACCTCAAAGGTCACATCATGAAAAATCTCTTTCACGCCAAACGATTTGGCAAGCCCGACTGCCTTCACCTAAAACTCCCTTTTCCCCATGGCGCACGCATACGTTTCGCCCCCATCTGCACATAGCGAGGGACTTTAGGAATCACTGATAAATTCAGCGACCTCATTTTATCAGCGCTTCCTTTATTTCATCCGTGCTTTCCTGACAACAATGATTTGCAAAATATTTTTATCGCTTCACATAATCCCTGCCGATGTTCACGAGCGCCTCGTCCTTCGCGCCGCCCTCCATGAGGATGCACGGAAACGGCATGCCGTAGAAGAGGTCGACCGTCCTGCCGCCCGCCGTGATCGTCGTCTGCGCTCGGTCGCTCCTCTTGCCCGTCTCGACGCTGCGGATGACGAAGCCCTTCGCCTGCAGGATCGCCGCGACCTCCGCGCCCGCGCCCGTGATGCCGCTCGAATTGACGACCGTGACGGCGACCGCGCTCGGCGCGGGCGGCTTCGTCGGCTCTTCCTTCTTCTTTGCCGCGCTCTCGCCCGCCGCATTTTCGCCCGACTGCGGCCCGGCATCGTCGAAGCGGAAGCCCTCGGGCATTTCCGCCTTGTACTTCGCCGCATAGCTCTCAGCGCGCTCCGCCGCCTCGCCTGCAAAAGGAACGCCCGCCGCGCGCGCCGCCATGCGGCGGATCTCCATGATGTCGGGAATCCAGTAGCTGACGCCCTTGAACCAAGCGGGATTGCCCGGCGCCATCTCCGCCGCCAGCCCGTCTTCCTGCACCTTCTTCATGATCTGCAGGAACTTGATCATGTCGCCCGTGTCGAGATCGGTCTTGACGCTCTTCGCCACTTCGCTCACGATCTCGGGCAGCTTCGCGAAGATCTCGGGCGAGGTCACCTTCTGCAGAACCGCACGCATGAAGCGCTGTTGGCGGCGGATGCGCCCGATGTCGCCCTCCATATCACGATAGCGCACATACTCGATCGCCTTCTCGCCCGTCATGTGCTGCATGCCCGGGTAGATGTCGATGACGAGTCCGCCGTCGTCATCCCAAGGATCTTCGTAGTACATGCGCTTCTCCACGTCGATGTCGATGCCGTCCAAGGCGTCAATGATGCGCTCGAAGGCATGCACGTCGATGAGGATATAATAGTCCATCGGCACGTCAAGCAGCTGCTCAAGCGTCTTCTTCGTCAGCGCATAGCCGCCGTAGGCGTAGGCAGCATTGATCTTGTCGTAGCCCACCCCCTCGATGGCGACGCGCGTATCGCGCGGAATCGAAAGCAGCGACGCCGTCCCCTTCTCGGGATCAACCGTCGCGACCATCAAAGTGTCGCTTCGCCCCACATCGTCCTTTCGCTCATCGACGCCCAAAATCATCACATGGATCTCGGAACTTCCTGCGATCATGCCGTCCGCCGTCGTGCGGCGCGCAAGACCGCCGCCGAAGAAATGCGCCGCAGCCGCCGCGACCGCGGCGACGAGCAAGACGGCGACGAGGATCCCGATGCGCCGATAACTGCGCTTCTGCTCCAAAACTTTCCCTGCTTTCCTTATCGAATACAGACAGCTGCCGCCGCCTGCCTACATATCAGATAGTTCAATACAGAAGTATAGCAAAAAAAGCCCGAAGCCGCAATAAAAGGGCGCAAGAGGAGAAATGTTGACCAATTATCAATTAATTGCTATAATGAATCCAAAAGTCCAAATTATGCAAAAGTCTTGGGCTTTTAGTCCTAAAGGAGGAGAATAATGTTCAACAAAAAATCTTCGCGCCATTCGCTGGCGCTTTTCGTCGCCCTCGCCCTCGGCAGCGGCGCGTTTCTCGCACCATCAGCGGCAGGCGCTGCCGATGTCAGCGGGCAGAATGTAGCGATTGACGATGCACATGCACCGAGCGACAACGCCGAACATCCCGGAGGCGGGCCAGCCTTCGGCACGGCAGCAGGCTTTATCAAGGAGGAAGCCAACAGCGGCAACGTGACAAGCAATACGCTGACATTCAAAAATATACACTATACGAAACAACTCTACGGCGGCCTTACGTTCGGCACAGGCAATGTGACAGGCAACCGTGTCATCGTCAATTCGGCAACGGGAACGTTTTTTTCCAACACCGACGGAATCTTTGGCGGTGCCGCGAACGGCGGCGGCAATGTAGAGGACAACCATGCCGTATTCAACGGCAATCAGCTCAACGGCGACTTAGTCGGCGGCATGACGAAAGGCACCGGCACAGGAATCGTCAAGGACAATACAGCACTCCTCAAGAGCGGCAATGCAACTACCGTCTACGGCGGCATAGCAGCAGCCGGAACGAACGGCGACGTGCTCCATAATCAAGCGACGATCGAAAATGGTCATACGGGAATGGTCTACGGCGGCTATGCCGATGAAAACGGCAATGTAAAAAACAACATTGTCACCATCAAGGGCGGCATCATGACGGGCGTCGAAGGCGGTCATTCCGACGGTACAGGCGAGGTATCCGGCAATACGGTCAACCTCGGCGACGGCACGAGCGCCATGGCGGCAGGCTACGCGATCAACGGCACGATTTACGGCGGTCGCAACGATAGTCACCCTGACAAAGTGTCGAACAACACGCTCAACGTCAACACCAATGCCGTAGCGCACAACATTAAAAACTTCTCGACGATTAACTTCAATTTCAACGCCCATACGAATGCGGCCTCTTCCCTGCTCACCTTAAGCGACAGCGCAGGGACACAGATTGCAAGCCTTGAGCAAATCCATCTGTCGGGTGCACCGCTCGACAAGAGCGAGGGCACGCTGATCGAGAACACGCACGGCATCACGGTCGCCAACTACAGCGGTGCAGTATCGCGCACGATGGAAAAGACGGAAAGCATCATCGATCGCGACGGCACGAACAAGATCGGCTATAAATACTACCAGTTCAAAGGCTCAACCGAGGCAAAAAGTGACAGTACAGCAATCTGGGGCGGTCGCTCCATCCTCGGCAACACGACAACAGGCAATGAAGTCACTGTGAGCGGCAATCATCTCCCACGTTCAGCCCATGGCGGCTTGACAAGCGGTACAGGCTCGACAGCAACGGGAGAGAACGCAACGACCCACAGCATGAACAACAAGATTACGCTTACGGGAACAAGCACTAACGTCCATCACATGAGCGGCGGTATGACGCTCTCGGCAGGCGGCAATGCAATAGGCAACCATGCAATATTGAACGCCGGCACCGTGCACGGACAAATACATGGAGGCACCGCCGTTAGCGGCAATGCCACAGGCAACTTTGTCGATATCAACGGCGGTACGGTAATCAGCATAACTGTCGGAGGCGCAGCCAATGGTTCAGGCAAATCTGCGAAGAATATTGTCAAACTCACAGGCGGCTCAGCGCTAGATGTCTATGGCGGTCACTCGCATGGCGGTGACACCGAGGGCAACTCCGTCCAAATCAGCGGCGGCACAGCGCGATCCATCTATGGCGGCGAATCCGGCGGTACGGGCAAGGCAACGGAAAACACCGTCACGCTCAAAGGCGGCACGCTGAGCGGTGATATTTTTGGCGGCATCGCCGCAAACGGAGATGCCGTAAAGAACCATGTCAACATCGAGGGCGGCTCCACATCGGGCCATGATGCCTACGGCGGCTGGTCGACGAGCGGCAACGCGACGGGCAACACCGTAAACATCACGGGCGGCTCGGTGCGTGATGTTTACGGCGGACGCGCGGCAAGCGGCAACGCGACGAAAAATATCGTCAGCCTCGCCAATGCCACGGTCAATTCCATCACAGGCGGCGAAGGCGCGACCACGAACAACAATACCGTCAACCTCAAGGGCAACGCGCAAGTCACAGGCGCACTCAAAGGCGGCACCGCTGCAAACGGCACGGGCAACACGCTCAATGTCACAGGAACAAACAACAAAGCCGACAGCATCTCAGGCTTCCAGAAGCTGACCTTCGATACGACGAACACCGACGCGAATCCCATGCTCCAAGTCACGGGCGGCGCGGCGACCGATGTCGATTGGACGAACCTCACAGCGACGGGCGCGGCAAGCGAGACGCCAAAGACGCTCATGGAAAATGTCTCTGGCATCAACATCAGCGGCCGCACGGGCGACGCTGTGAAATCCGAGCTGAACGCCGACGCCACGATGGAGACGAACATCGATGTTCGCCAGTCGGGCAGCACGATCACCGCCATCACCTACGAAGGCTACACCTTCAAGGGCGCGACGCAGGCGACGATCTACGGCGCAGACACCTGGGCGGGACGCTCCAAGGCGGGCAACACGACGCAGGACAACAAGCTCACGCTCAGCGATGCCAGCAAGACCTACGCGAACGTCTACGGCGGCTGGACGAGCGGCACAGGCACGAAAGCCGCAGCCGACAAACAGAACAACAGCCTGAACAACACCGTCGACTACACGGCGGGCACGGTCACGGGCACGCTCTACGGCGGCTACGCCGCAAACGGCGAGGCCTCGGACAACACCGTGAACCTCGGCGCGATCACGACTGCCGCCAACATCTACGGCGGATTCGGCACAGCGACGAAGAACAACACGATCAACCTCAAGGGCGCACGCATCACGGGCACGGTCACGGGCGGCTCTGATGCAAACGGCACGGGCAACACGCTCGCCGTCTACAAGCCATCCGAAGTGCACGACTTCGCAGGCGTGCAGAACCTCCACTTCTACACCGACGAGATGGCGGCAGGTGCGGCGACGCCCATGCTCAAGCTCGGCACGGCAACGAAGGACATCCGCGGCCTGAACATCGGCGTCGCCAGAAGCGGCGCCGCGCCGAAGCTCAGCAAGGGCGACAAGATCCTGCTCATGAAGACGGCGGGCGGCGCACTCACGACGGACGCCGCGATTCAGAACAAGGTCGAAGGAATGCAGGGCGTATCGCGCCGCTACGAGTACGAGATCAAGCAGGAAGCGACGGGCGAGCTGACGGCGACCGTCACCAAGGCGGGCTTTGCCGAGCAGGCGAAATCCCTCGTCGAAACGCGTGCAGGACTCGCCAGCTTCGTCAACCAAGGCGCCGACTACCTCGTGCAGGACGGCCTTGCCGCCGCCCAGATGTCCGTCAGCGCAAGTACCTCTGACAAAGGCAAGAACGCCCAGCGCAAGGCGGCCGCCTCCGACGGCGCGGCCTACCAGCTCTGGGCAGGTGCAGGCGCGAACAGCATGCGAGCGGAAAGCGGCTCCTACGTCGACTCCAAGGGCTGGAACCTCGGCGTTGGCTGGGCGCGTGAGGATGTTCAGAAGGACGGCGCGAAGGTTCTCTTCAGCCCCTTCGTCGAATACGGGCACGGCACCTACGACTCCTACCTTGACGACGGCACGCACGGCAGCGGCAAGATCAGCTATATCGGCGCAGGCGTCCTCGGCAAGCTCACACAAAAAGACGGTCTCTGGCTCGAAGGATCTCTGCGTGCAGGCCGCTCCAAGAGCGACTACAGCGCCAACCTCAGCGGCACGGCGGCGAGCTACGACGGCTCGAACACCTATTACGGCGCGCACCTCGGCGCAGGCAAGACCTTCGCGATCAAGGAAGACTCTTCCATCGACGCCTATGCACGCTACTTCTGGTCGCACCAGAACAGCATGACGGCAACACTCAACACGGGCGACCGCTACGAATTCGGCAGCGTCAACTCGCAGCGCCTGCGCCTCGGCTTCCGCTACAGCCTCAAGGACAAGACGACGGGCGAATTCTACGCAGGCCTCGCCTGGGAACATGAATTCGCGGGCAAGGCGGGCGCGACCTACCAAGGCGACGCCGCACCCAGCCCCTCGCTCAAAGGCTCAAGCACCATGCTCGAACTCGGCTACCGCTTCATGCCTAAGAACAGCCGCGTGAGCTACGACCTCCACCTCAATGGCTGGCAGGGCAAGCGCAAGGGCATCACGGGCGGCGCATCCGTCAAGTGGGCGTTCTGACAAAACAGCAAATATGATGCAGCACTAGGGAAAAAACAAACGGCTAGAAGGGCAGTCCCTCTCGACCTCCGTCGAGAGACTGCCCTTCTTATATTTCCATATAGGAAAGAACGTCTTGCGCCGCACTTTTCCCTTATTGACAAGCGCCCCCTCTTCTTCTGTCATCCTGAAGAAAATGCCCCATTCAACCCCGCCGCCCTTCCGCGCACGCTCGTATTAGAGGATTTTCGCCCATTTCACTTCCTTCTTAAATTGACAATTCACCTATACCGGTGCTAAGATATTCATGTGTTTTAAGAATGAAAACATATATATTATTTATGCTTTCATTCTGCAAAGAATCCATACCGCCGTTCGTTAATTTCTATCATCATGAAGAGGTGTTCCTTTTGAAAAAGACCAAAATCCTTTCCGCCCTTGTCGGCGCTGCTATGCTCGCCACTGCCGTCCCCGCCTCTGCTCATGGCGTCTGGTTCGCACCGCGTCTGGATCAGACCCAGCTCGTCCTCGGCGAAGGTTACAAAGACAATGCTTATGACCCAAAGGATGTCACGATGCTTGTCGGCTTCGATAAAACCTATACGCGGGTTCCTCTCGAAATCATTGACGGCGGCAATCACATCACGATCAATCCGTCTCAAAACGTTTCCGTCGCTGTCGTCTATTTTGACTACGGCTATTGGTCGAAAGGGCCGGACGGCAAATACGTCAACAAGCCAATGGATCAAGTTCCCGGCTCGACCATAGGCACGCATGCCATCAAATACAGCGTCAATTATCTTAAAGGCGTCGACAAGGTGGCTCCCTTGCCGGATCTGCCGTACCAGATCGTTCCCCTGAAAGATCCCACCAAGCTCAATGTCGGCGATTATCTGCCCGTACAGGTACTGCACAACGGCCAGCCGCTGCCAAACGCTGAAATCATCCCCGACGTCGTCAATCACCACACCGTGACAATGACTACAGACAAGGACGGCAAAGCCAATGTTCTCGTCGCCAACGGCAGCATCAATGTCATCGGTCTCGAACTCGCAGAGGATTATCCGCAGTCCGACGGCAAAGCGACACGCGACAAGATCTTCAGCAGTCTGAGCTTCATGATTTATCCGCCGGAAGACGACTGATCCGGCACAGCCATAGGCACGAATACGGGATTTCATAAGCGAAAGCCCGCCCATTTTCTTGAATGCCCGTCAAAATTCTTACTCAGACGAAGCATGTTTGAGTAAGAATTTTGATCGCACGGAAAAGGGCGGGCTTTTTTAGCGCGAAAGTCCGAGAAGTCAAGCCGAAAGCGCAGGCCGCTGTTCCTTTCTGTTGATTGACCTGTCGCTTCAGCGCGGCGCGTACATGATGACAGCGACGCCCACGAGCGCGATGGCGCTGCCGATGATGTCGAAGCGGTCAGGCGCGATGCCGTCGACGCGCCAGCCCCATAGGAGTGACAATACGATAAAGACGCCGCCATAAGCGGCGTAGACGCGCCCGAAACTGCCCTCGGGCTGCAGCGTCGGCACGATGCCGTAAAGGATCAGGATGACCGCGCCGAAAAAAGCATACCAAAGACTCGCGCCGTTTCGCAGCCACTGCCAGATCAGATAACCGCCGCCGATCTCGAACAATCCAGCCAGAAGGAAATACGCAAGAGATTTCAACACAAGCATGATTTTGCCTCCTATTCCAGGGAATCACTGATAGAATGAGGTCGCCCGGATGTGTGAAGATGGGTGGCTGAATTTATCAGCGCTTCCCTAGGGAAAGGATTCTCCCTGCCGACTCCTTTTCCCTGCCCGACGCTTCCCTTTGCAGCGGACGGAATGTCGGCATTCCCCATTCATACCCTCACAAGAAATGGCAGAAAATCATCAAGATATGCCCGTAATCTTTCCTCAAAACAACAATATCTAGTTTTTCAGACGAAAATCCGACATTTTTCATTTGCCAACAGATACTCTTTATCCTATAATAGACACTAGCGTTTTGAAACGAACACATATTGTAGGAGGCACATCATTGGAAAAGTGGTTTGACACGGAAATCGGCAGGAGCATCCTGCAGGCAAAATATTATCATGCGGGAGAGACAGAGCCGCACGAATTCATCGAGCGCGTAGCGGGCATCTTCTCGCCCGAGGTGCGCGAAAAAATGCGCTCCTACCTTGAAGATGGAGCACTCTCACCTGCGGGGCGCACGCTCTATGCGGCGGGCGCAAAAGGAAAGTTCAAGAGCAGCCTGTCGAACTGCTACATCATGCCGTCGCCGACGGACGACATCGAGTCCATCTTCACCGTCAACCAGCAGATTGCCAAGATCTTCTCCTACGGCGGCGGCATCGGCGTGAACATCAGCGGCCTGCGCCCCAAGGACAGCCGCGTGAACAACGTCGCGCGCAGCTCGACGGGAGCCGTATCCTTCCTCAAGATCTTCAACACAACGGGCGAAGTCATCAGCCAGAACGGCAGACGCGGCGCGATGCTCGTCGCACTCGACTCGGAGCACCCCGACATCTACGAATTCCTGCACATGAAGCAAGAGAATGAGAAACTCGCCTCGATGAACCTCTCGATCCTCTTCTCCGACGCCTTCATGCAGGCCGTCGTCGATGATACCGAATACGAGCTGACCTTCGACGTCGAGGCGACGGGCGAAAAGATCCGCCGGACGATCCGCGCCGCCGAATTCTTCGATGAATACTGTCAGACGCAGTGGGATTGGGGCGACCCCGGCGCACTCTTCAAGGACAGGCTCAACGACTACACACTGCTCTCGGGCTACGACGAATACAAGATCGAAGTCACGAACCCCTGTGGCGAGTTCGGCGGCAACGCCTACAACTCATGCAACCTCATGAGCCTCAACCTCTATTCCTTCATTGAGGACAAGTTCGGCGATGCGCCGCATCTTGCAGAAGAGGAGTTCCGCGCCGCCGTCCAGACGGCCGTGCGTGCGCTCGACGAAGTGCTCGACTACGGCTTCGACACGCAGCCTTTGGAAGAGAACCGTCAATGCATCCGCGATTGGCGCAGCGTCGGACTCGGGCTCTTCGGCGTCGCCGACGCTTTCGTCGCCATGAAGCTCGCCTACGGCAGCCGCGAGAGCTGCGACTTCATCCAAGGCGTGCTGCGCAATATGTTCACGGAAGCCGCACGCACTTCCGCCGCCCTCGCCAAGGAAAAGGGCGCCTTCGGCAAATACGACTGGGAAAAGACGAAGAAATCGCCGCTCATCCAACGTCTCGCCGAGGAAGCGCCCGAGGTCTACGCCGAGATCAAAGAGTACGGCCTTAGAAACGGCACGCTTCTTTCCATCGCACCGACGGGCACGATCTCGCTCCTCATGGGCGTATTCTCGGGCGGCTGCGAGCCTCTCTATCAGATCAGCTACGAGCGCACAACACACAAGATGGAGGAAGGAAGCGGCTCCTTCCGCGTCTACGCACACTCCGTCAGCGATCTGCTCGACTATCACAAGCTGCCGCACGATCTCACGAACGAGGACATCAAGAAGCGTTTCCCGTGGGTCATCGAAAGTCACGACGTCCCCTACCTGCACCGCGTCGAACTGCAGGCGGCCATGCAGAAGTACGTCGACAACTCCATCTCCTCAACGGTGAACTTGAAGCATGCGGCGACGCCCGCCGACATCAAGAACATCTACCTCGCAGCATGGAAATCGCGCTGCAAGGGCATCACGGTCTTCCGCGACGGCTGCAAACGCGGCAACATCCTCGGCGTCAAAGAAGCCGCCGAGCAGGAGATCGCCTACGACACCGTGCGCCCGCGCCGCCGCGACAACATCGCGCGGCTCGAAGGCGTGACGCTCCTTCGCCATACGTCGTGCGTCGACAAGATGTACATCACGGTCAACAAGACCTCCGACGGCGACGTCTTCGAGCTGTTCACGAACACCTCGGGCGGCTGCCAGTCGAACATCGCGACCATCACGCGCCTGACCTCTCTCGCACTGCGCTCGGGCGTGCGCGTCAAGGACATCATCAAACAGCTGACCGTCAGCCGCTGCTCCGCCTGCCAAGCCCTGATCCGCAGCGGACGCAAGGACATCTCGCTCTCGTGCGGCAGCGCCATCGGCACGGCTCTCGCCGAAATCTACAACGAATGCCAAAAGGACGAGACGGCGAAATACAAGGACAAGAGCGACGACAAGGCAATCAACAAAGAATGCCCCGAATGCAAGCGCCACACTCTGCGCCCCGAAGGCAACTGCGTGACCTGCACCTATTGCGGCTGGTCGAAATGTGAATAAGACCTCTGAACAAGAACAACACCTCGCTGTGATGCCGCGCCAAAGCAAAGGCGACATAAAAAGCCCGCCCTTTCCCCATACATGCAGGGGAAGGAGCGGGCTTTTACTTCTATGCCTTCGGCTCGATCACGCCGTTCTGATAGGCGATGAGCAAGTTGTAGAGGTCGGCGATCTCCTCCTGGATGTCCTTGCCCTCGTCCGTGTCGCCGAGCGTCGTGAGCTTCGTCTGCAGTTCGACCGTCTCGGAGACGGATTCGATGTCCTTGTTCTCCTTCAGCGCCTGGCGCACGTCGGCGACCTGCTGGTGCATGAGGAGGCGGAAGCCGCGCGAGTTGGAGATGAGCGTGAAGCCTGAAATGCCCGTTTTCTTGTGGTACGCCTGGCAGAAGCCGCCGTCGATGATGATGGCCTTGCCGTGCGCCTTGACGGGCGTCTCGCCCTTCTTGACCTTGACGGGCACATGGCCGTTGATGATGTGCCCGCTCTCGGGCAGGCCGAATTCTGCAAGGATGGAGCGGCAGAAATCCTCGTCGTCCAGCAGGCGGTAGTAGGGATCGGCCGGCTCCTTCCATGTACTCTCGTCCTCTAGGAGCGAGCGCTCGAAGGTCTTGACCTCGCGTCCCGAGCATGGCGACGTCCTGCCGCACCACAAGAACCACATGAAATCGAGATCTTCCTGCGCACGGAAGAGGTAGGCGCGGCGCGCGCGGCGGTCAGCGTAATCGAAGTAGGCGCGTCCCTTGTAAGCCTTGCCGTCGAAGATGACGTCGCGAAGCGAGCCGTCCTCGTTGACGGGAACGCAGCCGTGATAAAGAAGGTTGCCGTTGCAGCACTTGTAGAGACTTCCCTTCTTGTAGAGGAAGTCGACGTGCCTTTGCAGCATCTCGCTCTCCGTGAAGTACGATTTGAGGTCGGCGATGATGCGCTCCTCCTCCTCCGAGAGCGCGAACGGATCTTTCGGGTCGATCGTCGGGAAGTAGGCGCTCTCCAGCTCGTAGCGGCGATCGCCGAGCATGACGTAGGAGGAGTTGTAGTTGATCTTGTCGAGGAGACGGCGACTCTCCATCTCGAAGTCGGGATTCCTTGCGATGAGCTGGCCTTCGAGCTTCAGCATGATCATCGTGATCGCCTTCTCCGAGGCGCGAATGGCATTGGAATCGGGATAGATGCGCGTCGAAAAGAGCGATAGGGGACGCAGGCTGATGCCGTAGCCGCGCTCTAAGACGTCGGTGTTGTGGTAGCGCAAGCTGTTTCTCACGACGCCCGCGATGCAGACCTCGCTGCCCGCTGCCGCGCCCATCCACATGACGTCGTGGTTGCCCCACTCGATGTCGATATCGTGGTAGTCGAGGATCATGTTGAGAATCGCGTCGGGACGGCTGCCGCGGTCGAAGAAGTCGCCGACGATGTGCAGATGATCGACGGCGAGACGCTTGACGAGCACGCAGAACGCTTCGATGAAGCCTGCGCCGCTGTCGATCTGCACGATGGTCGCGAGGAGGCGGCGATGGTACTGCGCCTGCGCCGTGTCCTCCTCGGGGCGCGTGTAAAGAAGCTCGACGATGACGGACTCATAGCGCTTGGGGATGAAGCCGCGCACCTTCGCCGCCGGGTACTTGTAGCTCATGAGCTTCGACAGCTCCAAGAGCCGCGCGAGGTTCTCACGATACCAGGCGGGCGTGTCCTTGCGCTCGGCGTGCATGCGCTCGATCTTTTCCTTCGGGTAGTAGATGAGCGTGCAGAACTCCGCCTTCTCTTCATCCGTCATGCGGTCAGCAAAGACGTATTCGACCTTCTCGCGAATGACGCCCGAGCAGTTGTTCAAGATGTGGAAGAACGACTCGTACTCGCCGTGCAGATCGCTCATGAAATGCTCAATGCCCTTGGGCAGACCGAGCTGCGCCTGCAGGGAGATGAGCCTTTCGTAGACGGATTCCAGCGTCGGGTACTTCTCGGCGAGAAGCCCCAAGAGCTTGTTCTTCTTCTGCGTGCCCTGTTCCATCGTGATCCCCTCCAATGTGACCTCTTCTCCTATGCTTATAGACTTCCCCGCAAGCAAGGCGCTTTCCTTCTTGCCTGCGGCGGTGCAAAAATAAATTTCTCCTATAAATATAAATTCATAAAACCAATCGTCCGATTCCATAAAAGAAAAGGACGAGGACAAGCGCAAAGGCGTACTCGCCGAACGAGCCGACACGGAAGAGGCGCACGCCGACCTTCTTCTTCGGATGAAGGAGCGGCACCTTGCCGCAAAGCGCATCCTCGGCGATATGAAAGAGTGCGCCGAGGAGGATGAAACGCCCCGCGAGAATGAGAGAGCGCGCGTCCTCACCCAGTTCCTCGCCGACAGCGCCCAGAGCGAGAAAGCCGAGGATGTAGAGGAGCGGCCAGTGCGACCAGCCGCGATGGGAGAGGAGTCCCGCCCACGGCAGGCGCACGCCGCCGCCCTTGCCCTCGATCCAATCGGGAAGCACCGCGCCCGCCATGGCGCATGCCGTCGGCACGAGACTGCCGGTCAGCGTATAGACCGCCATGCCCGTCACAACCTCATGGCTGACCCATTTCATGCCCGCACCTCCTGCTTTCGTTGACATATATGCTATAATAGGACGATAAGGAGAATTTCTATGGACGATTATACTTGGCGGCTGCATCTGCGCGCCCGAAAGATCAGCTCATACAATCGCACGCTCACGATGCTCGTCATCGTCTTCTTCGCGCTTGCCGTCGGCTCCGTGCTCTGGTACTTCTTCATCCACGCGAGAAGCCCCGAATACGCGCTTGCCGAGATTCAAGAAGCGGCGGAGAAGCACGATGCCGAAAAATTCGAGCGCTACGTCAACGTCAGCCTGAGCATGGGCAAAATCTATGACGATCTCACGCGCAGTCTCTTCGCTGCCGACACTTCCCTAACGAACGACGAGCGCACGGAAGCCGTGCGTTTCTACCAACTCATCAAGCCACAGGTCACGGCGGGGATGCGCACGACGCTCACAGGTCGCATCGAGACGGGCGAATGGCAGAAGCCCGGCGGCCTCCTGCAGGGACGCCAGCTGCGCATCGACTTCGAGAACCTCTTCGAGCGCAGCCTCTTGAAGAACATCACCATCGTCGGGCTCGACTCCATCGACCGCGACGGCGCGACGGCAACGGCGCACGTCAAGGCGAAGGACGAATTGACGGGAACAGAACTCACGCTGCTCCTCGCCATGGAGCAGGCGGGCGACGGTCATTGGCAGGTCTCCTACATCAAGAACTACCGCGACTGCCTCGACCGCCTGACGCCGCTCCTCGAAAAGGACGTCGCCTCGTACCTCGAAGCGTCGGCGCCCATCGTCGAGCAGTACAACAAGCGCTTCGCCAAGGAGCAGCAGCGTTTCCATGTGCTGACCGACATGCCATGGGACGGCACGGGACTTCTCTCCAGTGCGCAGAAAGACGGTCTGAAGAAACTCATCCGGACGGACATCATCCCGACCCTCAAGGAGCGCCAGCAAAAGCTCTCGGCACTCTCCGTGCCGCCCGGCGCACGCTATTTGAGCCAGCTGCGCGCAGAATCCACCGAGCTTTCCATCACGGCTTGGGAGCACTTCGTCAACGCGCTCGAAACGGACGACTTTGCGGAGTTCGACACGGCGGAAACCGTACACAAGGAAGCGCTCGACATCGAGATGCGCCTCGAAGACATCCTGCACCACACGGCGCTTTGCAGCCAACCGCCCGAAATGCCGTGACTCCAGAAATACGAGAATGCGCCCCGAAGAACTTCCTCTTCGGGGCGCATTTTCGCTAGACCTCCGTCAGCAGGAACGCCCCCTCGCCGCGCATCGTGTAGTCGCCGAAGCTTGCCGGTATGAAGTACGAGTCGCCCTTCTCCAAGATCTCCTCGCCGCCCGACCACGAAAGCTCCATAGGGCCTCCGAGCGCGACGACGGACTGGAAGCTCGTGCGTCCCGCCTGCAGGTGGCAGCGACCCTTGAGGGCGAAGTGATAGACTGTGAAAAATTCGGTTCGTGCGACGACCGTCATCTCATGCTCGGCGAAAATGGAGAACTTCTCACCACGGTTCACGTCATACGCCGGCGGCGCGAACGAGAGCACGTCGAGCGCCTTGTCGATGTGCAGGTCGCGCAGCCTGCCGTCCGCGCCGCACCGCGCATAGTCGTAGACGCGGTACGTCGTATCGGAATTCTGCTGAATCTCCGCAAGGAAGATGCCGCGCCCGATGGCATGGAGTGTGCCCGCCGGAATCACGATGGCGTCGCCCGCCTTCACCTTGATGCGCCGCACGACGTCCAAGAGCGTGTTCTCCTCGATGTGGCGACGGCACTCTTCACGCGAGATCTCTTCCTTGAAGCCGTAGATGATCTCCGCTCCAGGTTCGGCGTCGAGAATGTACCACATCTCCATCTTTCCGTACTCGCCCTCGTGCTCGAAGGCGTAACTGTCGTCTGGATGCACCTGCACCGAGAGATCGTTGTGCGCGTCGATGAGCTTAATCAAAAGCGGGAAATACGGATAGCGCGAACCATGCGAGCCGAGCGCAGCGTGCGCCCCTTCGCGCGCGATGTACGCTTCCAGCGTCAGACCCGCGTCCGCGCCGTTCTCGATGACGCTCTGATCCTCCTTGTGGCACGCAAGTTCCCAGCTCTCCGCGACCTTCGCGAGAGATGTCTCCTTACCGTACTCCGTCTTGAGGCGCGTGCCGCCCCAGAGGTAGTCCTTGAGCGGCGCTCGAAGCTTCATCGGGTATATCATTCGATCCATCCTTTCTCCCGGGCTTGTATTCCTGCCGTGCGCATGTTACGATACATGCACGATAATGAGATCTTCACGAGTCAGCAGCAAACCCTTGCCCTGCTGACCGAATCCAGCAAAAGAGGCCTCTCATGGACGAAAAACTCTTCCGCATCCTTTACGTATTCAGCGACCTCGCCGCGCCCCTTCTCGCGGGCTACATCGCCTATCAGCGAGGCCGTATCTCCGACGCGCTATGCAATGCCCTCATTCGCTTCAACATCATCGTCATGGCGACGCTGCTCGCCGTCTTGAGCTTCTGGGTCATGCCGCTGTCGAGAAGCCTCCTTTGGCTGCCGCTCTTCAGTGCGCTCTTCATGCTCGTGCCCGGCTCCATCGCCTATTTGACCTTCGCGCGCCGCCACAAGGATGCCCTTTCGCGCGGCGCCTACTACATGAGCGCCATGCTTACGAACATCGGCACGATCGCGGGGCTCTCCGCCTTCATCCTCTACGACGAAGCGGGGTTCGCCTATGTGCAGATCGTCTCATCATTCCAGGTCGGCCTCCTCGTGCTCATCTGCTTCCCGCTCGCCGCGATGTTCCGTGCGCAAGGGGCGAAAGAGGGGGCTCGCGTCCACCTGTCGCTTAGGGAACTCTTTCTCACGCCGAACCAGGTGCCCGTGCTCGGTCTCATCGCAGGACTCGCACTCAACGTCTTCGGCGTCGAGCGCCCTGCCGTGCTCGGCACAGCGTTTCAAGCGCTCGTGCATATCGGCGCCTGGACAGCGCTCTTCCCCGTCGGCTGTCTCGTCGACTTTTCGCGCGCGCTTCCCTACATCAAAAAGACCGCCGACCTCATCCCCCTGCGCTTCCTCCTCACGCCGCTGATCTTCTTCGGACTCTGCCGCCTGCTCTTTGCGGACTCCGTGCTCATCGGCAGCGTGCTCCTCATCGCTGCCGCGCCGACGGCGATCAACGCCGTCTTGACCGCGCGGCTCTACAAGCTCAACGTAGACCTCACCGTCGCGAGCTTCCTCGTCACGACCGTCATCTACCTCTTGCTCTTCTACCCGCTCTTCTTCCTCTACGTGACGCACGGCGGCAGCTTCTGAGGCAGAAGCGATACATGCAGCGCTTCCTAAAAAATGGACGTGGATCACTCCACGTCCATATTAAGGAAACACTGATAAATTCAGCCACCCATCTTCACACATCTGCGCTGTCCTCTCGTCGTCGACAAAGCCTCGGCGTAGCACCGCTACGCCTGCGGTTTGTCTCCTTGCTGAGCCGTCCAAGAGCCAAGTCCGAAGGACGCAGGCGATTGGGCAACGGCTCGTATGCGAAAACGTCCCAAGAATGCAAGCGCGAAGCGCGTCGCATGATTGGCTGACGTTGACCGCTATAGAACCAGCGCATCTGTGCAAATCTGGGCGCCTTCATTTTATCAGCGCTTCCTTTGCCTTCTGCTGACGGTTGCGGCGATAGCGCCAGTAGAGACCGGCGACGATGATGCAGCTTACAACGACGAAGGCGATGCTCACCTCATGTCCGACCTTGAGCATGATCTGCCAGCTCTCGCCAAGCGCCATGCCGACGCCGAGGATCAGCGCCGTCCACGGCAGAGAGCCGAGGAACGTATAGAGGAGAAACTTCTTCATATCCACATGCGCGAAGCCCGCCGGAAGCGAAATGAACGTGCGCACGACGGGAAGCATGCGGCTGAAGAACACCGCCTTGACGCCATACTTGTCAAACCAGCGCTGTGCAATATCGACGTGCGACTTCTTCACAAAGAAATACTTGCCGTACTTGTCGACGAAGGAACGTCCGCCGTAGCGCCCGACGAGATAGGCGAAGATCGACCCCGCCATGCCGCCGATCATGCCGGCAACCAGCGCCCCGACGAAACCCATGCGGTCAGCGAAGATCAGATAGCCCGAAAATCCGAGGATCAGCTCGCTCGGAATCGGTATACAGGCATTCTCCAAGGCCATCAAGACGGCGACCGCCGCATAACCCCAGGCATCAATGAACTCCAAAAATGTCTGCGTGAACTGCTCCATACGCCCTGCCCTTCCTCAAGAGAAACAATCATACAGCTTCATTATACACTACCGCCAGCAGAAATGCTATAGCATTTCTGCTGGCGATTGACGTATGTTGCATCATGCATTATAATAAATATAGCAAGGGTGCTACTGGTAAACGGTCAGCCCCAACAGTAATTGAGGTAAGAAACCCGCCTACGATTGGAAGCCGGAGGCGGGATTTCTTATGCTTTCAGAACGACGAGAATAAAAAGCGTCACCAAGAGCAACGCAATCAAATCGTTTATCGTCATAAGCAACGCCCCTCTCCGGGGCTAAGATTGACCGCCTACCGTCATAGTAGCACCTCTCGTATTATAACATAAAAAGCCGCCCGGCGAAACTTCTCTTCCCCGCCAGGCGGCTTTTCCTGCTTCCTATACGTTTCAAGCCATCGTCAGCACCTTTGCAGCCGCCTTATCTCCGCGATCGAGTGACTGCCTCTTTTCCGCCGTTTTCAAAAGCTCATGGAAAGACGCGCCGTCCTCTGGATAGTAAGAAACGGCGATGCGGCACTCTAGGCCATAGCCGCCGAACTGCGTATTCTCGCCGCCGAACAGCGTGCGGATTGCCCGTGCCTTCATATCCATGACCTCCGTGCGCTCCATATCCTTGACAAAGACGGCGAACTGGCCATCGCCCAGATGCGCAAGCACGTCTCCCGCACGGAAGAAACTGCCGACCGCCTTGCATATCCGCACGAGAAGCTGATCCGCCCAATGCTTGCCGCGCTGCTCTGCGAGCTGGCAGATATTGTCGAAGGAAATGGCCATCAGAGCGTTGCTCTCGTCGCGGCCATGACCTGCAAGGTACGTCTGCACCGCTTTCTCCAATCCTGCACCGTTCAAAATGCCCGTGACCGAATCGCGCTCCGAGCGGAAATGCGCAAAACTCTGCTCCATCTTGCCCATGCTCGACTCGATGTCCCAGAGGATGCCGATCGTGCGCTGCACGCGTCCCGTCTCGTCACGCAGGAGCTTCACGGCGACCTCGTACCACGAATAGCGCCCCTGCGGCACTTCTGCCATGTCGAGCAAGACCTCGCGCACACCCGTCGTCTGCCCACGGAAAAGCGCCACAAGCCGCTCGACCGAATCAGGATGAATCATGCCGCGGTTTTCGGTGCAAAGGGTGCGGCAGAACCCCTCAAAGCGCTTCTCCGTCATACCGTCGCGCGCTTTCGCCAAAAGAAGCACATCGTGCTCAATGTCGTAGTCAAACGTGACCACACCCAGTTTTTCCAATAACAGCTCTACGCATTGATTCTCGTAACCTGCTACCGGAGTCTTATATCTTTCCATAATATAACCTCCCCAAGATAGACAAGCATAACTACCAATGCCTCTCCCCCATAACTCCCCATACAATATCCCCACAAAATGGCGAAGTTATTCTAACTTATAGTATAGCGCGAGAACGCAAAAAAATCCAGAAAAAAATGAAAATAATTCAAAATTTCCCTAGCTCCACCAAGCCGTGCGCAATCTCGCCGACGAAAAAAGAGGGGCGCACAGCCCCTCTTTCCATCCCTTTATTCTTTTCAATCCGTACGCACGACAAAGGTGCCCAGGTCCTCTGCCGCATTCGTAACGCGCGAGAGGTTCGCCGTGATCTCCTCGGTCGAAGCCGCCTGTTCCTGGCTGATTGCCCCCGTCGTCTCAATCGTCTTCGAGATCGCCTCGACCGCCTTGTTCATCTCCGCGAGCGTCGCTTGAATCTTCTCCGTCGCCTCGCGCGACTGCTCCGCGAGTTTGCGGACTTCCTCTGCAACAACGGCGAAGCCTCTGCCCTGCTCGCCCGCGCGCGCCGCTTCGATAGCAGCGTTGAGGCCCAGGAGGTTCGTCTGCTGCGCGATGTTATTGATGAACTCGATGACCTTGATCGTCTCGGCATTGCGCTCTTTGAGGTCGGCCGCCTGCTGCACAGCCTCCTGTCCCGACTTCGCCAGTTCGCTCGCACTCTCCGCGACCTGCTCGACAGCATGGTAAACCGTCTCCGTCGACTTCGTGACCTCGTCGACCGCATGGGCGAGCTTGATGTCCTGCGCAACATCCATCGCCGTCACAAGCGTGCCGATAATGTCGCCGTTCACGCCATAAATCGGCGTGATCATGCTGCGGACACCGGGTCCGTAAACCTTCTCATCAATCAAGCCTGTATAGTCACGCCCCGTATCGATGACGTGCCTCGTATTGGGCGAAATGGGCGTGCCGGCCGCAGGCGAGAACTCCAGCTTGGCATTCGGTATCAATGCCAATGTCGTCTCCTTATCCGTTATACCAACAGCAATATCTTGGCGGACGACATGATCCAAATAAGGGGCGACGGCGATGAACGCATCCAAAATATCTTGATCCGTCTTGATCGTATCGGGGTAAACCATGGAAATACAACTCCTCTATTTACGCACTCCAAAGAAACGACGACAGCCATGTTTTGCTTTGAATGCTCACGAAAAGAAAACATGAAAAAGAATCCCTCTATATTTTATTATATCGTAAAAGTTTCCATAAAATATAAGCGCTTTATAAAAATCTTTCGTAGAATCCGACTTTGGGATGTATTTCTTCTTCCTTCTGGGAAAAACTGCTCTTTCCAAACAAAAGGCCGCGGATCTCTGCCCCAAAGCATAGAACCGCAGCATCTTTCATCGCGCACTTTCTATTCTGCTGTTTAGCGCAGAGACTTAGCCTCTGTCATTACAAGATTCATTAAATCAACATTTTTCTGTTCATGCAAAACGGAATGGTAATGTGACGGCTTGCGTCCCGACGCTGTATAGAGCTTTCCCGGCACGACATTTCCCGCGCCATCTCTATCAAACAGCCCGTAGACATTAAAGACATGCGTCGCTCCATCCCAATATCCCGCATTCCGATCATTGTCCCTCGTGTCATTGGCGACATAGAACCTTGTCTCAAAGACCTCATGCCCAGCCTGTTTGTTTGTCAATATGCTGAAATCGGTGATTGGTTCGACGACTGCCACACGATGATTCTTACGGTCACATACAACCAGCTTTCCCGTTCCGGTCTCCCGTGCAAGAAACCCAACGCTGCTGTTGCCATAGGAAGTTTCCTTGATTTGTCCGCTCACCGAATACCCTAAGCTCTCAAGCTCCTGCTTCGCCTTTTCGCGCGGATCTGCCGCTGCCCCTTTTTGCGGTTTTCCCTGCATCTTCTCCTTTGCTGAAGCTCCCTTCTTTCCCTTCTCCTCCGGCTTCTCATCAAAAGCCGCCATTCTCACGCGCTTCATTGCCGACTTTGCCGATCCCATACGGCTCATAAGCTGAAGTCCGTTTATGCTCTTCATCAGATCGATCTCTTTTGATTCTGAATCAGACATATCCGCTAACAATCCGATGTATTCCGCTTCTGCATCCAAAAAATGACTCCGGATCGTCTCATAGCGCTTGATAACCTCAAGATCATCCTCACTGGAAAACTGCCTCTCCCAATACCACTCAACACACTCCAAAAAGCCTGTCGTAAGCATCCCGCCGATCAGAGGAACCTTATGCAGCCAACTCGATACCAGTAAGATTGTACCCTCCGCCTCGGTCAACTTCTTTGCCACAGGCTCTGTCTTCGTGATATGTTCTTGCAGAACGCTCTTCTGCGCTGGATCCTTTGTCATCGTTTCGATGATCTCATCCGTGATCTTCTGATCATCCTCCTGCAGAGCGCCGACAGCTCCTTCCACAGCAACGGCAAGCGCGTCGAGCGCATCAGCATGTGCGACCTTCGCCAGCGGTACAAAGGCAAGCAGAACTGCCATACAGGCGGCGATGATTTTCTTCCCGTGACTCATATCAGCCTCCTTGTTGAAACAATACCAGCGTATGACGCATCGTGCGGAAAAAGCATGACAAGCAAAGCTTCTTCCAGCCGAAGCCTACCCACGAATGATGGCCATCGCCTGCGGATTGCGAGCCTGGATATAATCAAAAAACTCATTGGCAGGTCCGTTCGTCCCTATGAGTTCTGCATCATAAATTCGGAAACCACCGCGTCGATGCTGGATCAACAAGTATTTGTCGTACAACGTAAGGAGAGCCGTTCCCAACGGAAGGATTCCCCACCAGTTGCCCACCAGAAGCATGAGAATACCCAGCACGATGAGGAAAATGCTCAGTTTCGAGATTTTCTTCTCCAGTGTGACTTTCTTCACTTCCTTCACATCAAACGAATCGCGCTGCCTCCCCCACTTGAAAAATACGGCTTGTCGATGCGTATCAACCGTGATCCGGCTTCCCTCCACTGTGACATTCGTATGCACCCGCACCTGGAAAATCCCATAAGCAAGACGCTCCGTGAGAAATTTCCATTCATGATGTTCCCTGGCAACTTCCTCCTTCTGTATATTCACCAGAGGCTGTTCTTCCACTGTGCTTCCGCACGACGGACAAAAACGCACTGAATCCGGAATATTGTCCCCACACGCCTTACAATACTTCATATCCTATCCCTCCATATCAATCCGCCAGCCCCTTGGCACGCAGCATATTCTGCGCATCATCTATATCTGCGCCCAAAAACCAAGCCAAGCCCCCTGCCAAGCCGTCCGGATGCGTCACAATGGCAAGCAGAGTTCCGAGCACGATGACGGACAGATAGACGACGAAAACCTTCTTGCGCGTCCTGGCCGCCTTGTCGCCCCAGAAGATCACAAACTTCGGCTTCACCATGCCGATGAACATGGCCAAAAAAGCAAGCCGAGCCAAAAGCCAACAAAAGTCAGACACACTTCTCCCCCCTTTCTCTATTCCGTCTTATGAATAAACTGGTCTTGCCTCCCACTGTCCGCTCCCTCGGAAGGCAAACATTCCTCTATGTGTGCAAACGAGTGCGGCTGCGGACATAGCCCATCAACGCCCCCCATTATAACAAAAACCTCGCAGGCATTGGTTACCTGCGAGGTAAATAAAGAATTTTGATTTCGTAGACGTTTCTGCAGTCGTACGGTCGCAGCGGATTCTATAGATCCAGCAATCTCTTTTGCTCGGCTACGAACTCGTCGATCGCTCGATTGCGTTCCGCCTCGGTCATGGGCGGCAGATTTTTTATAAAGGCGTTCAGCCGGAGCCCCATTTCGCCGTTCTTCATGGCCTCGAGCCGTTCCTCCTCCGAACGATTGCCGGAGGAGAACACCACATTCCTTGTCTGCCAATAGGCAAGTTTTTCCGGGTCATCCTTGAACTCTGCCAAGAATGCATCCACGCTCTTTATGGACTTTCTTTCCTCTTGGCTGACTGTCGGCGGCATGTAGCTGTCATGCGCAGTCGGCTCGATCGATGACGTCGGCGTTGGCACGGCAACTTCTTGTTCAGACTCGCTGTCCGATGGCACAAGCGATTGCACGGAAAATTTCTCATCAGATGTTTCCGGTGTCGGCGCGGCTGCGCTTTCTTCCGCAGCGCTCGGCAATCGAACCGCTGGCGAATCGACCCCCGATTCTCTTGCGGGAGCACTCGGCAGGGTTTCTACCCCATCAAGCCTTGGCAGAAGGCAAAATACTACGACAGATACGATGGCCAGCGTCCACAGTGCCGGCTTTCCCCTGCCAGCCCAAAACCTGCGGAAGATCAGCGCACGGCGAAGCTCTTGCAGATTCCGATAGCGCCTGTCCGGATCGATTTCCGTGCATTTGGCAAATATCTTGGCGAGATAGCCGTCGTACTCCTCCGGCAGCGCTTTCCGCATAGTGATACCGATCGAGTAGATATCACTCCTCGCATCTGTCTGCCCATAGCCGAATTGTTCCGGCGGAGCATAGCCCCTGGTGCCGAGGTACATCGTATCCTCGCCGCTGTGCTCTTTGACGGTGCGGGCAGCATCGAAGTCGATGAGCCGGATGATACAGCCGCTTTGCAGGATAAGATTGGACGGCTTGATGTCGCGGTGAATGATGCCCTGTGCATGGATTTCGTCAAGGCCTTCGCATAGCTGCAAAAGAACGCTCTCCGTCTCACGCTCCGAAAGATACGCCTTGCGTCCGATGCGATCAAGCAGGGATTCTCCCTGCACATATTCCTCCACGACAACCGTCTCATCGCCGTCCTCGATACAATACAGGACGCGGGGAATCAGCGGATAATCCTTCCCTTTGAGCATCCTATAGGGAAGCCCCGTCAAAGCGATGCGTTTCAATATGACCAGCCGCTGCGAAAACGTCCCAAGAGCGCAAGCCGAAGGCGCTGCGCGATTGGTTGACGTTGACCGCTGCTGACCCATCCAAGAAGCAAGCCCCGAAGGGGCGCCGCTGATTGGGTCATGGGTCGTATGCGAAAACGTCCCAAGAGTGCAAGCCGAAGGCGCTACGCGATTGGTTGACGTTGACCGCTGCTGACCCATCCAAGAAGCAAGCCCCGAAGGGGCGCCGCTGATTGGGTCATGGGTCGTATGCGAAAACGTCCCAAGAGCGCAAGCCGAAGGCGCAGCGTGATTGGCTGACGTTGACCGCCCCGATCTCTCGGATGCCAGCCACACCTCGCCCTTGTCGCTGGATTTGAGCAGCTCTATCTTTTGAAAAACCTCCTCAAAATATGCGGTGATATGAGCATCCAAGAAACCACCTTGCTTTCTTCTCCATATCGTATTATCCTATGTGTATCAAATCACACAGGAGGACAGCATCATGCCGAAAAGCACCGAGGAATTGAAAGACGATCTGCGCCAGGCCTCCGGGCTGGAAGGTTTTCTCGTGGACAATCAGAAAGACTTTTGCCAATACACGCTGGCAGAATATCTGAATCAACTTCTGGAGGAAAAACACCTGAGCAAGATGGATGTCGTTCGGGCTTCCAGCTTGGAACGAATCTATGCTTACCATATATTCGCCGGACGCAAAAAGAATCCTTCACGCAACAAAGTCATTTCCCTCGCCCTCGCCATGAAACTGACGCCGGAGGAGACGCAGTATCTTCTATACTATGCAGGAGCGGAACAACTCTACGTCCGCAATCCGCGGGACAGCATCCTGTGGTATGCCCTCGACCATCACATGAGCGTAATCGATACGAACATCATGCTCCAAAAGATGTCGGAACACCCCTTGTTGAACGTCGAAACAGAGATGCCTTGATTCCAAAATAAAAACGCACCCTTGCGGGTGCGTCATCAACCAGCAGCTTTCTATCCTCCCAGGTCGTCTCCAACCAAGTACTTTCGACGTATGAGTGCTTAACGACTGTGTTCGGGATGGGAACAGGTGGATCCACTCAGCTATCGCCACTGGATTTCTTTGTTGAGGTGTGCCCTCAAAACTATACAGAAGACTCAATGGAACATTTTAGGGTGACGAAACTTAGGTCAAGCCCTCGGCGTATTAGTACGGGTCGGCTACACGCCTTGCAGCGCTTCCACTCCCCGCCTATCAACCTCATCGTCTTTGAGGCGCCTTACCGGATTGCTCCGTGAGAAACTTCATCTTAGGGCTGGTTTCACGCTTAGATGCTTTCAGCGTTTATCCTTTCCGGACGCAGCTACCCAGCTGCACGGCTGGCGCCATGACTGGTACACCGTTGGTCCGTCCACTCCGGTCCTCTCGTACTAGGAGCAGCCCCCTTCAGGTTTCTTCCGCCCGCGATGGATATGGACCGAACTGTCTCACGACGTTCTGAACCCAGCTCACGTACCACTTTAATGGGCGAACAGCCCAACCCTTGGGACCTGCTTCAGCCCCAGGATGTGATGAGCCGACATCGAGGTGCCAAACCTCCCCGTCGATATGGACTCTTGGGAGAGATTAGCCTGTTATCCCCAGGGTAGCTTTTATCCGTTGAGCGATGGCAATTCCACTCTCATTCCACCGGATCACTAAGCCCTACTTTCGTACCTGCTCGACTTGTCGGTCTCGCAGTCAAGCTCCCTTCTGCCTTTATGCTCTTCGCGCGATTTCTGTCCGCGCTGAGGGAACCTTTGGACGCCTCCGTTGCTCTTTCGGAGGCGACCGCCCCAGTCAAACTGCCCACCTGGCACTGTCCCGAGTGTCGTAACTACTTCGGTTAGATGACCAGCGGAGGAAGGGTGGTATCCCAACAGCGGCTCCGGGCGTCCTTGCGGCCGCCTTTCTTAGCCTCCCACCTATCCTGTACATCATCCGCCGGGCATCAATGCCAAGCTGCAGTAAAGCTCCATGGGGTCTTTCTGTCCAGTCGCGGGTAACCTGCATCTTCACAGGTATTTCAATTTCACCGGGCCCCTCGTCGAGACAGTGCCCAAATCGTTACGCCTTTCGTGCGGGTCGGAACTTACCCGACAAGGAATTTCGCTACCTTAGGACCGTTATAGTTACGGCCGCCGTTTACTGGGGCTTCAGCTCAAGGCTTCGGATTGCTCCTGACCTCTCCCCTTAACCTTCCAGCACCGGGCAGGCGTCAGCACCTATACGTCAGATTTCTCTTTTGCAGGCACCTGTGTTTGTGGTAAACAGTCGCTTGGGCTTCTCTTCTGTCGCCGGCCCCGGCTCCAACCGCAGGGGTCTTCACCAGTTCCGGCCATCCTTTTCCCGAAGTTACGGATGCAATTTGCAGAGTTCCTTAACGAGGGTTTTCCCGCGCACCTTAGGATCCTCTCCCTGCCTGCCTGTGTCGGTTTCGGTACGGGCGCAGTTTGTCTCGCTAGAAGCTTTTCTCGGCAGTGTGGTCCGCTTGGCTTCGGCTCACCCAAGGGTTTGCCTCCCTGTCACGTCTCGGCTTTTACAAGGGGGATTTGCCTCCCTTGCAGCCTACCGGCTTCGACGCGCTCTTCCATTCGCGCGCCCAAGCTCCCTCCTGCGTCACTCCATCACTCAAACGACTCCCTGCGGTACTGGAATGTTTGCCAGTTGTCCATCGCCTATGCTTGCTGCCTCGGCTTAGGTCCCGACTGACCCTGGGACGACGAGCGTTGCCCAGGAAACCTCAGGCTTTCGGTGGGCCAGATTCTTGCTGGCCTTTTCGCTACTCATACCGGCATTCTCACTGCCATGCGCTCCACCGCTCCTTCCGGTACGGCTTCGCCGCGCATGGTACGCTCCCCTACCCCGCATACCTAAGTATGCAGCCGCAGCTTCGGTTCTGTACTTGAGCCCCGGATATTTTCGGCGCAGGGACTCTCGACCAGTGAGCTATTA
Organism: Selenomonas sputigena; assembly: GCF_026015965.1. Taxonomy (NCBI): domain Bacteria; kingdom Bacillati; phylum Bacillota; class Negativicutes; order Selenomonadales; family Selenomonadaceae; genus Selenomonas; species Selenomonas sputigena. The sequence continues at coordinate 2,493,247 of NZ_CP110383.1, read as the reverse complement.
CGCACTCTTTAAATGGTGGCTGCTTCTGAGCCAACATCCTGGTTGTTTTCGAATTCCTACATCCTTTTCCACTTAGTACAGCATTGGGGACCTTAGCTGGCGGTCTGGGCTGTTTCCCTCTTGCGTACGGGTCTTATCACTCGCACGCTGACTCCCGAGTTTGACATGCAGCCATTCGCAGTTTGACTGGGGTCGGTAGGCTTTACGCCCCCTTGCCCGATCAGTGCTCTACCGTCTGCATGCATCGCTCGAGGCTAGCCCTAAAGCTATTTCGGGGAGAACCAGCTATCTCCACGTTCGATTGGCATTTCACCCCTATGCACAGCTCATCCCAAAGTTTTTCAACACTCACGGGTTCGGCCCTCCGCTCAATTTTACCTGAGTTTCAGCCTGGCCATGCATAGATCACTGTGGTTTCGGGTCTACCCCGTCGAACTCTTCGCCCTTTTAAGACTCGCTTTCGCTTCGGCTCCGCGTTTTCCGCTTAACCTCGCTCGACAGGATAACTCGCCGGTTCATTCTTCAATAGGCACGCCGTCGCGCATATAAAGCGCTTCGACTGCTTGTGGACATACGGTTTCAGGTTCTATTTCACTCCGCTCCCGCGGTTCTTTTCGCCTTTCCCTCACGGTACTTTCCTCTATCGGTCGTCAGGTAGTATTTTGCCTTGGATGGTGGTCCACCCGGCTTCCCACAGGGTTCCTCGTGTCCCGTGGTACTCTGGATCCCAGCCTGTTCTTCAGCCTTTCGTGTACGAGGGTTTCACTCTCTTCGCCCGGCCTTCCCATGCCGTTCCACTAGGCTGCTTTCCCTTTATGCTGGTCCTCAACCCCGAAAGCCCGAAAGCTTTCGGTTTGGGCTCTTCCCGCTTCGCTCGCCGCTACTGGGGGAATCTCGTTTGATTACTTTTCCTCCGGCTACTTAGATGTTTCAGTTCACCGGGTTTGTCTCCCTTTCGGGTAGTGCGACATGACTCGCACTGGGTTGCCCCATTCGGATATCCGTGGATCGAGGCCTATTTGCGGCTCCCCACGGCTTTTCGCAGCTGATCGCGTCCTTCTTCGACTCCTGACGCCAAGGCATCCACCGTATGCCTTTCGTAGCTTGACTTTTCCACGGCTTTCGCCGTGTGTTTCGCCTCAAGGCATCATTTCTGATGTTCTTGGTTTGGTTTGTGATCCTAAAATGTTCGGAAAATCTTTGCTGCATTTCTGCAGCCTTCGATGATTTTCTTTCATTTTGTCTTCTGTGTAGTTTTCAAGGTACGCCTGACCTTGCCGCTGTTATAATCCAACGAGAAGGTCAAGTTTGAGAGATTTGTGTTCCCTCAAAACTAGACAATGCAGAAAGCGGTCAACATCAACCAATCGCGCTTCGCCTGACGGCTCGCGTTCTTGGGATGTTTTCGCATACGACTTGTTACCCAATCGCCTTCGGCTCTTGGACAAGTCAGCAGATGCCTCGACTTAGGTCAAGCCTGCAGATCCGCTCACCTTTCGGCTCGCTTCTTTGCTTGCTCAGTATCCCTAGAAAGGAGGTGATCCAGCCGCACCTTCCGATACGGCTACCTTGTTACGACTTCACCCCAGTCATCGCCCCCGCCTTAGACGGCTGCCTCCTTGCGGTTGGCCCACCGGCTTTGGGCGTGAATGACTTCCGTGGTGTGACGGGCGGTGTGTACAAGGCCCGGGAACGTATTCACCGCAGTATGCTGACCTGCGATTACTAGCGATTCCGACTTCATGCAGGCGGGTTGCAGCCTGCAATCCGAACTGGGGGATGGTTTGTGGGGTCCGCTCCGGCTCGCGCCTTCGCTTCCCTCTGTCCATCCCATTGTAGTACGTGTGTAGCCCAGGACATAAGGGGCATGATGACTTGACGTCATCCCCGCCTTCCTCCGCGTTCTCCGCGGCAGTCTCCTTTGAGTTCCCGCCATTACGCGCTGGCAACAAAGGACAGGGGTTGCGCTCGTTGCGGGACTTAACCCAACATCTCACGACACGAGCTGACGACAGCCATGCACCACCTGTTTTCGTGTCCCCGAAGGGAGGAAGCTATCTCTAGCTCTTTCACTCAATGTCAAGCCCTGGTAAGGTTCTTCGCGTTGCGTCGAATTAAACCACATACTCCACCGCTTGTGCGGGCCCCCGTCAATTCCTTTGAGTTTCAGTCTTGCGACCGTACTCCCCAGGCGGAATGCTTATTGCGTTAACTCCGGCACAGGAGGGGTCGATACCTCCTACACCTAGCATTCATCGTTTACGGCCAGGACTACCGGGGTATCTAATCCCGTTCGCTCCCCTGGCTTTCGAGCCTCAGCGTCAGTTACAGTCCAGAAAGCCGCCTTCGCCACTGGTGTTCCTCCCAATATCTACGCATTTCACCGCTACACTGGGAATTCCGCTTTCCTCTCCTGCACTCAAGGCATACAGTTTCCATCCCCTCACGGGGTTGAGCCCCGCACTTTTAAGATGGACTTATATGTCCGCCTGCGCTCCCTTTACGCCCAATAATTCCGGACAACGCTCGCCACCTACGTATTACCGCGGCTGCTGGCACGTAGTTAGCCGTGGCTTCCTCGCTCGGTACCGTCACCCAAACTCAATGTTTTCAAGCTCGGTTTTCGTCCCGTGCAACAGAGCTTTACGATCCGAAGACCTTCTTCACTCACGCGGCGTTGCTCCATCAGGCTTTCGCCCATTGTGGAAGATTCCCCACTGCTGCCTCCCGTAGGAGTCTGGGCCGTGTCTCAGTCCCAATGTGGCCGTTCATCCTCTCAGACCGGCTACTGATCGTCGCTTTGGTGGGCCGTTACCCCGCCAACTGGCTAATCAGACGCAGGCCCATCGACAGGTGATAGCATATTCAGAGGCCATCTTTCATCACCAGAGGATGCCCTCTGGCGACTTCATTCGGTATTAGCATTCCTTTCGGAATGTTGTCCCCATCCTGTCGGCAGGTTGCCTACGTGTTACTCACCCGTTTGCCACTCTCACCTTTACCGAAATAAAGGTTCCCGTTCGACTTGCATGTGTTAAGCACGCCGCCAGCGTTCGTCCTGAGCCAGGATCAAACTCTCCGAAAAAACTTGCGTTTTTTCTCCGCATCCAACATGGTTATGTTGAATGCGGAGAAACTTGCATTCAGTTTGCAGAGAGCCGTTGATTGGCTCTTTTATCTTTGGATACGATTCTTTCGAACCGCATAAAGAAATTGTCGATTGCTTTTACAAATGTAGTTCACAATCGATGTTTCATCAAGATTCCTCTTGATGGACATCTGGCTTGAATCATATAGATGATTCATTTCTGCATTGTTTAGTTTTCAAGGAACACCGCCGAATTGCTTCGGCTGTTCGCCGCTCGTTCTTCACAGGCGACTCGACTATCTTACTTCATCCACGAGGGATTGTCAAGCACTTTTTTGAAGTTTTTTCGAGCGTCTTACTGTCGCTCGCCGCAACAGCAATTAACATAATACACGAAAGCGGACGGACTGTCAACACCTTTTTGAAAAAGGTGAAAGTCCGCCCGCTCATGATCCAGCAGAGACAATTTCAGTCGGAATAGCCCGTCCAGATTTTATAGACCTTTCCCTTGCCATCCACATAGAAGTCCAGTGATATCGCTCCCCAGCCATAGGAGTAGCAATAGCCCTGATTCGCTCGATGCCCTTGCGGCAGTGTGCCATAGGCACGCTGGATATCTGTCAACGTGCTGCCCACATGGATGCCGCGCGGCGTCGCGATGCCGTTGTTCGCCGTAGTCATGAGCGAGGACACACTCATCCGCGTAGCTTCGACTGCCACGACAAACGAATCGCCGTAGTGATAAATCCAAAGCGGGATATCGCCGGAATTTGGCGTACCCTCATGGTAGTCAACCCAATCCGGCTCTCCGTAGACGCTCTTTGCGAATTCTGCATCGTCGCCAAACTTTATGCCGCCGAGCGCATAGTCCGCATCAGGCAGACGTGCCGCCGAGCAGAGATTCGCTGCAAGCAGCACGAGGACAGCGGCAAGAAGCATTGCATACTGTTTCATAATGAATCCCTCCTTTTATTTCGCCTCTCACAAAACCATTTCTCGTTCGAGGCAGAAACTCCTTCCATAAAAATAAAAAGCAGCCCATAATCCTACGAGCTGCTCAGATCCATATATCAGCGGAAGATCGCCACGATGCCCCAGACGATCAAGGCGATCCACGCGATAAGCGCGATTGATGCAAGCGCCACGATGTACGGCAGCCGCCGCCCAAGCCGCTCGGCTCTCACCTGTGCATCCGCACGCACTTGTGGCGGCAGGAAGCGGATCAGACCGAAGACCGCCGCCGGCAAGACCGCCGCATCGTCCACCATGCCAAGAACAGGAACGGCATCCGGAATGATGTCGATCGGGCTGATGCAGTAGAGCAGTCCGATGAGAAACACCGCCTTGATTGCCGCAGGCGTGCGAGAATCCTTGAGCGCCACCATCATGATAAGCAAATCTTCACGAAACATCTTCAAAAAGGAAAAAATCTTCCACATAAAACCGCCTCCCTGCCAAAATCATCTCACAGCAGAGGTCTTCAGCCCGCTTGCGATCAAACATACGGCAAGCTGATTCAGACTGACCCCCTCCGCTTTGGCACTGAGCGCCAGCTCTCGATGCAGACTTTTGGGCAGGCGCAGATTGAATCTTCCACTGAAGTTTTCTTCCGACTGCGGCTTCGGTATAGTCAGCCCCTCTTCCAATGCAGCTTCTAGCCAACATCTCTTTGCATCTTCCAGCAAATCCAGAAGTTCCGCTTTCGTCTCCGCCTGTGTAATGCATCCTTTCAATTCCGCCACATAACCGACGTAACCGCCGGCCGCATCCGCTTCGATAATTTCACGATACGGCAACGCCATATAGTATGCAATATCCCTTTTCATATCGTCACCCTCGCAAACCGACAACAAATCAAGCATCAGCATCATCCAAAGCTAGGATGACCTGCCGCACATAAGCTTCTTTCACATACGGCTCTTTCTTCGGAATCGTAAGCGGCAGACACCCTTTTTTCCGAAACGTCCAATGACTGGATCCGCTTCTCGGCTGCCGCTTCTCATACTCGATGGATTCCAGCACTTTCGCGACTTCCTCAAACGAAACCGCCTTGGGATTGTTCCGAATGCGTGCGATAAGTTTTTCCCACTTGCTCAAGGCATTTCCGCCCCCATATATAGTACCACACCCAACCTTTTGAAGCAAATCTCACTTCGCCAACGCTTCCGCCAGCGCATCGTGCACGAGCTTTGCGTACTGCTCCGTGCCCGCGTCGTTCGGGTGCACGCCGTCGCCCGAGAGCCACTCGGGGTGCTTCGATACAAGTCCGTACCAGTCGATGACCGTCACATTCTTATGCTCAGCAGCCATCTTTCGGATGTATTCATTGTTCGGATCCTGCCACGAAAGGTGCGGCGCATAGACATTAACCCAGAAAATGCGGCGGCTCGATCCTAAAAGCTTCAAAAGCCCCTGCGTCTGTTCCACATAGCGCTCACCGGCGGCGAGTGGCCCGTTCGTGCCGAGCGAGACGACGACGATGCTGCCGAGCCTGCCCTGCGCCGCGAGGCTTTGCGCAGCTTCAATTCCGCCGCCCACATAGCGCGAGACTTCCGCATCGACCGCGCAGCCGGGCAGCGCCTTCTGCAAATCTCCCGCCGCAGACAGCATGACCGAATCGCCGATGCAGGCGACGCCCGAAAGCTCCACCGCCTTCATGCGTGCCGCCTTGTCCTCAGCGGCTTTTGCCGCCGCTGCCTTCTCGGCTTCTTCCTTCTGCCGCGCGAGTTCCGCCGCATTCTTTTCAAGACGTGCATTGAGCTGCGCGCGTGCCTCCGCCTTGTAGCCGGCAGGCGCCGCAAGCCCCTTGCAGCCGAAGCCCATCAAAAAGACGCCGCACAGAGTGAACGCGAGAAAGCACGCTCCCTGCACATAGACGAGGCGATTGCCGAACGCAGGCAGTTCGCGCCTGCCGATGCTCTTCGTCAATGCCTCCGTCCACATGGCGAGCAGCACGATGACGGCGATCTCCCACACGGCAAAATACGGCATCGCTTCCCAGCCCTTTTGTTGAAACAGGAAGATCACGGGGTACTGCCAGAGAAAGATGCCATAGCTGCGCGTGCCAATCCAGCGAAAGACGCGCATATCGAGAAACTTGCCAATCGTCATGCCGCGATCCGCCGTGATCGCGAGCAAAAGACAGAATAGAAGCGTCACGAGGAACATGCCGCCCCGATAGAGCAGCGGATTCGCGCCATCGAAAAAAACGCAAGCGAAGAGGACGGCGACGAACAGAAGCTCGAAACTGACGAACTCTGCAATCTCGCGCCAAAGCGGATTCTTCTTCGCCGCAGAAGCCCCTGCACGCCAAAGCCCCATCGCTGCACCCAAGAGGAGCGCAAAAACACGCGTATCCGTACCATAGTAAAGGCGCGTCACATCTGCCCCCAGCTGATACGAAAGCGGCATGAGGAACGCCGTCCCCAAACCGAGCGCGGCGATGACTGCTATGCCTGCCCCTTTCCCCAAGCAATGCGAGACAAGCGTATAAAGAAGAAAGAGCAGCGGCCACAAGACGAACGCATATTGCAGCTCGATGCCCATAAACCACAGATGCGTAAACGGCGATGCATTGGCAATGCGCGTGAAATAGTCGGCATTCGCGGCGATCTGCCACCAGTTGTTATAACCGAGCACGACGGAAAGGACCTCCTCGCGCATATCCACGACCGTCTCGGGAAGCACGAAGGAATATATGCCGAGAGTTACGAGGAGCACGACGACGAGGGCGGGATACATGCGCAAAAGGCGCTTCAAAAAATAACGTCCGAGAGAAAATTCGCCCGCGAGCCGTTCCCGCTCCGTCGTGTAGGCGAGAAGATACCCCGTCAAAACAAAAAACAAGGATACCCCGAGGTATCCTCCTTTCACCACATCGGGAAATATATGAAACAACGTGACGCCGATGATCGCCGAGGTGCGCAAAGCATCGAGCCCTTGAATCCGATTCGTCGGTCTTCCTCCAACGTAATCTGCCATAAATCCACCATCCTTTGTGTGCCCTCCATTATCGCACAAACGAAAAGCCTCTTCAAGGGATTTTCGTTTGCTTTCGGAAGGGACGAATTGTATAATTAAGAAAACGACGCCCCCTGCTCGGACTTTTGAAAGAGGCTCCTGCAGATCTAGAGTCTATACGAAAGGAGCGTCTGCAGCGTCATGAAGGCACTCTGTGATACAAATATCATTCTCGATGTACTATTGGCAAGAGAACAATGAAAGGACGGATAAATATGGACACTCTGCTGCAAAACATCTCAGCCATTCTTGAGCACCCGGCGAGCCTCATCGCGCTTATCGCCGTGCTCTTCGCGATTCTCTCGCACCTCTACTTTAGGCGCGTACGGCTCACGACGCCGATGATCGTGACCATCGCCCTCATGCTCGCGATGACCGTCATCCTGCACCAGTTTCGCCTCTACCACATGCCGCAGGGCGGCAGCGTGACGCTCGGCGCGATGGTGCCCCTGCTCTTCGTTTCCTATCGCTATGGAGTCGGCACAGGCTGCCTTGCGGGCTTCCTCTACGGCATCTTCAACATGATGCAGGATCCGTATCTGCTGCACCCCGTGCAGGTGCTCTTCGACTACCCGCTGCCCTACATGGCGCTCTCGCTCGCCGCGCTCTTTCCCGCACACCGCATGGCGTCGACGGCGCTCGCCTTCCTCGCGCGCTTTTTCTGCCACATCGTGAGCGGCGTCGTATTCTTCGCGTCCTACGCTCCCGCAGGCACAAGCCCCCTCGTCTACTCGCTGACCTTCAACGCGACGTACCTCGTTCCCGAGTGCCTGATCTGCTTTGCCCTCTTGAAGGTGCTGCCCGTAGAAAGGCTCATGGCGGCGATGGATCGCCAAACGGCGCCGCACGCGCACTGATCATCCCATTCACACAAAACGGAAAGAAGTTTTTTATCCCATGGAACAAAAAAAGCGCGGCATGATCGCCGCCCTCTCCACCTATATCATCTGGGGTTTTCTGCCGCTCTACTGGAACCTTCTCGCTGGGGCTTCCTCTGCTGAAATCCTCGCACATCGCATCTCATGGTCGTTCGTCTTCATGCTGCTCGTCCTCGCCGTCTCCAAACGCTGGCAGAGCTTCTGCCAGGATTGCAGCGCACTCCGTCAAAACCGACGGCGTGCGCTGCTCCTTTTCGGCGCTTCGATCCTCATCACCATCAACTGGCTGACCTATATATGGGCGGTCAATAACGGTCATGTCATCGACACGAGTCTCGGCTACTACAGCACCCCGCTGATGAACGTCGCGCTCGGCGTCGTGCTCTTCAAGGAACGGCTCACGCCGTCCGCACGCGTCAGCGTCCTCCTCGCCTTCTGCGGCGTCGTGCTCATGACCGTGCAGATCGGCAAACTGCCGTGGGTCGCGCTCGTGCTCGCCCTGACCTTCGGGCTCTACGGCGCACTGAAAAAGAAGCTCGCGCTGCATCCCTTTTCAAGCATCACGCTCGAAACCCTGCTCGTACTGCCCGTATTCCTGCCCTACGCCGTCTATCTGGCGGGCGAGCCGACGAGTCAGTTCAGCCTGGCGACGCCGCGTGAAATGCTGCTCCTCATCGGCTCCGGCGCTGCCACCGCCACGCCGCTCATCCTCTTCTCCTACGGCGCGAACCTCCTGCCCTTGAACGTCCTCGGCTTCTTCCAATACCTGAGTCCGACGATCGCACTTCTCCTCGGCGTATTCTTCTTCCACGAGCCTTTCGGCGCAGCTCAGCTCTCCGCCTGCGCCTGCATCTGGACGGCTCTTTTGATCTTCACGCTCTCCGAGCGCGTGCGGTAAGGAAATGACCTCCCCACAGAGATGCTCAGACGCAGCTTCGATCTCGTCATGATAGAGCCTCTCCCACATAATGTTTAACAATCGCCGTCTTTTCTGCTATAATAGAGTATCGCGACAAAAAATAGCCGCAGCTTGAAAAGAGCGGCGGCTTGATTCAGAGAGGATGGAATATGACGATGCGACAGATCTCGCCGGGGCAGGAGCGTTGGGCGCTCCTCATCATGGCGTTTCTCTTTGCGCTTGCCGCACCGTTCCTGCCGGTTTTGGGCGTGGTCTTTCTTCTGGGCTGGACGGCGCCGCTGGTCGTCTTGATCGTGCGTCACGGCTACGGCTACGCCGTGCCCGGCGTCGTTCTTGCGGCAGGTTTCTACTATGCCGTGCTCGGCGCTCTGGGGGCACTGCATACGCTTTTTCTCGTCGTGCCGCTGGCGTTCTTCCTAGGATTCGGCCTTCGCCGCAAATGGGAGGCGGTGCGCCTCATCAAGTGGGGTCTTGTGATCTCGCTTTTGGGCACGCTCGTCTCGCTGCTCTTTGCAGCGCTCATCTTCGGCGTTGACCCGCTGGCGCCCTTTATCGAAGCTGTGCGCGAGTCGTACCAGGGACTCGGCTCTGCCATGCAGTCGAGCGGCAGCCTTACGCCGACCGAGACACAGGCTTTGGAGAAGCAGGTCGCCTCGCTCGTCGAGACAGTCTCTCTGATCGCACCGACGATCTTCGTCGTGGAGTCGGCTCTCGCCGTCCTCGTGAACTTCGTCGCCGCGGGCGTCCTGTTCTCTCGTATTGGCCAGAAGATGCCGTCCTTGCCGCCGTTTCGCGAGTGGCGCTTTTCCGTCTACTTTCTCTTCCTCTTCGGCTTTTCCCTCGTGGGACTTTACTGGGGCGGCACGCGCCACATCTCGCTTCTTTACGAAGCCGCGCTCAACGGCGACATCATCGCGACGTTCGCAGGTCTCATCCAGGGCTTTTCGCTCTTGTGGTATGTGGCCGACCACTGGAAGATCGGACGCTTCTGGCGCTGGACGATCGTCGCCTTCGCTGTTTTGAGCGCATTTCTCATGCAGCTCATCGCCTTTACGGGGCTTTTCGATATGTACTTCGACTACCGCCGCCGCTTCAGCCGTCGGCGCTAGGAGATGCCGTCCCAGCGGCATTTTCCAATCTCATAGGAGGTGGCTTTCTTGCCCCGAAATCTGTCGGCGTGGGTGGACGCCTGCGTCCATCTCGCCACTTTGCTGGCACTTGTTTTGGTGCTGTCTTATTACAACACTTATGTAGCTTCGATCGCTTTTGTCGTCTGGCTGCTCGTCGCGCTCTTCGCGCGCGAGCGCTGCCGGGCGCGCAAGCTCGCCTTTGACACCTACTGCCGCGACGTCGTGCGCAACGTCAGCGAGGTGACGAACTTCGCGATCGAGCGTCTGCCGCAGGCAGTCGTCATCGTCAACCCCGAGGGGCGCATCGCTTGGACGAACAGTATCGCCAAAGAGTATCTGGGGGCAAATCCCGAGCCGGGACTTTCCCTCAAGGATTTCTGGCCGGGCGTCATATTAGAGCCGATCTGGGGCGCGTCGGGCGAGTATGTGTTCGCCCATGAAGCGCACTATTACAAGGTGCGCTACCGCCCCATCGTGACGTCGGACGACATCCAGGGCCTCATGGCGCTCTATGTGGAAGACTGGACGGAATACGAGGAGATGCGCATCTTCTTCAAGAACAGCCGCGCCGTACTCGCCTACATCCAGATTGACAATTTCGACGAGGTCATGCAGGGACTTTCCGAGGCGGAGCGCACGGCGCTGCTCTTCGAGGCGAACCGCCGTCTCGACGAATGGCTCAAGGGACTCGGCGGCTTCATGCGCCGCGTGAGCGACGATCTCTACGTCGCCGTGCTGGAGCGAAAATCCCTTGACCGCGCGATCGAGGAGCACTTCGACATCCTCGACCGCGTGCGCAACCTGCAGAGCACGAACCGCCTGCCGCTGACGCTTTCCATGGGGCTTGCCGTCGCGGAAGAGCAGTCGATGGAAGAGCTTGGCCGAGAAGCGCAGGCGGGACTCGACCTCGCACTCGGGCGCGGCGGAGACCAAGTCGCTGTGCGCATGGGCGGCAAGAACCAGTTCTTCGGCGGCAAGGCGAAGGCGGTCGAGAAACATACGCGCGTCAAGGCGCGCGTCGTCGCCCATGCCGTGCGCGAGATCATCGAGAATGCCGACGAAGTCTTCATCATGGGACACCACAACGAGGACTTCGACTGCTTCGGCGCAGCGATCGGCGTGGCGAAGATGGCGCACGAACTCAAAAAGCCCGTTCATATCGTCTTGAGCGATATGAATGAGGGCATCGACAAGCTCACCGATCTTTTGCGGGACGCGCCCGAATACGAGGGCCTGCTCATTCGTGCCGAGGACTTGGAGACGATCGATTCCTTGAATCCCGTGCTCTTCGTCGTCGACACGCACATCCCGCACCTCGTCGCCGCGCCCGTGCTCCTAGAGCGCATCGCGCAGGTCATCGTCATCGACCACCATCGCCGCTCGGGCGAGAGCTTCATCAAGTCGCCGTTGCTCGTCTATATCGAGCCGGCATCGAGCTCGACGAGCGAGCTTGTGACGGAGCTTTTGATGTACTTCAACGACGACCTCGTGCTCTCGCGCCTCGCGGCGACAGCGCTCTATTCGGGCATCGTCGTCGATACGAAGAACTTTACCGTGCAGACGGGCATCCGCACCTTCGAGGCGGCGGCCTATCTTCGGCGAGGCGGCGCGGATCCCGTCGTCGTACGTCACCTTTTCCGTGCGGACTTCGATACGGAGAAGGCGCTTTCCGCGGCGAAAGCGGGAGCGCGTCTTTTCCCCGGCGGACTCATCACGGCACGATTCCCTGCCGTCATCCCGAATGTGCAGGCGATCGCAGGCCAGGTCGCAGACGCGCTCCTTCGCATCGAGGGCGTGCGCATGAGCCTCGTCTTCTTCCAGCTCGACGCTGACACCGTCGGCATCAGCGCCCGCTCTACGGGCGAGCTGAACATGCAGGTCATCATGGAAAGCTTCGGCGGCGGCGGTCATCAGAACGTCGCGGGCGCACAGGTCAAGGGCGAGCCGCTCGCCTCGATCGAGGAACGCGCCATCGCCATCAGTGAGAAACATATAGAGGAGAATGATAAAGATGAAAGTGATATTGCAGCAGGACGTCAAGAAGGTCGGAAGCAAGGGTGACATCGTCGAGGTTTCGGAAGGCTACGGCAGGAACTTCCTGCTGCCCAAGAAGCTCGCCGTCGAAGCGACGGCAGCGAACCTTGAGACGGCGAAGCAGAAGGCGAATTCCGCCGCAAGGAAGAAGCAGCAGGCGACCGACGAGGCGCACCTTCTGGCCGCGCAGCTCGAAAAGGTCAGCGTCAAGGTCGCCGTGCGCATCGGCGAAGGCGGCAAGCTCTTCGGCTCGGTCACGGGCAAGGATGTCGCCGACGCGCTCGCCAAGGAGCACGGCATCGACGTCGACCGCCGCAAGATTTCGCTGAAGAGCGAGGTCACGGGCGCGGGCGAGTACGAGGCAGTGATCAAGGTGCATCCCGAGATTCAGAGCACGATCCGCGTTCTCGTCGTTGCCGAATGAAGAGGAAAGAGGTATCATGCTGAAATTTTTCAAGCGTCTTTTCTCAAGCCCCGCTGCGCCCGCGCCTGAACCTCAGGCCGACGCAGCGGCAGAGCGCCTCGACCGCGAGATCGACGCGCTCTATTCGATTCTCGCCGACGAGGCGGGATCGGACAGGCTCGTCATCAAGGCGGGCAAGATGGATGCCATGCGCCTCATGCGCTCGCCCGTTCGCGGCGAGCGCGTTCTTGCGCTTGAGCGCATCGTTTACGAGAACCCGACGATCGAGCGCGTGCCGACGGAGTCGGAGATTCCCGCCATCCTCGTCGAGCTTTCCGAGCGCATCGCCGACATCATGGCGCGGCGCAGCATGGAGGACAAAATCGAGCAGAAGATTCAGGAAAAGCTTGAAGAGAACCATCAGGACTATGTGCAGGACATCCGCATGCAGGTCTTGAAGGACGAGAAAAGCGCGATCGAGTCGCCGCAGGCGGCGAAGAAGCGCGAGGAACTCGAAGCGCTCGAAAAGGTTCACCTCACGCAGTCCGTCATGGAGCTTCTGCGCCCCAAGACGCTCGAAGAGATCGTCGGCCAGGAGCGTGCCGTCAAGGCGCTCGCCTCGAAGCTTGCCTCGCCCTACCCGCAGCACCTCCTGCTCTACGGGCCTCCGGGCGTCGGCAAGACGACGGCGGCGCGCATCGTCCTCGAAGCCGTCAAAAAGGAGGCGCACTCGCCTTTTGCCGCGAACGCGCCCTTCGTCGAGACGGACGGCACGACGCTGCGCTGGGATTCGCGCGACATGACGAACCCGCTCTTAGGCTCGGTGCACGATCCGATCTATCAAGGTGCGCGCCGCGACCTCGCCGACGGCGGCATCCCCGAGCCGAAGCCCGGCATGGTCACGGAAGCGCACGGCGGCATCCTCTTCATCGACGAGATCGGCGAGATGGACGAAATGCTGCAGAACAAGCTCCTGAAGGTGCTCGAAGACAAGCGTGCCTTCTTCGAGTCCGCCTACTACGACCATACGGATGAGAAGGTGCCGCCCTACATTCGGAAGCTCTTCGAGGAGGGCGCACCGGCCGACTTCGTGCTCATCGGCGCGACGACGCGCGACGCCTCGCACGTCAACCCTGCGCTGCGCTCGCGCTGCGCGGAAATCTACTTCGAGCCTCTGACGCCCAAGCACATCGAGGAGATCGTGCAGAATGCGGCGAAGAAGCTCAAGGTCGAGGTCGCAGAGGAAGTCGTGCGCCTCATCAGCGAGTATACGACGGAAGGCCGCAAGGCGATCAACATCCTCGCCGACGCCTACAGCCTCGCGCTCTCGCGCACGAAAGAAGGCGAAGATGTCAAGATCTCCAAGGGCGACATCTACGAGGTCGCACAGGTCAGCCGCCTCTACCAGTTCGTGACGAAGAAGGCTTCGAAGAAACCCGAGGTCGGGCACGTCTTCGGACTCGGCGTCGCGGGATTCCTAGGCTCTGTCATCGAGATCGAGGCCGTCGTCTTCCCCGCCGAGGAAAAGGGCAAGGGACAGGTGCGCTTCAACGAGACGGCGGGCAGCATGGCGAAGGACTCCGTATTCAACGCGGCCTCCGTGCTGCGCCATCTGACGGGCAAGAGCATCCACGACTACGACGTGCACATCAACGTCATCGGCGGCGGCAACATCGACGGCCCGAGCGCGGGCACGGCGATCCTCGCGGCGCTCGTCAGCGCCGTGACGGAGAAGCCGCTCAGGCAGGACGTCGCGGTCACGGGCGAAATCTCACTCGCTGGCCGCGTGCGCCCCGTCGGCGGCGTCTTTGAAAAGGCGTACGGCGCGAAGCAGGCGGGCATCCGGACGCTCGTCATCCCGAAGGAGAACGACAAGGACATCCCCGAGGGTCACTTGGGGCTTGACATCCACGCCGTCGAGACAGCGGAGGAAGCCTTCGCCGTGCTCTTTGCGCCCGAGGCGGACGGCGAGCCGCTGCGGCTGAAACTCGAAAAGCCGCAGACCAGCAAAAAAGACCGCGCCGACAGCGCGACGATTGACGCGGAAAACTCCGCTGAATCATCGCTCGAAAAGTCAAAGGAGGCCGTCTGAAATGGATCGCATGCCGCCCGCAAGCATCGAGGCCGAGCAGGCCGTTCTCGGCGCAATGCTCTTAAAGCCCGATGCCGTGACGACCGCCGCCGAGGAACTGTCGGCGGACGACTTCTACCGCGAGACGCATCGTCTGATCTTCGAGGCCATGATGGAACTCAAGGAGCGCGCGGAGCCTGTCGACCTCGTGACCTTGACCGAGCAGCTCAAGAAGGCGGACAAGCTCGCGAAGATCGGCGGCATCCCCGCGCTGTCCTTGATTGCGAACTCCGTGCCGACGGCGGCGAACGTGCATTACCACGCGCGCATCGTGCATGAGAAGGCGCAGCTTCGCTCGCTGATCAACGCCGCGACGGAAATCGCGGGCGCCGCCTATGAGAGCGCCGACGAAGTCGAGGACATCATGGACAGCGCGGAAAAGCGCATCCTCCAAGTCGCTTCGGGCAAGCGCAGCAAGGACTTCGTGCCGCTGCAGGACATCCTTCTCGACACCTTGGAGCAAATCGATCTGCGCTACAACAACAAGGGCAGCATCACGGGACTGCCGACGGGCTTCACGGAGCTTGACCATCTGACGGCGGGGCTGCAGAAATCCGACCTCATCCTCGTCGCCGCACGCCCCTCGATGGGCAAGACGGCATTCACGCTCAACATCGCGGCGCACGTCGTGCTGCGCGCGAAAGAGCCCGTCGCCTTCTTTTCCCTGGAAATGAGCAAAGAGCAGCTCGTGCAGCGTCTCCTGTGCTCGGAAGGGCGCATCGACTCGCAGCGCCTGCGCGTCGGCGAGCTGGAGGAAAAGGAATGGGGCGACCTCATCGACACGGCGAACCGGCTTTCCGCCGCGCCGCTCTACATCGACGACACGCCCTCGATCACCGTCATGGAACTGCGCTCGAAGGCGCGTCGCCTGAAGGCCGAGCACGGGCTTTCGCTCATCGTCATCGACTATCTGCAGCTCATGCAGGGGCGCACGAGCAAGAGCGGCGACAACCGCCAGCAGGAGATCTCGGAGATCTCGCGCTCCTTAAAGGCACTCGCGCGTGAGCTGAACGTGCCCGTCATCGCGCTCTCGCAGCTTTCGAGAAGCGTCGAGTCGCGCCAGATCAAGCGTCCGATGCTCTCCGACCTGCGCGAATCCGGCTCTTTGGAGCAGGACGCCGACATCGTCATGTTCCTCTACCGCGAGGATTATTACGATCCCGAAACGGAGAACAAGAACATCACGGAAGTCATCATCGCCAAGCACAGGAACGGCCCCGTCGACACCGTCGATCTTACGTTCCTCAAGCAGTTTACGAAGTTCGGCAATCTCTCACGCATGCAATAGACCTAGGAGGACACGATGGAATACGACAAGAAGGAACTTGACGCCCGCTTGAAGGACGAGCTGCACCATGCGGGTCACCGCTGGCGCAACCGCTTTCATCTGGAACTGCCGTTCGGCTTCACGGGCAGTGTGAAGGGACTCGTTTTCTTCCAGGGCGAGTACCATCTCTTCTGCCAGTGGAATCCCTTTTCGACCGAGGACAAGAACAAGGGCTGGGTCGAATTCAAGACGCGCGATTTCGTCTACTGGACCGATCCGAAGCTCGTCCTGTGGCCGACGGACGACAACGATAAGGGCGGCTGCGGCTCCGGCTGCGCCTTCATCAACGGCGGGAACTTGCGCGTCTTCTACACGGGCAGACGCGAGGAAAACGGGAAAAGGGCAAACCGCCAGATCCTCGGCACGATGACAAAGGAAGGCGTCATCCGTAAGGACATGACGCTCATCAAGGAGCAGCCCGAAGGCTATACCGACCTCTTCCAAGGGCCGCACTTCTTCGTGCGCGACAGCCACGCTTACGCGCTCCTCGGCGCACAGGCGGCGCCCGCAGACGACGCACGCGGCTGCCTTCTGCTCTATCGAGAGGAGAAGGGACTCTTCCACTTTGCCGGCGAGCTGAAGACACAGCTCGGCTTCTTCGGCAAGGTTTGGGAATGCCCGGCACTCCTCTCCTTCGGCAAGCACGACGTGCTCTTCTTTTCGCCGCGCGGTCTCTCCGATCGCGAGTTCGACTGGCAGAACCTCTTCCAATCGGGCTACATCGTGGGGCATCTGTCTCTTGCGGGACGCGAGATGATCCACGGCAAGTTCCACGAGCTCGATCGCGGCTTCGACTTCTTCGCGCCACATGTGGGCGTGCACGAGGGGCGTGCGCTGCTCTTCGGCTGGCTGAGCATGCCGCACAAGGACGAGGACTATCCGACGGGAGAGCACGGCTGGATGCACACCTTGACCCTGCCGCGCGTCCTGACGCTCAAGCAGGGCAAGATCTTCTCAAGACCCGCACCCGAACTCAAGGCGCTTCGCGTAGCGAGGAGCGCGCGTGAACTTTCGGGACGCGCCGTGCCGTCCCTCAAGACGGAGCTTGCCTACTGCTCGGAGATCCTCATGAACATCGTCATGGGCGTCGCCCAGCGCATCAAGATCGAGCTTCGCTACGGCAGGGAAAAGGTGAAGATCAGCTACAACCGCGAGACGGACATCGTCGAGATCAGCCGCGAGGGAATGAAGCTCGGCGGCCGCGGCGTGCGGAGCTTCAAGCTCTACACCTATCACTCGCTCGCCATGAACATCTTCATCGACCGCACGGCCATCGAGATCTTCTTCCAGAACGGCGAGGAGGTCGCCTCCTTCCTCGTATTCCCCGAAGAGGACGTCGCTCCCGTCTTCTCCGTCGAGGCCGACGCCCCGATGGAAAAGGTCATGGGATCGATCTGGGATCTCGACCGCCTGCGCTACGGAGAGCTCAAGCAGCAGAAGAGAAAGTACAGGTTCTGAGAAAATGGGCAAAAAAAGCCGCAGCCGACGCAATTTTGCGTCGGCTGCGGCTTTTTTCTATGCTTCAAACACTTTGTCAATTCATGCGTTCGCTTCTTCCTGTTCGAGCAGGTCGAGGAGCTGCGAGATGTTCTTCTTGCCGAAGTAGAATTTTGCGTCGTCGTCGATGAAGAAGCACGGCACGCTCATGATGTTGTACTGCTCCTTGATCTCGGGGAAGAGGCTCAAGTCGTAGACATCCGTCTTGACATGCGGGTTGAGGGTCGCGATGCGCTGAGCGCTCGTGACGAGTTCGGGGCACATCGTGCACGAGAGGCTGACCATGATGGTGATATGGTGATCCTCCTTGATCTTCTCAATGCGTGCGAGATCCTCGTCGGCGACCTTCTGTCCGGCGCTCGAAGCGTTGTAGAGGCCGAGCACGAAGCTCGTGAACTCGTGCCCGCCGGGGACGCCGTGGAAAGCGAGTCCCGCCCAGCTGCCGTCCGCATTGTAGATGCGCACGTTCGGCACGCCCATGCCGCCTGTGATCTCGACGGACAGCTTGTCCGTCATCTCTGCGAGCTGCGTCATGAAGTCGAGAAGCTCGCTTGAGCGCGGATCGTCACTCAGCGCGACCTCAAGGTGCAGAGGACGCTCCATGCGATCAAAGACCGTCATGAGCTGCTTCTTCATGTCGGCCGTGAAGGGGCCGGTCGTCGGAGCCGCTGCCTCTCCCTTCCCCGTGTCCTTCCCCGTGTCCTTCGCTGTGTGCTGCGCGGCGCGGCACACCTTGTGATCTGTCCTCCGCCCCGTCTTTTCTTCCATCTTCATGGCGTACTTTTCCATCTCGGTCGCGGCGAGAGCGCCGTCGCCCGTCGCCGTCACGACCTGTCTGAGCGGCTTGATGCAGACGTCGCCCGCCGCATAGAGCCCTTCGACCGTCGTCCGCTGCTGGCGGTCGGTCACGATGTAGCCATGCTCGTCAAGCTCCGCCAGTCCCTTGACGAGATCGGTCGACGGCTGGTAGCCCGCGAACACGAACACCCCGAAGGAATCTCCGCCTTCGGGTGTAAACACCGTTCGCTCGCCCGTCGCGAGGTTCTTCCATGTGAGCTTGCGCGGCAGGGCGTCTCCCTCGACCGACTCGACCTCCGTCTGGAAGTGAATCGAAATTTTCTCATTGTCGCGTGCGGGCTGCGCCGTGGCGGGAGCACATGTGAAGTCCTCCTCGCGCACGAGAATCGTCACATGCTTCGCATACTTCGTGAGAAAAACGCTCTCCTCCGCCGCTGCGAAGCCGCCGCCGATGACGAATACATCCTTGCCTGTGAAGAACTCGCCGTCGCACGTCGCACAATAGGCGACGCCGTGCCCGCGAAATTCCTTCTCGCCCGCAAAGCCAATCTGGCGCGGATGTGCGCCTGTCGCGAGCAGTACGGTAAAAGCTTCATAGTCGCCGCGGCTCGTATGCACATGCCAAGTATCGCCCTTCTTTTCGAGCGAATTGACTTCGGCGAGCAGGAACTCCGCGCCGAAGCCTTCCGCCTGACGGTGCATCTTCGCCGTGAGGTCAGCGCCGCTCGTAGGGTCGCTGCCCGGATAGTTCACGACCTCCGCCGTCAGGGCGATCTGACCGCCGAAAGTCTCCTTCTCCACCACGAGCACACGGCAGCAGGCTCTTGCCAAGTAAAGCGCGGCGGTCAGCCCCGCAGGGCCGCCGCCGATCACTACTGCATCATAAAGCTCGTTTTTTTCCGCCGCCATCTCAGAGCGCTCCCACGAGGTCGAGCGTCGGCTTCAGCGTCTCGCCGCCGGGCTGCCACTTCGCCGGGCAAACCTCGTCGCCATGCTCCGCGACGAACTTGCATGCCTGCAGCTTTCTCAGAAGCTCGTCCGCGTTGCGGCCGACGTTGCCCGCGTTCACCTCGTAGGCGACGATCTTGCCCTCGGGGTTCACGATGAACGTGCCGCGCTCGGAAAGGCCGGCGTCCTCGATGAGCACATCGAAGTCACGCGCAAGGACGTGCGTCGGATCGGCGAGCATCGGGTAGGTGATCTTCTTGATGCGCTCGGAATGGTCATGCCATGCCTTGTGCACGAAGTGCGTGTCGCACGAGACGGAATAGACCTCGCAGTCCGCTTCCTTGAACTTCGCGTAGTTGTTCTCCAAGTCTTCAAGCTCCGTCGGGCAAACGAACGTGAAATCTGCCGGATAGAAGAAGAATATGCTCCACTTGCCGAGCACATCCGCCTTCGTCACCGTGCGGAAGGCCTCATTCTGGTAAGCCTGTACAGCAAAATCTCCGATTTCCTTGTTGATTAACGACATTTTCAATCACTCCTAGCGAATAACTATTATTTGTTAGCTGATGAATAAAGGATATCACAGCATACGGCGGCTGTCAAGCATTTTTTGAAATAAATTTTCATTCACGTCTGCTTCCATCCCCCATCGGTCAACTTTCCTCTTAAAATTCGCTAAGGTTCAGCAATATTCCTTCCTGCGGGCAAAAAAAGTTACGACGCGAAGCCCGAGAGATTCTGCCATCTCGTGCGCTTCACGAAAGGCGAAGCCGATCGCGGCCGCATTGTGCGCATCCGAGCCGAGCGTCACCTCGCGCCCGCCCATCTCGCGGTAGCGACGGAAGATCGGCACGAGTGACGACTTGCCCTGCGGCGCGTCGAAGCGGCGCGTGTTCAGCTCAAGCACAGTGTCCGTCTCGATGAGCGCTGTGAGCACCTCGTCGATTTCTTCGCCGTAAACCGCATAGGTCAGTTCCGTATCAAGGTAGGCAGCATAGCGTGCGATGTAGTCGATGTGCGCGAGGATGTCGATGAACTCGCCGTGCGAGCGCACGCAATGCGCCATCGTTTTGAGATAGAACCGGTAGACCTCGTCCTTTTCGCGCCCCTCGTAGAGCGTTTCATAGTAGAGATCGAAGCCCATGAGCGTGTGGATGGAGCCGATGACCTGATCGAAGGGCGCTCGAAGGAGGAAGATGCGGTTCTTTTCGGCAAGGCCTTCCTGCATGCCGAGTTCAACGCCGAGCCGAAGCCTTTCTCCCTTGCCGCGAAGCGCTTCGTACTTCTTCCAATAGTCTTCGGGCGAAAAGGTGAAGTCCTTCTCGCCCGGAAAGTCCATGTCCTCGTGCTCGGTGAATACCGCGCCGATGCCGAGCTTTGCGGCTCTTTCGAGTGCGTCCTCGGCCTTCATCGCGGAGTCAGCGGAGACTTCCGTGTGCATGTGGCTGTCGAATATCATCGTTCTCCCTCCGTTTGCATGGCAGAAAAGGCGTCGGCAAGGCGCGCGAATTCAGCAAGGCTCAGCGTCTCACCGCGCCTTTTCTCGTCGATCGCGGCCGCGTCCAGCGCACGGCGCACGGCGTCCTTCGACGCTCCCGTGCCGAGGAGCGCGTTGGCGAGCGTCTTGCGCCTCTGTCCGAAGGAGGCGCGCGCGACGCGGAAGAACATGCGCTCGTCGGTTACCTCTACAGGCGGTTTCTCGCGCTTTTGGCACGCGATGACAGCGGAGGCGACCTCGGGCGCAGGAATGAAGGAGCGCGGCGCGACCTCGCGCACGATGCGCGGCTCCGTATGGTACTGCACGGCGACGGAGAGCGCACCGTAGATCTTCGAACCGGGCGCGGCGATCATGCGCTCCGCCACTTCCTTCTGCACCATGGTCACGATGTGTGTGAGGGGCAGATGCTGTTCAAGAAGTGCGAGGAGGATCGGCGTCGTGATGTAGTAGGGCAAATTCGCCGCGACCTTGAACGGCTGATTTTCCATGAGAGCGCGGATGTCCGTCTTCAAGATGTCGCCGGGCACGATGCGCAGATGATCGTAGGCGGCGAGCGTCTCGGCGAGGACGGCGGGCAGCTTCTTGTCGAGTTCGACGGCGGTGACGTGTGCACCGGCTTCGAGAAGTCCTTGCGTCAGCGTGCCGATGCCCGGGCCGATCTCCAAGACGCGGTCGCCTTCTTCAATTTCCGCTGCCGCCACGATGTCCTTGACGACAGAGCCGTCGACGAGGAAGTTCTGCCCGAGCCGCTTCGAGGCGCGAAGGCCGAAAGCCTTCAGAATGTGGCGCGTGACGGCAGGACTGGCAATCTCGGGAGCGATCATAATGCGCCTCCTTTCGCCTCGTCATTTCGCACGGCAGCCATTTCAGCGCCGTCCTCCAATGACGCCAGCGCCGCCTCGAACTCCTCGCGCGTCACCCCGTAGCTGTTGAGGCGCTTGCAGAATGTGCGCGCGTTCGCCCAGCCTACGCCGAGCCGCTCGCCGAGGCGCGCGCGTCGCCGACTCGCATCCTCGCCGCCGGAAAGACCTGCAAGCAGCAAATCGCGGCTCGTGAACACTTCGCGCGGTGCGATCGTGCACGTGCGCACCTTGGCGAGTGCGCAGCGGATCGACTCAGGCGAGGCCTGCTCGACGCCGATGTCGTCGTTCGCTGTCGCCTCCTCCTTCGGGATGAAGGCATGACCCGCCTCGGGGAATCTCTTCGCGAGAAAGCGCCTTATGCGCTCGCCCGCAGAATCCGGATCGGTGAGGATGATGATGCCGCGTCTCTTGTACGCCGCCTCGATGTCGGCGAGCGCACGCCTGCCCAGCGAGAAGCCGCCCGTCACGATGCAGTCGGCGTCGAGCGCCTTTCGGACAGCAACGACGTCCATCTTTCCTTCCACAACAAGAACTTCTTTCAGCATATCTTTCCCTTCCACAAAGGGGCTGTGCATAAGCCCCATTCGACTCATGCACAGCCCTCGTTCACAGCAAATCATATTCCGCCTTCCACGGGGGCGGTTTTGCGGGCGGCGCACGATTGTACGTTTATGCGTACATTCCTCATAGGATGCGCCGCACCGCTTCGTAAATTTTTTCATGCACCGCCTCGCGCGAAAGCGGCTCGCCCGCCTCGCTGCAGCGGATGCGCTGCCAGCCGCAGCGCGCGGCAAGATTGATCGACGCCCGATGACAGCGCACGAGGTAATCTTCGTCGCGCTCGTGAATGTCCCGTGCCGCGCCGCTTGCAGCCGCACGCGCCGCGATGAGGCGGCGGCTCACAGCAGGATCCATGTCGAGAAAGAGGACGAGATCGGGGCGCGGCAGCGCAAGCTTTCCGTACTCGAAATCCTCAAGCCACGCGAGGAAAGCCTCGCGCTCTGCTTCATCCTCGATCTTCACGGCCTGATGCACCATGTTCGCCGTCGTGTAGCGGTCGGCGAGGATGATCGCGCCCGCCTCAAGATCCGCACGCCATTTCGTCTGAAATGAAGCGTAGCGGTCGACGGCAAAGAAGGCAGATGCGGCATAGGCATTGACTTCGGATGCACGTTCGCCGAAGTCGCCGCCGAGGTACATGCGCACGAGCGCCGACGACGGCGAAGCATAGTCGGGGAACTCGACCTGCCGCACGCAGCGGCCTTCGGCGACGAGCCTTTCCTTGAGCATCTTCGTCTGCGTCGCCTTGCCCGAGCCGTCGCCCGCTTCCAAGACGAGGAGTTTTCCCTTTGCCTGCAAGATTCCAGCCTCCTCCACGCTTCCGCGATTTTCCACCCTTGGGGCAGATCCGGCGCTCACTCCACGCATGGCACATGGAGGATGAACTTCGTGCCCTTGCCGAGATCACTCTCAAGCTCGATGCCGATCGCATGCTGCTCAGCGATCCAGCGCGCGATCGAAAGCCCCAGTCCCGTGCCGCCCGGCGCATCCTTGCCGCGCGTCCGCGCGGAATCGACGCGATAGAAGCGCTCGAACACCTTGTCCTGATGCTCCTTCGCGATGCCGATGCCGTTGTCGGCAAGCGTCAGAACCATCTCACCCGCTCCACGGCGCAGCTCAATCGTGATGCGGCCGCCCTTGGGCGTATACTTCATGCTGTTTTCGAGGATGATGCGCATCATGTGCTTGATGAGCAGTGGGTCGGCGTAGACCGCGCCCGGTTCATTTGCAAGAAGCTCGACCTCGTGCCGCGTCGCGATGAGCGCCATCTTCTTCACGACATCCTCAACCAGAGGCGCGAGTTCCAGTCGCTCCTTGTGCATGGCGAGCCGCTTCTGGTCAGCGCGTGCGAGGAACAAGAGCTTCTCGATCAGCCCCTGCATGTCCTCGGCTTCGGAAGCCATGGCAGCGAGTCCCTCTTCGAGCGTTTCGGGATCGCTTGCGCCCCAGCGGCGCAGCATGTCCGAGTAGCCGCGGATGACCGTCACGGGCGTCCGAAGCTCGTGCGAGGCATCGGACACGAAGCGCCGCTGCTGCTCGAATCCCGCCTGTATGCGGTCGAGCATGTGGTTGAACGTCTCAGCAAGCTCGGCAAGCTCGTCCTTGACGGGCGGCACAGCGATGCGTCGGCCAAGGTCGGTGACCTCAAGGGAACGCGCCGCCTGCGTCATCGTGCGGATCGGCCGCAGGATGCGGCAGCTGATGAAGTAGCCGGCGGCGAGCGCCAGAACGATGCCCGCGAGATTCGTGATGGTCAGCACCTTCTGCAATGTCGTGAGGAAGTGGCGCTCCGCTGTGATCGTGCGGAAGAAGTGCAGCACATAGGTGTGCCCACTCTGGTTGATGATGATTTTGTGGTAGTAAATTTGTGTATTGCCAATGGTAGAAACGTACATCGCCGAATTCGCCCAAAGCGGCGGATGCTGGTCGATGTGCGCTTCGACGAGGTTGATGGACGGGTAGTGCGTATCCGACTCGTAGACGACGGGGCTGTCCGCCCCCTCCGTCACGCGCAGCACAACGCCGGGCATCAAGAGATCATCCTCGTAGACAGCGAAGGCGAGCGGATAGCGACGGCGCATGTCGGGTGCCGTCTCGTTAAAAATCTCCGTACCATGCTCGATCGCGGAGAGCACATGCTCCTGCGATCGCATAAGCTCAATCTCCGCCTGGTGGTAGAGGGAATAATAGATGCCGATGGCGGAAACGATGCTCGTGAACACGAGCACGAAGACGAGCACCGCCGCATAGACGAGCGTCAGCCACGTCGATATGCGCATGTGGCGCGAGGAGCGCAGGCGGGAAAGTGCACGCCAGAGCCGCCTAGCCCTTGATCGCATAGCCGACGCCCCGCACCGTGTAGATGTACTTGTCGTCGAAACGCTCATCAATCTTTGCACGCAGATAGCGGATATAGACGTCAACCACGTTCGTGTCGCCTACGTAGTCATAGCCCCAGACTTCCTGCAAGATCTGGTCGCGCGTGAGAACATTGGGCTTGTTGCGCAGCATGTATTCGAGAAGTGAATACTCCTTCTTCGTCAGTTCAACAAGATCGCCCTTGACGCGCACTTCGTAGCGCCCCGGATAGAGCACGAGATCCTTGACGGCGAGCACGCGTTCGTCGCGGTTACCCGCCTCGTTCGCCTTGTGCACGCGAATCGCCGCGCGCACGCGGGCCAGCAATTCCTGGATGGCGAAGGGCTTCGTGATGTAGTCGTCCGCGCCGATGTCGAGTCCGTTGACCTTATCCTCGACATCGTCCTTCGCCGTCAGCATGATGATCGGCACGTCGCTGATCTCACGCACGCGGCGGCAGACCTCAAGCCCGTCCATATCGGGCAGCATGATGTCGAGGAGAACGAGATCGTACTGCTCCTGCACGATGCGCTCATAGGCGCGACGTCCGTTCTCCTCGGACTCCGTCTCGAAGCCCTCGTGCTCCAGCTCCATCTGCAGAAAGCGCGCGATGCGCCTCTCGTCCTCGACGATCATGATCTTCTTCGGGGATTCTGCCGTCTCCGCCGCACTCACTGCTTCCGCCGTTGTGCTTTTCGTTGCTTTTTCTGCCTTTGCTACTCTCGCCATGCTGTATCCTCCTGTTCTTCACTGCGTTCCGCGCGTCTTTCGTTCGAACGCTTCCTCTCATCACTTCCGGCGGCTTATAAGAAGCGCGGAAAACCCTACTGCCTCCTATAGAAGTCGCTCGCGAAGGAGCGACAAAAAGCTTGCAGCCGCCGCTGAAAGTGGTCGATCGCGTTTCCACGCGATCACCGTGTGCGTCAAGATCTCCGGCTCGACGATCCGCTTGCAGACCATCGATTCATCCGTCAGAAGGCTCTTCGCCGACTGCGGCAGGATCGCCGCGCCGAGTCCCACCTTCGCTGCCAGGACATCCTGTACGATGCTGTCGCTCAGGCACAGGATGCGCGGCTCGAAACCTGCCTTGCGGCAGGCAGTAAGAAAGATGCCCTGCCAGCGAAGCGGGATGATGATCGACTGCTCGGCAAGCTCTGCGAGCCGCACGAAATCTTCGGCCGCACCGCAGGACGCCGTGCGGTTCATCATCGCCGCGAGCGGTTCGTTTGCGAGCACAATGGACTCGTAGCTCTCGCGCTCGACCTCCGTGCGCGTGACGGCGATCTCGATGAGCCGATTGTCGAGCATATCGAGGACGCGTGCGCCCTCCGCCTCAAAGATCTGGAAGGTCACGCGCGGATGCGTCTTGTGGAACGCCGCCAGAAGCCCCGGCACGAGGTTCGCGCCCGAGCTTGTGATCGTACCGATGCGCACCTCGCCCGCCGTGCCTTCGCCCACGTCCTGGATCTCGCGCACCGTGCCGTCGACGAGGCCTAGAATCTGCTCGACGCGCTCCTTGAGCACGCGCCCCGCCTCCGTCAGCCGGATGCGGCGGCTGCCGCGCTCGAAGAGCTTCACGCCGAGCGCACTCTCCAGCCGCTTCATCTGCCTCGACAGCGCGGGCTGCGCCACGGCGAGCCGCCCTGCGGCATGGCTGATATTGCCTTCCTCCACGATCGCATAAAAGGCGCGCATGTCCTTGATGTCCATTCTTTCTTCTCCCCTTCGGCGCCAAAGCGCCCGTGCAGCATCCAGCCGCCGCACAGTGTATACGTCTTTTATTATATGGGGGAATCTTTCGCAAGGCAAGTGAATTTCCGATGAAAGTCCAAGAAGTCAAGCCCGAAGGGCGCAGACCGATTGGCAAACTTTCATTCAGGACGGCGCACAATTTCCACACAATGGACGTTTGTGCGTGTAATTCCTCATATACCGCTCCAAAACACAAAAAAGGCGTCATCCCCGAAACGGGACAACGCCTGCCTTCATCACTGGCGGAGAGTGAGAGATTCGAACTCTCGATACAGGTTTCCCCGTATACACGCTTTCCAGGCGTGCTCCTTCAACCACTCGGACAACTCTCCAATGCTTGAATCCGCCTGCGGCAAGCCGCAGTCGATATGAAGTTTTCGTCAGCCTGCAAACAAGGCTGCGCAACAAGGATGAGTATACCATTTCCCATGCGGCTTGTCAATCGCAAGTTACAGGGAAATTACAGCGGGTAAATGAAGTGACATCGTAAATTCCAATGCTTCTTGCCCGTACTCCTATCGGCTTTCTTAGAGTAAATCCCACAGACTTACATCAGCGGAAGTTACTTTGCGAAGTTACGCCGTTCCATGAAAACTCTCTATACATGCGGCGATGTGCGCCGCCGCGCTTTTCAGCTCCTCCTCCGTGTGCGTCGCAGCCAAGGCGACGCGCAGGCGAGCCGCCCCCTTCGCCACTGTCGGGTAGCGGATGGCGGATACGAGGATGCCCTGCCGCTCCAAATCCTTCGCTATTTTCACCGCCAGGGACTCTTCGCCGATGATGAGGGGCACAATCGCCGTCTCGCTCCGGGCTTCAACGCCATTCTCGGCAAGTGCCGCGCAGAACACGCGGACATTTTCCTGCAGGCGAGCGACGCGCTCTGGCTCTTCCTGCAAAAGCTGCAGCGCTGCGGACGCGGCGGCGAGATTGGCGGGCGATTGGCTCGTCGAGAAGATGAAACTGCGAGCTGTATTCTTCAAATAGTCGATCAAGAGTCGACTGCCGCAGACGTAGCCGCCCTCACTCGCCAAAGCCTTCGACAGCGTCCCCATCAGGACATCGGGCTTCTCCCTTAAGTGAAAATGCTCGCATATACCGCGCCCCATCCCGCCGATCACGCCGGTCGAGTGCGCTTCGTCCACCATGCTCCAAATATGGTACTTTCGCGCAAGCTCCAAGATGCGCGGCAGATCGGCAATGTCGCCGTCCATACTGAACACCGCATCGGAGACGATGACGCCCGGACACTGAGCATGGGCGGCGAGCTTCTCCTCCAAATCCTTCATGTCGCTGTGGCGATAGACGACGGTCTTGGCGCGGCTCAAGCGACAGCCGTCGATGATGCTCGCATGGTTGAGCTCATCGCTGAAAAAGACTGCGCCTTTCTGACCAAGCGCGGAAAGGATGCCGACATTCGCCATGTAGCCCGTATCGAAGAGGAGCGCCGCCTCCGTCCCCTTGAACGCTGCCAGCTCCTCTTCCAGCTTCGTGTGCAGAGGAAGCGTACCCGTCGTCAGCCGCGAGCCGCCGGAGCCGCAGCCGTAGCGCTCGACGGCCTCCTGCGCCGCCCGCTTGAGGCGCGGATGATCGACGAGTCCAAGGTAATTGTTCGACGCCAGAAGCAGCTTTTCAACACCGCCGACCGTGACGTGTGCGGCCTGCACCGAGTCGATCTCGTGCATCTCGCGGCACAAATGGCGCGCCTTTTTCGCCGCCAGCTGTTCGGCAAGCATTTCCTCCATGCCCTGTGGGCGCACATTCCCCGCCGGGCTGTCCGGCACGCCGCTCACGAGCACACATTGCTTTTCCAGATAGCGAATCGTCTCGGCGACGCCGCCGCGCGGACCGCGATAGAGGAAGATGCGTCCGCCGTCGGGCGAGCCTGCCTCCTTGAGCTTCGTGATGCGGCGATAGCCGAGCGACGGCGCTGCCACATAGCCCGTCACATAGTCAGGATCGTCGGACACGCAGATCTCCGCGACGATGTGCGGCGCATGGACGACCTTCGTCGCGAGGACGACGGCTTCGGCGAAGTGGTTCTTGCAGTCAGACGCCCCTTTTGCAGTACGTGCGGCGTCCATGTACGTCGCACGCAGGCCGCGTTCGGCGTCCGGCTCCAAGCGTTCGAGCGTGTCCGCATCGAGCAGCATTGCGCCGCGCATCCCATACGTCTCGGAAAACTTCGCGAGGATGGCTTCGCCGTTTTTCAAGCCAAGTTTTTCCAAGGCGTCGATAATCACGCGCCGCCCCTCGGCAAGCGTCTCAACCTCGACCGTCGAGACGGGAAGCGCGGGCAGATGCTCCACCGCCTCGGGCGCGATCGCCTCCACCTTGAAGTTCACGAAATCCGCCTTGCCCTTGGCGTGGTGCAGGGCGCGCGAAAGAAGCGCCGCCAAATGTTCCGGCAGTTCCTCCTCCGGCAAGATTTTCTCCGCGCCCGACACGTGCTCGCGCTTTCCCGCGCTCTTTTCCGCCCGCATCTTCAGACTGTAAAGCGCCATGCAGAAACACTCCTTTTACTCCTTTTATCAGTGCTTCCTATAGAATAGACCTTGTTTATTTTATTGTCAACTTTATTTATTTTACGGTTGACAATACTATGCAAAACGTGTACGCTGAAACAATAAAAAAAGAATCACAGATGCGATGAAGCTGTTCGACTCACCCGTGATTCCATAAAAAAAGGAGCGTTTCCCATGAAAAAACTTGCCGTTTCCACCTCCGACGTGACCGAAATCGCCTTGCTCGCCGCCCTGATCACCGTCACGGGAGCCATCAAGCTGCCGAGCCTGGCGCCAGGGCTGGAATTTCAGCTCTCCGCCCCGCTGGCCGTCGCGATCTGCGCCGTCTTCGGCTTCAAGCGCTACATTCTGGCGGGCGTCCTTTCGAGTCTCGTCGGCCTCCTGCTCGGCACGCAGAACCTCTTCAATGTCGCCATCGCCATGCAGTTCCGCCTCGTCGTCGGCCTCGTCTTCGTACTTTTCGGCCGCCATTATTGGACGGTGGCGCTCGCAGGGCCGCTCGGCACCTTCACCGCCCGCATCACGCTGAGTTTCGTCGTCGGCAAGGGCGCATGGGCGCTCGTCGCGGCGGCTCTTCCCGGCATGGTCTTCACGCTCTTGGCTGCACCGCTTCTCGTAAAAATCCTCGACCGCATCGCGCGCCTCCGCCGCACAGCGGACGCGCGGGTCTGAGCCGCAGCCGCCCTAGCAGATGCGCGGCACGAGGTTGCCGAGCGGCATGTCGACGATGCGCAGGCCGCCGAGCGCCGTCCGGAGTGCGACGATGCCCGGCTCCTCCGCCGTCGTGCGGCCGATGCAGCAGGCGTTCCTGCCGTAAGGATGCTCGCGCATGGCGGCGAGAAGCGCCGCCGTTTCCTCGGGCGCGCAGAAGGCGATCGCCTTGCCCTCGTTCGCCAATTCCAGCGGATCGAATCCGAGAAATGCGGCGATGCCCTCGACCTCCTCGCGCACGGGAAGCGCCTCCTCGTCCAGGATGACGCCGACTTGTGCCGCACATGCGATCTCGTTCAAGACCGCCGCCGCGCCGCCTCTCGTCGGATCTCTCATGCAGGCGATCGAGGGCGCGGCGCGGCGCATGAGCGCGGCGAGGTCGCCCAACGGCGCACAGTCGCTATGAAGCGTCGCGGGAATCTCGATGCCGTGACGCTCCGCCATGACGGTCGCTGCATGATCGCCGAGCGTTCCCGAGAGGATGACGTCCATATCCGCCCTGACATTCTGCGGCTCCATCGCGCGTTCGATCTCGCCGAGTCCCGCCGTGTTGATGTAGATGCCGTCCGCCGCACCCTTGCCGACGACCTTCGTGTCGCCCGTGACGATGGCGACCTTCGCTTCTGCCGCAGCCTCCTTCATCGAGTGCAAAATACGCCTGAGCTCCTCGATGGAAAGACCCTCTTCCAAAATCAAGGCGCACGAGATGTAGCGCGGCACGGCGCCCGTCATCGCGAGGTCGTTGACCGTGCCGCAGACGGCGAGCTTGCCGATGTCGCCGCCGGGGAAGAAGCGCGGCGCGACGACGAAGGAATCCGTCGTGAAGGCGGTCTTGCCGCCGAGGTCGAGCGCCGCGCCGTCGTGCATTTTCTGCAGGAACTCATTGCCGAAGGCAGGCAGGATGACGCTCTCCATCAGCGCCTGGCTCAGGCTGCCGCCCGCGCCGTGCGCGAGCGTGATCTTCTCATTTTCCAAAGTGAAACCTCCCTCGGCCGTACTTGTACCAGGCGGCGCACACGCCCTCGACCGACACCATGCACGGCCCTACGGCGTGCGTCGGCACGCACGCCTTCGCGAAGAGCGTGCAGTCCGTCGGGCGCACCGCGCCGCGCAGAACCTCGCCGCAGCGGCACGCTGTCTTCTTCTCCACGCGCTCGACTTCGACGGGCAGTCGTCGCTCGGCATCGAACGCGGCGAACTCCTCGCGCATGCGAAGCCCCGAGCGCTCGATGACGCCGAGACCGCGCCACTCGTCCGCCGCCTCCTCGTAGACGCGCGCGAGGATGGCGAGCGCGGCGGGATTTCCCTCTTCGCGCACGACGGAGCCGTACTCGTTCTCGATGCGGGCTTCATTCGCCGCCGTCTGCCGCACGAGCCGCCAGACGGCGCGCAGGATCGCGAGCGGCGTGAAGCCCGCGACGACGCCGGGCTTATGCGCCTCATCAGCGAGAAAGGCGTAGGGGCGCGTGCCTGTGACGACGCATGCGTGCCCGGGCAGCAGGAAGCCGTCGACATGCACATCGGGGTCAGCCAAGAGGAGCTTCACGGCAGGCGGCACGAGTTTCTGCGCCGACAAGACGCAGAAGTTCTTCAGTCCCTCCTCCTTTGCCGAGAGCACCGCCGCCGCCTCGGTCGGCGCTGTCGTCTCAAAGCCGACGCCGAGGAAGACGACCGTCTTTTCGGGATTCTCCCGCGAGGCGGCGAGCGCGTCAAGTGGCGAGTAGACGACGCGTAAACATGCGCCCGCCGCACGCGCATCTGCGAGGCTTTCGCGGCTGCCCGGCACCTTGAGCATGTCGCCGAACGTCGCGACGATGACGTCCTCCATCTTCGCGCAGGCGATCGCCTTGTCCATGTAGGCATCGCTCGTCACGCACACGGGACAGCCGGGGCCGGAGACAAGCTCGATGTTCTCGGGCAGAATCTGCCGAAGTCCCGCGCGGAAGATGGCGACCGTGTGCGTGCCGCAAACCTCCATATAGCGAAGATGCCTGCCCGCGGCAAGGCGCTCAATGTCAGCAAGGAGCGCCCTTGCCGCTTCCTTTTCTTCTTGCGGCGTGAGTTTCTTCAAGGCATTTCCTCGCTTCCTACATCACCGTGCGCGGCGCACCCTTCATCTCGGCGAGCAGCGCGTACGTTTCTTCGGCGTCTTTTTCCTCAACGATCTGCATGGCAAAGCCCGCATGTACGAGCACGTAGTCGCCGAGCTTCGCCTCAGGCAGCAGCATGAGGCTCGCCTCGCGCTCCACGCCGTTGACGGAGACGCGCGCGACGCTGCCCGCAATATCGAGCACCTTCGCCGGTACAGCAAGACACATCAGCCTTCGCCTCCCTTCGTCAGAAGCTCATGCGGCAAAGTCTGCCGCGCCGTGCGCATCGCCTCGCCCGCCTGCTTCATCGGCACATCGAGCGGCGCATCGGCCTCGTCCTCTGCGACGAAGCCGCACGAAGCGCCCGCCTTCTCATGCTTCGCCTCGGCGACGCGCGTGAAGGCGACCTCGCGAGAGGCGTCCTTCGCCCGCACCTCGACGCCCCAGCGCGAGAGCACGTCGATGGCTCGGCGCTCGATCTCGGGCAGAAGCGCTTCCATCTGCGGGCTGAGCGCGACGCCCGCGCCGACGGCGTAGGGCTGTGCGCCGAGCACGACGACGTCGGGAATCGCGCGCCCCGTCACGGAAAGCGTCGCGAGCACGTCCTGGATGCCGACCTCGTGCACCGACAGCTTGTCCTGGAAGTGCGCCGAGATTCCCTCATTCTCAAAGTGAAAGAGCGTGCCCGCCTCCTTGCCGCCGTTGACGGAATCGAGCACAAGAAGGTGCTCCGTGCCCGTGATGACGCCCAGAAGCTCCGCACCGAGCGTGCCGCCGTCGATGATCTGCACGGCAGGCGGGAAGTCGTACTTCTCGCGCAGGAGTTCGGCGGCGCGCACGCCGAAGCCTTCGTCCTGCAGGATGACGTTGCCGATGCCGAGAACCGTCACGGCGGGCGTCGCCTCCAGCTCTTTTCTCGCACGCTCGATCTCTTCGGGCGATACGCCCAAGAACGCTTCACTCATCAAACTGCCTCCTTCTTCTCGCGCACATTCTTCCGAAGCCACGAGAGCCATGCGGGGAGTCCCTCGCCCGTGCGGCACGCGATCGCCATGACCTCGATGCCCGGATGAAGCGTCCGGATGTCGTCCGTCGCACTCTCCAGATCGAAGTCCGTGTAAGGCAGGAGGTCGACTTTGTTGAGGAGCGCCGCGTCGGCCTCCTTGAACATCAGCGGGTACTTCAAGGGCTTGTCGTCCCCCTCCGTGATCGACAGCACGACCGCCTTCTTGTCCTGCCCCAGCTCAAATTCCGCCGGGCAGACGAGGTTGCCGACATTCTCGATGATGAGCATGTCGAGCGAGTCGAGGTCGATGGACGAGAGCGCACTCTTGACCATCGGCGCGTCGAGATGACAGCCGCCGCTCGTGTTGATCTGCACGACGGGCACGCCGAGGCGGTCGATGCGCTCAGCGTCCTTCGATGTGAAGAGATCGCCCTCGATGACGGCGAGACGCATCTCATCCTTCAATGCTTCCAACGTGCGCTCCAGGAGCGTCGTCTTGCCCGCGCCCGGCGATCCCATGAGATTGAGCACGAAGATCCCCTTCCGCTGAAAAAGCGCCGCATTTTCTGCTGCTGCTTCGTCATTCATCGCCAGAACGTTCTTCATGACCTTGACTTCCATTTTCTTAATCCACCTCCAAAGATTCCACCTTGAGTTCGCGTCCCGAGATGATTTCAAGTGCGCCGTTCCTGCACGAAGGGCACAAGAAGCTGTATCGCTCGACGTGCTGCTCCTTGCCGCAAGATCCGCAGCGTCCGACGAGCGGCACGCGCTCGATGTCGAGCGCCGCGCCGTCTGCCGCCGTGCCTTTTGTCAGAGCCTCGAAGCAAAAGAGCAGCGACTCGCATTCCACGCCCGCCATTTCACCGACGAGCAGCTTGACGCGTGCGACGCGCTTCGCCTCGTTCTCCTCCATCGTCTTGAGCGCGATGTCCAAAATGCCCTCGGCGATCGCCATTTCATGCACCGAACTTCCTCCTATGCGAAAAGCGCCCCCTCCGGCGGCTTGCCGAAAGGGGGCGCCATCTTTCCCTGTTGAAACGATGCGGCAAAAGCGCACCGCCCGACTCAGAGCGCAGCCGAAAGGCCTCGCTCCTCGAAAATGCCAAGAATCTCCGTGAGTTTTGTCTTCGCCGGATCGTAGTCGACCGTCGTCTCGCCGTCGTGCGCGTGGATATGCACGTAGAGCACGCCCGCAAGACCCAAAAGCGCCTTTTCCGCGCCCTTCGCCGACTCCTCCGTATAGCCTTTGACGTTGAACTGCAGGCGCGTATTGCCGTTTGACGCGCCGCAGCCGCATTCTTTACACATAGACCTCTTCCTTCCTCAGCTCGCCCTGCCCTTGTGTTCCTCCTCGGGGTGGCTGAGCTGGTAAGCGTCAAGCGGCTCGTGCGTCAGGATCTTCCTGCCGGAGAACATGCTCGACACTTCACTCTCGCCCTCCATGAACTCCGCGCGGATGACCATGTAGAGATGGCCGATGGCGAAGAGGATGATGAACCAGGCGACGTAGTGGTGCACGAGGTGCGCCATGAACTCGTTGCCCAAGAACGTGATGACCCAGCCGAAGAGCATGAAGGACACGCTTTCCGGCTCATTCGCGCCGTACATCGCAAAGCCCGTCAAGACCTCGACGGCGACGAGCACATAGAGCAGCGTGTACGACATGCGCGCGATCGGGTTCCTCAAGTACGACTTGTGCTCGTAGCGCACAAAGATGTAATGCAGGATGACGTCGCCGATCGCCCGCCAGAAAAGCCCCTCCCAGAAGCGCGGGAAGAGACGGTCGCCGCGGTTCACATAGAAGCCGTAAATCCTCAGGAGGAAGGCCGCCATGAAGGTGAACGCCGCGATGAAATGGATGTTTCGGATGTTGTCCGTCGTCATGCCGCTGAACGTCGGCTCGACAGAGTAAATGAGCCAAGGCTCGGTGATCATCAATCCCGTCGCAAAGAGGACCGAGATGCAGACGACCATGATCCAGTGAAAGATCCTGAGCCAAGGACTGAAAACGTAGTAAATCCTGCGTTTGACTTCTCTCATATCACATGTCCCTGCTGCCGCGAAACGCGCGATGAACGCCCCGCTCGCGGCAGTTTCTCCTTTCCACGATGCGTGATCGTTCTATTCTTCCACCTGCAGTCCTGCATAGGGATCAGTCGTCATGATCTTGAGCGTGTCGCCGTTCGCGTTGTAGACGTGCGTGGAGCAGGCCATGCACGGATCGAACGAGCGGATGACGCGCACGATCTCCAATGGCTTGTCGGGCACGGCGACGCGTGTGTCCATCATCGCCATCTCGTAGGCGCCGTGTCCTGCCGCATCGTCGCGCGGGCAGGCGTTCCACGTCGTCGGCACGACGCACTGATAGTTCGCGATCTTGCCGTTCTTGATGACGACCCAGTGCGAGAGCGCGCCGCGCGGCGCGTCGTAGAGGCCGACGCCCTTCGCTTCCTTCGGCCACGTCACAGGATCCCACTTATCCGATGTTGCGACAGCGAGGTCGCCGCCCTTGATGTTCGCGATGAGCTTGTCGAAGTAGTACTTCTCGATCTCGGCATTGAGCTGCGCGTCGAGTGCACGCGCAGCCGTGCGGCCGACCATCGTCGGCAGCCAGACCTCGGGCGCGAGACCGATCGCCTTCGACACCGCATCCATTTGGTTGAGCATGAGCTGCTCCGCCCACGTCGGATCGGGCAGGAGGCCCTTCTTCGCCTTGACGTAGATGATGATATAGCGCGCCAGAGGACCGACCTCGGCGAGCTTGCCGCGCCATTTCGGCGTCTTGAGCCACGAGTATTTGCCCTTCTCGTTGAGCTCCTGCCAGTTCGTCTGCGTGCCGACCTTCGGCGCCGTGTACTTCGGCTTCGTCTGTCCTGCCCACGGATGCAGATCGCTCTCCGCGCCCTCGTACTCGTACCACGAATGATCGACACCCTCGGTGAAGGCGACGGGATCGGACAGATCCTCCGCCTTGACCTCCGTGAAGGTCGCCGCCGCAAGGCCTGCGCCGAAGTTCTCGACGACACCGTTCGAGCGGATCAATAGCTGGCGCATGAAGTCGCCGTTTCGCGTGCCCGTGTAGCTCTGATCGGGGAACTGTCCGAACGCCATGACGCAATGCTTGGCGAGGCCGCCGCCGTCCACCTTGCCCGCCTTGACGTAGAGCGAGCCGATGGCGAGGACATCGGGCAGATAATATTCGTTGACGAGCGTGCGCGTGAGGTTCACGGCGCGATCGACGATGGCGAGGCGAGCCGTGTTGATCGGTGCATTGCCGTCGTCGAGGGAGATCGCGCACGGCATGCCGCCGACGACATAGTGCGCGTGCGGGTTCTTGCCGCCGAACACGACGTGCGGCGTCATGATCTCACGGTGCTTGTCGAGCATCTCAAGATAGTGGACGACCGCGATGAGATGCACCTCGGGCGGCAGGATCTTGTAGTCGGGGTGATCCCACCAGTTCGCCGCAAAGATGCCGAGCTGCCCGCTCTTGACGATCTGCTCGATCTTCTGCTTGAATGCCGCGAAGTATTCGGGCGTCGCATTCGGGAAGTCCTTCGGATACGCTTCCGTATTGAGCCCTGCAGGGCCTGCGAGCGGCAGGCGCAGCTTGAGAATCTCACGCTGCAGGTTCGCCGCCGCAACCGGGTCTGCCGCCAGAGCCTCGACGGGGCTGACCCAGTCGAGAGCGTGCAGATGATAGAAATGCACGAGATGATCCTGCACCGTCAGGCAGCCCGCCATGATATTGCGGATATAGTTTGCATTCGTCGGGATGCGGATGCCGAGCGCATCCTCAACGGCGCGCACGGAACACAGCGCGTGTGCCGTCGTGCAGACGCCGCATATACGCTGGATGTACGCCCACGCGTCGCGCGGATCGCGCCCGTTCATGACGAGTTCGAGACCGCGCCACGCCGTGCCGCTCGAAAGAGCATCCGTGACCTTGCCCGTCGCCTCGTCCACCTGCACCTCGACGCGCAGATGCCCTTCGATTCTCGTTACCGGATCGACCGTTACATGTTTCATTTATGCACCTGCTCTCTCTTCGCCTTCTCCTCTTCCTTCTCGATCGCCGCATCCGCCTTTGCGCGCTGCGCGAGGCTCAAAGCGCCGTGTACGGCGACGCCCGCCGCCGCGCCGACCGCGAGTCCGACGCCGATCTTGTCAATGCTGCCCAGAGGCCCGTACTTCGGCAGACGGTCGGAGAACGGCGCATCGTCCCAGAAGTTCGCGTTCGTGCAGCCAATGCACGGCGCACCCGACTGAATCGGGTAGCTCATGCCTTGGAACCAGCGCATATTGCCGCACGAAGCGTACGTCTCAGGACCTCTGCAGCCGAGCTTGTAGAGACACCAGCCCGCCTTCGAGCCCGCGTCGTCGAAGCGCTCGGCGAACATGCCCGCATCGAAGAAGGGACGGCGGTAGCATGTATCGTGAATGCGGTTGCCGTAGAACTGCTTGGGACGGCTCTCCATATCGAGGTCGGGAACCGAGCCGAAGAGAGCGACGTGCATGACGACGCCCGTCATGACCTCAGGGATCGGAGGACAGCCCGGGACATTGATGACCGGCTTGTTGCCCACATAGTGGCTGACGCCCGCCGAGCCTGTCGGATTCGGCGCAGCCGCCTGGATGCCGCCCGACGTCGCGCACGTGCCGTAGGCGATGATCGCCGCCGCATCCTTGGCCACGCGCTGGAACGTATTGATGAACGGATGACCGCCCGACATGCAATAGACGCCGTTGTCCTTCGTCGCAATCGCACCCTCGACGGCGAGGATGTACTGTCCCTTGTACTTTTCAATCGTCTGCTCAAGATGCGCCTCGAACGGCTCGCCCGAAGCCGCGCTCAGGACGTGGCTGTATTCGAGCGCAATCATGTTCAACACCAAGTCGGACGCCATTGGCGCCGCCGAGCGAATGAACGACTCGTCGCAGCCCGTGCACTCATGACCGTGCATCCAGATCACGACCGGCAGAGGCTTCGACTCTGCCGCCTCGACGACCTTCGAGACCATGCTCGTATCAAGCCCCATCAGAGATGTCAGCGCGACGCACCCTTTCAGGAAGTCGCGGCGGCTCAGGCCGTTGCGGAGATAACGCTCCCACATGCTTTCCCGCTTGTCCACATTACTGCCTCCTCTTTCGCCCCACCACGGGGGTATGCAGGAATACTTCTTCAAAGAGAGCGCCAGGCACTCTCCAAGGATTGCTGATTGAGTCAGTCTTCCTTAATTAAAACATAATTATCCTTAGTTTTCAAGTTCTCCTTTTTCCTCAAAATTCCTGCTTGCATTCTGCATTTTTTCACACTTTTTTCTCATATCTAAGAAGTCAAGTCCAAGGGGCGCAGACGGATCGGGGAACTTTCATTGCTTTTCCAGCCCCACGCAAAACGCCCCCGCACAAGGCAAAATGAAATCCTATGCGGGAGCATTTGTGTCAGCTCATACGGCAACCCGTTTCACAACGCAGAAGCGCGATGCAGCTTGAGCCTGCCGTCAAGGAAGATGTAGTCGCTGTCGTCACCTTGGATGCGCCAGTCGAGCTGCATCATGCGCTCGCCTTCCTCTTCCAAGATCCAGAAGACCGTCGTTCCCATGGTCGAGCGATCAACGAGATCTTCGTACTTCGTGATCTCACAGCCGTTGATCTTCTGCCCCTCAACCTCCAAGATGAGTGTCCCCTTGGGGCTGAGCCATTCCCCGGCGAGGAGCTTCAGTCGCATCTCCATGCCAGACGGCGCAGACACCGCTTCCGGCGGCGCAACCGCCGCTGCTTCCGCCCCCGCCAGGCTTGCGGTCAGAAGCAACAGGACACAAACGACGAACAAGAATTTTTTCCACATGACACATCCCTCCTAATACAGTTTTCCCTCAAGACTTTTCTACTATAATCCCAATTCTCTAAAAGAATGCGTTTCCCTGCTCGAAAAGAAATTTTCTAAGGAGATCCTTTCTTATGTTAGATACGCGCGCCTACTTGCGCCACACGATGACGAGCGGCCGGCCGAACTCTTTCTTGAACTGCTTGCAGAAACTCTGCATCTCGAAATCCGTAGCGCGGGTGTCGGCATCGGGCGCGGCGATGACGGAGAGCGCGACGCCCTCGGACGTTGCCGCCGCCTCGAACCCTGTGACAAGACCCTCGTAGGTCACATCGGCGGCCTCGGCGAGCGCGAGCAGCGTCGCGAGCTTGCGAATCTCCTTCCACTCGGGCTGCGTGACCATCATGGCATAGCGATACGAGCGCATGATCTTGTTGCTGATGCCGTGATGGAAACCCGCGATGAAGGACGCCTTGAGCTGTTCTTTCTGCGTCATGCCGTAGAGCGGCGCGTTGTTGATGATGAAGGCGGAGTTTCGCGCGTGCTCGTAATAATTGACGATCTTGCCCGCATCGTGCAGCCACGCGGCAACGGACAGGAGGTCGCGCGAACGCTTCGGAGCACCGTGCAGGCGCCTCAGCTGGTCGAAGAGGCTCAGGGCGAGATCGTGGACGCGCCCTAGATGCTCCATGCGCCGCTCCACGCGCTTCAGATAGTTCTCTACGCTCGCCTTGAGCACGTCCTTGACGACGGGCGAGCCTGCGCCGTATTTCTTGCCGTAATACTCGTAGAAAACGCCGTCTCGGAGGCCGCAGCCTGAAACGATGAGGTCTTTGCCGCCGCTGAACTCCATGAGGCAGCGTGCAATCGTCGCACCTGCGACGATAATGTCGGCGCGTTCCGTAGAAAGCCCGCCGAACTTCCTGCGGTTCGTGCAGCTCGACTTGATGATGGCCTGATAGCAAGGCTCGAAGCGTTCGCGCGGAATGATGTAGTTGTGGATGCGCGCGAGCTGGTAGCTCGTCTTGTACTGATCCATCTTCGCGAGGTTTCGGACGGTGCCGCCGATGCCGATGACGGGCAGGCGTCTGTCCTTCGCCCAGGGAATCATCTCGCGGAACTTCTTTTCCACATGTTTCACGCACTTGTCGAGGACGCCCTGCGTCACGATGTCCTGCATGCCAAACTTGTCCGTCATCGTCACTGCGCCCAGGGGTACGGAAACCGACTCCTTGATCTTGCGGTTCAAAACGAGCGACACCTCGATCGATGCGCCGCCGAGGTCAAACTGGATGAAATCCTTCGCATCTATCGTGTTCACGACGCCGAGGTAGCCGAGATATGCCTCGCGCTCACCCGAGATGATCTCAATCTCGATGCCTGTCTCTTCTCGGATGCGCTCGATGAACTGCTGCCCGTCGGATGCGCTCCTCGCCGCCGCCGTCGCGACCGCGATGCAGCGCGTGACCTGCATGACCTCCATCATGTGCTTGTAGACGTGCAGGCACTCAAGCGCACGCCTCACACCGTCTGGATTGAGCCGCCCCGTCTCCGACATGCCCTTGCCGAGCCGAATCGCCTCCTTTTGCTGATATTGCAGGAAATACGAATGGTTGTCGTTGATCTGCATGACGATGAACCGAATGCTGTTCGACCCCATGTCGATGATCGCCAGATTTTCCATCGATGCTCCCCCTCGCTTTGATGCTATCTTAACCTAAGTATAGTATAGCAATTCTGCCGCGATGCTTCAAGATTTGCATGCGCCCTACGGGCTTGCCGAGGCTAAGAATTCATAGCCGCAGCGGTGCTGGACAACGACTTCTAGGACGCTCCTACACACTATCGGATTTGTCGCGTCTAAGAATTCGTAGCCACAGCGGTGCTGGACAACGACTTCTAACCCTCGCCTGCGCCCTACGGGCTTGTCGAGGCTAAGAATTCATAGCCACAGCGATGCTGGACAATGACTTCTAACCCTCGCCTGCGCCCTACGGGCTTGTCGAGGCTAAGAATTCATAGTACAATAACATAGTATGGATAGGCAGGAAACGGGGGGTGTCCCCGTTATCGACGGATCAGGAGGGAAATGTATGGCATTGATGGATACATTGAAGAAGACCGATGAGAAGATCGCTTCGGCGCTTGAGGCGGAGCTTTCGCGCCAGCGTCACAAGCTTGAGCTGATCGCTTCGGAGAACATCGTGAGCCGCGCCGTCATGGAGGCGCAGGGAAGCGTGCTCACGAACAAGTACGCCGAGGGCTACCCGGGCAAGCGCTACTACGGCGGCTGCGAGTGCGTCGACGTCGTCGAGACGCTTGCCATCGAGCGTGCGAAAGAGCTGTTCGGCGCAGGCTATGTCAACGTGCAGCCGCACTCGGGCGCACAGGCAAACATGGCGGTGTTCTTCTCGCTGCTTTCGCCCGGCGACACCTACATGGGCATGAATCTCACGGACGGCGGACACCTCACGCACGGCAGCGCCGTCAACATGTCGGGCAAGTACTTCCACGTCGTCCCCTATGGTGTGGACAAAGAGACAGAGTGCATCGACTACGATGCGCTGGAAAAGCAGGCGAAGGAGGTCAAGCCGAAGCTCATCGTCGCCGGCGCTTCCGCCTATGCGCGCATCATCGACTTCGAGCGGCTCTCCGCCATCGCCAAGGCGGTCGGCGCCTACCTCATGGTCGACATGGCGCACATCGCGGGACTCGTCGCGGGCGGCATGCATCCAAGCCCGCTGCCGTGGGCGGACGTCGTGACGACGACGACGCACAAGACGCTTCGCGGCCCTCGGGGCGGCATGATCCTCACGAAGGACGCGGAATTCGGCGCACAGTTCAACAAGGCGATCTTCCCCGGCATCCAGGGCGGCCCCTTGATGCACGTCATCGCGGCGAAGGCCGTCGCCTTGGAAGAAGCGCTGCAGCCCGCCTTCAAGGAATACGCCGCACAGGTCGTGAAGAATGCAAAGACGCTTGCCGCCTCTTTGCAGGAAAAGGGCTTCCGCATCGTTTCGGGCGGCACGGACAACCACCTGATGCTCGTCGACCTCAGGAGCAAGGGCGTCACGGGCAAGGAGGCGCAGAACCTCCTCGACGGCGTCGGCATCACGGCAAACCGCAACACGATCCCCTTCGAGCCTTTATCCCCCTTCGTCACGAGCGGCATCCGTCTCGGCTCGCCCGCGCTCACGACGCGTGGCTTCAAAGAGACCGACATGGAAGAGGTCGCTGCCATCATCGCGCTCGTGCTCGATCATGCGACGGACACGGCTGCGCAGGAGGAAGCAAGAAAACGCGTTGACGCCCTTTGCGAAAAATATCCCCTTTACGAGTGAGGAGGCATCCCATGACTCAGGAAAACCAGGCGGATCTCGCTGTACACATCGTCGATCATCCGCTCGTCCAGCACAAACTCACGCTCATGCGCCAAAAGGAAACGGGTACGAAGGACTTCCGCGAACTTCTCGAAGAGATCGCCATGCTCATGGCTTACGAGATCACGCGCGACCTGCCGCTTGAGGATGTAGAGATCGAGACGCCCGTCGCAGCCTGCCATGCGAAGAAGCTCGTAGGCAAGAAACTCGGCATCGTTCCCATTCTTCGTGCGGGACTCGGCATGGCGGAAGGCGTGCTGCGCCTCGTCCCCGCCGCCCGCGTCGGACACATCGGACTCTACCGTGATCCCGAGACGCTGCAGCCCGTCGAATACTTCTGCAAACTGCCGGGCGACATCAGTGAGCGCCTGTTCATCGTCGTCGACCCCATGCTCGCCACGGGCGGCAGTTCCGCCGCAGCGCTCGACCTCTTGAAGAAGAAGGGCGCGAAGAACATCGTGCTCCTCTGTCTCGTCGCTGCACCGGAAGGTGTACGCGCCGTCAATACGGCACACCCGGACATCCCCATCTACACCGCTGCCGTCGACGACCATCTCAACGAACACGGCTACATCGTCCCCGGCTTGGGCGACGCCGGTGACCGCATCTTCGGCACGCTGTAAGCCCGCACGAGCATCCACTTTGCAAGTATCGTGCAGTATCGTGCGCAGTGTGCCAAGAAACGTGCACCGCGCCCCTTTACAAGCGGAAAAAGATATGGTAAACTAGCACAGTACCTTTGAGGAGAGGTGTCCGAGTGGTCGAAGGTGCTTGACTCGAAATCAAGTGTGCAGCAATGTACCGTGGGTTCGAATCCCACCCTCTCCGCCAGATATTTCAAGGCTTCGTGGACTTTTCCACGAAGCCTTTTCTGTAGGGAGAAGGGATTTTCATGGCGATTGCAGGACCTCAGGCGCCGCAGGCGCCAACGCCGCCGGCTGTTCCGGGACTTGACGCTGCATCGGAGGCAGTCGGCGGACTGCCGGACTTCGGCGCTTCCGGACAGTCGGCGATCGAGGGCGCACAGCAAAGGGCTGCCGACGCTGCACAAGCCGGCCAGGATGCGGCGGCAAACGCACGCGCGGCGGGCGAACGGCTCATGGGAACGCCCGAGCGAAAGACACAGGAAAAGACGGCGGGAGAAGAGCCGGGCAAGGAGGGAAAGCTCGCACAGAAACCGGCTGCCGCCGCGCCCGAAGCGGGCGGCACAAAGAGTCAGACGACCTCCTCCGAGGCGACAAATCTGCCGCCGGCAGCACAGGCGGTGCAGGAGAAGCCGGGCACGGAGACGCGTGTGCCAAAGCCGTCCGCCGACGAGCCGCCACAGGGCTTCGGCATGATGCACCTCGCCGTCGTCGCCGCCCTTTGCGCTTGTCTCGCAGGCATCTTCGCCTACAAGTTCCTGCACAGAAAAAAAGGCGAGCCGACGCCCGCCATGCGCGCCGCACGTGAGGCGGAGCTTCTGGCTGATCTTGAAACGATGCGCGCCGCACGCGAAAGGCGCGAATCTGACCGCGCTGCGAAGGTTGCTGCCGCCGGGCTTTCCGCCATCGCTGGCGCGGCGGTGCGCACCGCGCCAGAGGCGGCAGATGCGGCAGAGGCGCCGCCCGCGGCTGCGGCAAGTGCGGCGGCCTCGAAGGGCGCACGCACACAGGCTTCCTCCCCCGCGGCCGTCCCGAGCGGCGTAGATGCAGCGCCTGCGCCAGCCCCGCCGCTCAGGGCCGCCGCTCCTGCCGCCTCGCCCGACGCCTCGATGCTCGCCTCCCTTTCCGAGGCGCTTTCCGCCTTCCGCGAGGCGAGTCGCATAATGGAGGGTGAAGCAGACGTCAAGGCGACAGAAGAGGCGAAGAAAGCCGCACGTGCCGCGGCCATCCGCCAAGGCCGCGAAGAGAAGCAAGACGGCGAGCACGGCGGCTTCGAGATCCGCATATAAGTGCAAACTTTTAGGACATATTCTCAACCCCACTCGGAGCGGCATACTTGTTTTTGCCCCCATTTCCTGCGATGGCGCATCAGAACGTCATGCTGTGCATATGTCCTCACGCCTTATATGAAAAAGCCAATCGGTCTGCGCCCTTCGGGCTTGCCTTCTTAGGAACCACTGATAAATTCAGCCACCCATCTTCACGCATCTGCACTATCCTCTCGTCGTCGACAAATCCTCAACGTAGCACCGCTACGCCTGCGGTTTGTCTCCTTGCTGAGCCGTCCAAGAGCCAAGTCCGAAGGACGCAGGCGATTGGGCAACGGCTCGTATGCGAAAACGTCCCAAGAATGCAAGCGCGAAGTGCGCCGCATGATTGGCTGACGTTGACCGCTATAGATACAGCGCATCTGCGCAAATCTGGGCGACTTCATTTTATCAGCGTTTCCTTTATGCAGCTTAATCGCCGGAACACGGCGGTCACGAAAATACCGGAATGGTTAATGCAAACATATCGTATTGGAGGAATCGCATCATGAAAATATCCCATCTTAAACGACTCTCCGCCATCGCGGCCTTGCTCCTCTGCCTTACGGGCACGGCTTCTGCGGCGAACAGCACAGGCTCCGGGGCAGCGCCTTCCGTCGAGGCAAAGGCAGCCTTGGACAAAGCGATCCAGGAAGAGGAGGAAAATGCCAAGAAGACGCCGATTTCCGTGGAAGAGGCCC
The DNA here is from genome assembly GCF_026015965.1 of Selenomonas sputigena. Classification (NCBI taxonomy): domain Bacteria; kingdom Bacillati; phylum Bacillota; class Negativicutes; order Selenomonadales; family Selenomonadaceae; genus Selenomonas; species Selenomonas sputigena. Next base: position 2,448,848 of record NZ_CP110383.1, on the reverse strand, counting down.
GCAAAATCGTCGCGGACAACAACCTTTACCAGGACATCGATCTCAGCGCCGAATCACCCGAGCAGCCTTTGAAGACATTGAGCGCCATATTCAGCGAGATGCTCGGCGTGCCGGACGTGCGGCTCGTTCCTTTGGAGGGGCGCGAAGCAAAGTCGGAGGACGCCATACAGACGGCCTATCCCATCCGTTGGTTCCGCGTTGTGGAGACGCATTACGCCATCCGCCAGAGCATGGAGGACAAGCGCCAGGTGATCACGGCGCAGGTGTTCGAGGTCGTCCATAAGAAAAAGGCCACAAAGGGCGTAGCGCCCGACGCCATCTTTTTCTTCTATGACGCCGCCGGAAAGCCCCTGTCGAGCATGATTCTTTCCACCGTCCCCGAAGCCCAGAGAGATCTCTCCATCGTGGATGTCCTAAACAGCGGCTCTCTGCCGCAGCTCAAGGCAGGCAGCCGCGAGTACAAGCTGGCCGAGTTCCTTTACAAGACGGCAAAAACAGCGGACGAGGCCGCAGCAAGCAGCAAGAAATAAAGGAACCACTGATAAATTCAGCCACCCATCTTCACACATCTGCGCTGTCCTCTCGTCGTCGACAAATCCTCGACGTAGCACTGCTACGCCTGTGGTTTGTCTCCTCGATAGATACAGCGCATCTGTGCAAATCTGGGCGACCTCATTTTATCAGCGCTTCCCTTAGCCTTTCACGCTAAACTTTCGCATACGGTCTGTTATCCACAAAGAAAACACTTGTTTTCCACAGTTATCCACAGATTTTTGGGGATAAGCCCGGCACGGCTTGCCATGCCAAAGCTTTTCCTGCTCGACTTATCCACATGCTAGAGGAGGAGAGATTTTGTCCTTTTTTATGAAACTTCAGGAGCTGACATGGCATGAGATGACCGATTTCCTGCTCATGCCTGCGTGCATCATGCTCGCGGCGCTGACGGTCGGCATATTCCTCAACAAGCTCATTGACCGGCAGATTCGCGAGAGGATCACGGTCGGCGAGGATACGGCTTGGTCGATCTTCATCCATGCGCTGCGCGGTGTGCCCGTCTCGTGGTGCATGGGCGTCGGCGTCTACTGGTCGATCAAGACCATCGACGTCTTCCCAACGATCGCGCAGTTCCTCTCCTACATCCTCTTCGGTATCATCGTCTTCACGCTGACGCGCGTCGCTTCGCGCACGATCACGGGATTCATCGAGATGAAGACGCGCACGAGCGGCGCGGCTCTGCCGAAGACGACGCTCCTGTCCTCCATTCTTTCCGGCGTCATCTATGCCATGGGCGTGCTCGTCGTCCTGCAGTATGCGGGCATTTCCATCGCGCCGATCCTCACGGCGATGGGCGTCGGCGGCGCGGCGCTCGCCCTCGGTATGCAGGAGACGCTGTCGAACATCTTCTCGGGACTGCAGCTCATCCTCTCGCGCCAGATTCGCATCGGCGACTATGTGCGCATATCGGCGGACGAGGAAGGCAAGGTCGCCGACATCAACTTCCGCTTCACGACGGTGCAGACCCTGGGCGGCAACACGATCATCGTGCCGAATCAGAAGCTCGCGTCTTCCGTTCTCACGAACTACGACATGCCCGCGCAGGAAATCTCCGTCGCCATCCCTGTCGGCGTCAGCTATGCGAGCGATCTCGACGAGGTGGAGCGCGTGACCCTTGAGGTGGCGAACGAGGTCATGGCAGCCTTCGATCATGATGTTGAGAGCGATCCCGTCGTGCGCTTCCACACCTTCGGCGACTCCGCCATCGAGTTCAACGTCGTGCTGCGCACGAGCAGCTTCGTCAACCAGTTCCTGTTGAAGCACGAGTTCATCAAGGCTTTGACGCGCCGCTACCGCGAGGAGGGCATCGACATCCCCTTCCCCGTGCGCACAATCGTGCAGGCGAAGGAATAGCTGCCGCCTGTGCATAACTTTTTTGAAAGAATCTTTCTCCGCGCTCAAAAGCCTTGAAAATCTTGCGAAAGCACCCTTTCCCGCCTGTGGATAAAGGGTGCTTTTCTTGTGGATAAACCACAATATGTAGTTTAGTCCCTTGACTGCCCAATCTACATCTTGTATAATCTTGCTGAGTCGTCCAAGAGGCAAGCCCATAGGGCGCAGCGGATTGGGCAACGACTCGTATGCGAAAACGTCCCAAGAGTGCAAGCGCAAAGCGCGCAGCTAATTGGGTAACAGTTCGTATGCGAAAACGTCCCAAGAATGCAAGCGCAAAGCGCGCAGCATGATTGGCTGACGTTGACCGCTGCTGCAAAGAATGCGGAGGATTCCGCTCTTATATACTCCTTTGGCGAAGGCTCAGCGTTGTTTTTCTTGCGCTGTGATACATCGTCAACCACAATATATAGAGGAAGGGAAACTGCTAATGATCAAGAACATCCAGAAGCGTACGGGGCAGATCGTGCCGTTTGATGCCGAGAAGATCACCGACGCCATCCGCAAGGCGAATCTTGAGTCCATCGACGAGACATTTTCGCAGCATCAGCTTGAAAAGCTCACGAAGAGCGTCATCCACCGCATCGAAGGGGAGGAAACGCCTGCCGTCGAGTTCATTCAGGATGCTGTGGAAAAGGTCCTCATCAAGAACAATTTCGCCTCGACGGCGAAAGCGTACATCCTCTATCGCGCGGAACATGCGAAGATCCGTGACGCCGAGGGCGACCTCATGGACATCTACAATGAGCTGACCTTCAAGCGTGCCAAGGACGCCGACATCAAGCGCGAGAATGCGAACATCGACGCCGATACGGCGATGGGCACAATGCTCAAATATGGTTCGGAAGGATCGAAATACTTCATCGACCATCATATCCTGCCCAAGGACATCGCGGCGGCGCACATCGACGGCGACATCCATATCCACGACAAGGATTTCTACATGCTGACGGAAACGTGCTGCCAGATCGACCTCCTGAAGCTCTTCAAGGACGGCTTCTCGACGGGGCACGGTTACCTGCGCGAACCGAACGACATCCGCTCCTACGCGGCGCTCGGCTGCATCGCCATCCAGGCGAACCAAAACGAGATGCACGGCGGACAGGCGATCCCGAACTTCGACTATTCGATGGCGCCAGGCGTAAGGAAGACCTTCCGCAAGCTCTACTTCAAGGAGCTGGCGAACTTCTTCGCCATCACGCTCGGCATGAAGCAGGACGACGCGAACCTCTTAGCCAAGGAGATTCGCCGCTCGCTCTTGCCCTTGGGCATCACGATCGGCGGCGCGGACGTCTACAAGGCGGCGCTCATCGACTTTTTGCCCGCGCATCAGAAGGCGTGTGGCTACGAGGAAATTTCCGAAAAGCTCGCGGCGCGCGCGCATGACTACGCCTACGGGGCGGCGCTCGACGCGACGGACAATGCGACCTTCCAGGCGATGGAGGCTCTGATTCACAACCTCAACACGATGAACTCGCGCGCGGGCGCACAGGTGCCCTTCAGCTCGATCAACTACGGCACGGACACGTCGCCCGAAGGCCGCATGGTCATGAAGAACCTCCTGCTCGCGACGCAGGAGGGGCTCGGCAACGGCGAGACACCGATCTTCCCCGTGCAGATTTTCAAGGTCAAGGAGGGCGTGAACTACAACGAGGGCGAGCCGAACTACGACCTCTTCCGCCTCGCGATGGAGACGTCGGCGAAGCGCCTGTTTCCGAATTTCAGCTTCCTCGACGCGCCGTTCAACCTCCAGTATTACAAGCCCGGCGACTACAACACGGAGGTCGCCTACATGGGCTGCCGCACGCGCGTCATGGGCAACGTGCACGACCCCGAGCGCGAGGTCACATGCGGCCGCGGCAACCTCTCGTTCACGAGCATCAACCTGCCGCGCCTCGCGCTGCTCGCCAAGGGCGACTTGGATGTCTTCTACAGCGAGCTGGACAGCCTCACGGAGCTTGTCATCCGCCAGCTTCTGCATCGCTTCAAGATCCAGTGCGCGAAAAAGGGCAGGAATTATCCGTTCCTCATGGGACAGCGCGTGTGGATCGACTCGGAGAAGATCGGTCCCGACGATGAGATCGCCGAGGTCTTGAAACACGGCACGCTCTCGATGGGCTTCATCGGTCTCGCCGAATGCCTGAAAGCGCTCATCGGCAAGCATCATGGCGAGTCGGAGGAAGCGCAGGCTCTGGGTCTTGCCATCGTCGGGCACATGCGCCGCCGCATGGACGAGGAGGCGAAGCGCACGGGGCTGAACTTCACGCTGCTTGCAACGCCTGCCGAAGGATTATCGGGCCGCTTCGTGCGCCTCGACCGCAAGAAGTTCGGTGAAATCGAGGGCGTCACGGATCGCGACTACTATACGAACAGCTTCCACGTGCCCGTCTACTGCCCGATCGAGGCGGCGAAAAAGATCCGCCTCGAAGCGCCGTACCATGCGCTGACGAATGCCGGACACATCAGCTACATCGAGATGGACGGCGATCCGTCGAAGAATCTCCAGGCCTTCGAGGCGATCGTGCGTTACATGCACGATGCGGGCATCGGCTACGGCTCGGTCAACCATCCCGTCGACCGCGACCCCGTCTGCGGCTACAATGGTATCATCGACAACATCTGCCCGCGCTGCGGCAGAAAGGAGAACGGCCGCCCCTTCGAGCGCATCCGCCGCATCACGGGGTATCTCGTCGGCACGATCGACCGTTGGAACAACGCGAAGCGTGCCGAAGAGCATGACCGGGTCAAGCATGGCATCGGTTAAGCTCGCAGGAACGGTATCGGATTCCATCGTTGACGGGGCGGGAATCCGCTACACGATCTTCACGCAGGGCTGCCCGCACCATTGCCCAGGCTGCCAGAATCCCAAGACGCACGACTTCTCTGGCGGCTTGGAGATGGATACGAAGACGATCCTCAAGGACGTGCTCGGCAATCCCCTGCTGACGGGCGTGACGCTCTCGGGCGGCGAACCATTCTGCCAGGCCGCGCCGCTCGCTTCCCTCGCGCATGAGGTGCACGCGCACGGCATGGACGTCTGGGCGTATACGGGCTATACGCTCGAAGACCTGCAGCAAAAGAAGGCGTGCGAGGTGGACGCACTGCTTGATGAGGTCGACGTCCTCGTGGACGGCGCATACGAAGAGTCGGAGCGCGATCTCACGCTCGCCTTTCGCGGCAGCCGCAATCAGCGCGTGATCGACATGAAGAAGACGCGCGAAACAGGGGAGATTATCCTCTGGCAGGACGCATAAATGGTATCAGGGAATAAAAGAGAGAGCCTTGCGGCTCTCTTTTTTATTCCCTGATACCAAACGGCTTTCCTCCGTGCGCGAAATTTAGGAAGCACTGATAAAATGAGGTCGCCCAGATTTGCACAGATGCGCTGTATCTATCGAGGAGACAAACCACAGGCGTAGCGGTGCTACGTCGAGGATTTGTCGACGACGAGAGGACAGCGCAGATGTGCGAAGATGGGTGGCTGAATTTATCAGGGATTCCTTTATTTCCTCTCGGCGATATAGAGGACGCCGTCGGGCTGCTCCCAGGTACCGAATGGTTCGCCCGGCCGAAGGGGCAGCGCCTTTCCCTTGGGCAGAAGCTCTCCTTCGGGCGTGCGCAGGGAGGAGAGGCCGCTGTTCACGAGATGCCATGCGCCGTTTTGGCGCGTGATGTAGGCTTTGACCTCGCGATCATGCGCCTTCTCATCGGGGAAGACGTTTTCCGTGAAGTGCCAAGAGAAGAGCGGCAGGCCGTCGTAGACATTGACAAGTCCCGCTTTCAGCCATTGGCCGGTCTTACCGCGCACGCGCCGCAGACGCTTGAGGTGCAGCACGCGGCGCTCGGGCACGGCGGTGCCGCAGAAGGGGCAGCGCGGTGCAGCGGTATCATGCAAGATGAAGAATTTCTCGGGGCAGTGCGGATTCGCGCACGGCTGCAGGAGATCCCACGTCTTGACGAGCGCCTTTTCCCACTCGAATGCCGTGGGACGCGCCTCCGGCTCGTGCAGGCCGTCGACAAAGGCGCGCAGGAAGAGCTTTTCGAGGTATGGCCCGAGATCATGAATTGTGACCTTGAGATCGTCCGGGCGGTTGGAATGATCGGTCGGATGCTCGGCGAAGAGCGCCTTTTCCCCGTAGATCAGGAAGTCGGCTTCCTCGGCGGGCAGGTTGTAGTTCTTCGGCCCTTCGAGCGGATGACGCTTGAGCAGGTATTGATAGAGAAGCACGGGCAGCGCGAAGAGGTCGGTCAGAAGGCTTGGAATGACGCGGCGCGCATCGCCCGGCGGAAGATCCATCGAGGCGAGCACCTCGGGCGCGATGTAGCCCTTCGTGCCCGCAACCTCGGGCGGGTACAGGCCGGGCACGACGAGCGAGTCGATGTCGATGACGACGCAGCTGCCGCTCTTGGGATCGACGAGGACGTTGTTGCACGATAGGTCGGAATGCGCGAGTCCCGCCTGGTGCATGCGGCGCACGGCGCGTGCGAGTGCGATGGAGAGGCGCAGCATCATCTGGAAGTTGCCAAGCTCCGCCTTTTCTAGATACTTGCGCACGCGGTTCGTGAACCAGCTGCCCTTTTTGTCCTTGCCCGCGAGGTCGAGCTGCCGCGAGGCGTCGCGCCCGAAGAAGAAGTTCTTCGGATAGGCGGGGCAGACGATGCCGAACTCGGGCTTCGTGACGATCGCCGTCGGCCAGCAGAAGAGATCGGCAAAGTAGGTCGCCGCCTCTACTGTATTGCCGCGTGCGCCGCCCTTTGTCTCGGCAAGCGTCGGGTTGTAGCGCCCGATGATCGCCGTCAGCCGATCGACGAGCGCTTCGTCGACTGCGTCTGGATCGAGGAAGAACTGCACGACGTAGGATTTGTCGGGCGCGAAGTAGGTGTATTTCATGCCGCCCTGCGGCGGGTTTTCCGTGATGACGTAGGGAATCTTCCTGCCGTCCGCGAGGACGGCTTCCGCGAGCCTCGGCCTAGACATGCGGAGGCTCCTTCCATGCGAGCAGCGCGAGCGTGCGGTCGTCGAAGGAGGCGCGCGTCACATAGTTATCGAGCCAGATCTTCAGCCGCTCAGCGTGCGAGGCGACGCCCTTGAGGCTCGTATCCTCGGCAGCGAGTGCGAGCACATGCGCGTTCTGCCACAAGCATTCTTCCGTCGTGGGGATTTTGCGGCACATGTGGCTCGCATACTGCAGCGCGATATGCTGCTCCTTGTCGTTGACCCACGGGAAGGTGGTGGGCTGCGGCAGGCTGCGCAGAAACTCAACCTCGGCGCGCGTGAACGTGGCCGTTCCCTGCGCACCCGGCACGATACCGTTCGCCACTAGGTCGAGATAGAGGCGGTGCATCTCCTGCTCGTTGAAGTAGTCGTCCGCCACACCGTCCGTCATCGTGAGGATGAGATCGTAAGCGCCTCGCGTGACGAGCGTGCGCCTCTGCAGGCTGGCGATGTCCGCCATGGCCTCGCTCGTCAGAAAATCCGTCTCGCCCGAGAAGTCGCCGCTGTCGGGCTTGCCGAGGAGCTTGACTGCCTTGCCGTAAGGCGCATGCGTGTCGATGGCACAGGTTATGCCGTCGCCGACTTGACATGAGAGCACGAGGACTTCTCCTAGCTCGGGGACGGGCACGGCGACGGTCACGAGAAGCGTCGCCGCGAAGTCGGAGAGAGCGAGGTCGCGCCCGAGATGCTTCGTATACGCCTCTTGGCCGCATCGCTCATGGAAAGCCGCGAGGACGGCGCGTCGAGCATCGAGCACTCCCGTGTGAAGTGCCGCGCCAAGCCTGGCGCATGCCTCGCCGAACGCCGCATCGCTCATGGGAAGCGCGAAGGCGGCGCGATTTTTGGCGCTCGCCGCATCGAGGGTGCGCAGCTGCTCGTAGATCGAGCCGACGGCGGCCTCGCTCGCCGCACGCGCACCGACGCGCGAGAAGCGCTTCGAGCCTGCACCGTCGGAAACGGCAAGAACGGCGATGTCGCCGACGGCAGCTACAGCGAACCAATCGTCGCAGTTCGTCGCTTCATGCTTGTGCTTCTTGCCGCGCACACGTGCCGCGATGAAGTCTGCCATGCCGATTCTCTTCTCCTCAGTCTTGTACTCGGGCGCGGCATCCGGCTCATCCTGCGGTACGGGATGATACTGCCAGAGCGATGCCGTATGTGCGAGAACCGCCTCATCGCTCAGGGCGAGAGAAGCATCGTCCGCTGCTGCATCTGCATCGACTTCTGCATCCGCAGGGGCGGCTGCAGCGCTCGATGCGGGCGGCTCGCTCGTTGGCTTGGACGGCGCATCGCCCGATGCAGGCGGCTCGCTGTCCGGCGCGAATGGTATGGCGATCCATTCGGACGGCTGCTTCGGCAATTCTGCCTGTTCGGCGATTGGTTCGGGCGTCGTGCTCATTGGTTCGGGCAGCACATCGCTCGATGCAGGCGGCTCATTCATTGGTTCGGGCAGCGCATCGCTCGATGCAGGCGGCTCGCCTGTTGGCTCAGGCGTAGTCGGCTTCTCCATCGGTTCGGGTGTAGTCGGCTCCTTCATCGGTTCGGGCGGAGTCGCGCTCGCCTCAAGCAGTTCCTCCCTTGGCTCGGGCGGCGCGGCAGCCGCACACTTTTCAAGGTGAATCTTTCCCAGTTCCACTTCAGCCGATGTTTCGTTTTCCGTCAAGACACATCACCCCTTTCCTCTTCATGACCGCTCTTCTCTGCCCATCAGGGGACGACCGTGAATCCCTTCGGCGGCGGCGGCAGCTCGATGGCCGCGCCGGGCTTCGCGTCGAGGCTCTTCGACGACATCTTGATCGAGCCGGAAACCCATGCGAAGAACTTCGCCATATCGCCAGCCGACAGGCTGTTCATCATCAGCACGTTGTCCGTGAGCTGCTTCAAATAGCTCGTATCGGCATCGGCGCCCGCCGCGCACGCGATGATATTACCGAGCTTCAGAGATTTGATTTCAGCCGCCGCCTGCCTAAAGTCCTCCAGATCGGTCGGACTGCCGTCCGTCAACAGGAAGACGAGCGGCCGCCAGTCGCCCTTCTGCGTCTCGGTGTTCTTGCGCACCTCCGTGCGCACGCACTCGGCGAGGAGCTTCAGAGCGCCGCCCATGAGCGTGCAGCCCTCGGCCTCAAGGCGCGGCTCCTTGAAGAGCATGAGCTCCGTGAGCTTCGTCGTCTGCCGCACCTGGCTCGCGAACGTGATGACCGAAAGATACGCTGTCTCAAGCGCCTGCGGGTCGCCGCGAAGCTCCGACAAGAGCGCCTTGATCCCCTGGCGCACGGCCTCGATCGGCTCGCCCATCATCGATCCCGAGCAATCCAAAAGCAAATACACCGGCAGTCTGCGTCCAACATCCGCCATGAAAAGCACCTCCTAGAATCCTTCCGCACGCAAAAAGCGGCGGAAACCATAGTCCGAGGCAGTACGCCTCGAAGCCCTTATCGTATACACTTTATTCTAACCACGAAAGCGCAGGAGGTCAAGCGGACGGCGTCGAGCGATTTTCGCGAAGAAAGAAGAGCGCCCGGCAGATGCGGGGCGCTCTTTCAAGAAGTGGACATTCGGATTGTTTGTCTTTGGCAGACTAGCGGCGGATAAAATGTAGGAAGATCTTGCCGCATCAAGGTGTCTGTCCATGCAGATTGTCCGGATATTCGACACCGCGTGTTTTTTTGTAGACGATCTTGAACATGTAGTAGGGATAGGCATGGTAATCGTCGATGTATCCCGTATAGCCGTGGCTCTGTATGTAGCGAGAGATCTCATCGTAATCGAACGCGGGCATGGAAAGCCATCGCCCTTGAGCGGAGTAGAACTGAGGATTTGAGCCGCCGTCTTTCGATTGGCGGTATTGCCGAATTCTATACTCACGGAAAGAGCCGTCGGCATCGCGATAATAAGCGACATAGCCCGTTGCATACGTGTAGTAATCCGGATCTTCGGCACTGAAGGTGCATGAGCTGAGATCCACATATTCACGATAGTTGGCGTGATAATACGAAACAGGATAGTTGGGATCGTCGTCAAGATACTGCAGGGAAGCAGATGCCGCGTGCGGCTGGACGAGGAAGAAGAGCGCAAAAGCCGCTGCAGTGAGGAATGTGTGGAAAAATCGTTTCATGATGGATGCCTCCTTGGTTTAAGGTTGTCGTTTGGCCTATGTGATTATCATTTCGCGCTGGATGTTTGGTTTCCTGCTGCTTCAATATATATGTTATAATAGGAGGCATCAAAAATGACAACGGGAAAGAGTTGTACGGCAGCGAGCAGAGTCGCAGCGGATATCGTTTTCAGTAAAGCTATGGACGATTCATCAGCCAGAAGATCTATCGTTTCCCGTTGAAAAATATTTCGTGGCTGGATGCAATATTCTACTTACTGTCGTATAGGAAAAGACATGTAATATGCAGCATTAAAGGGGTGATCAGCCATGGAAAGCAAAATCGCAGAACTCATTCACTTGAAAACGCAGCCCGTAGCCGTGCTTCATGCGGATACGGCGCCTGAGGATGCTGTGCAGTTCAAGGAAGGCACATGGGGCTGCTCGGTTGCCTTGCTTGTTGCGGCAAGCAAGGGAAGGACGGCCGCGTTCGCCGAAAAGACGACCGTCTGTCTTGGCGCGAAAACTGGGCTGGGCTTTCAGAATTACCCGCACGGTTGGATCGAATACTTCCTCTCGACGGGCGGCGAACAGATCGGCAGAGAAGGCGAGTTCTACAAGAAAACACCGGAGCTGGCGCGGGACTTTATCGAGAATATTAAGCGTCATGACGGCAAGCCCTATGTCGTCTGCAAGCCCCTGTGCGATGTCCTGCCCGATGAACGCCCGCTCGCGGTGATCTTCTTCGTGAATGCCGATCAGCTCTCAGCTCTTGCCACGCTCGCAAACTACGATAAGAGGACGCAGGACAACGTCAAACTGCTCTTCGGTGCGGGCTGTGCACAGGCGGTGCTCTATCCCGTGACAGAAGAGCAGGAGGGCGGCACAAATTGTTTCATCGGGCTGACCGATCCTTCGGCTAGGAAATGCATTCCGAAGGATGTGCTGTCCTTTGGCATACCGTACAGCCGCTTTCTGGAAATGGAACGCGAAGCGGAAGGAAGCTTTCTCACGAAAGAAACGTGGCAAAAGATTGCGGTGCGCCTCGACGGATGAAAATTTGCAAAGAGAGGAGTCGGATGATCCGTATGACGTCAGAAGAAAAACGCAAGGCGGAGATGGCGACGGTCAAGAAAATGCTCGAAATCTACTGCCGCGCGCATCATGGCAACAATTTGAGCCTTTGCGAAGAATGTGAAGCGCTGTTCGACTATGCCCGTGCGCGCGTCGAGCGCTGCCCGCACATGGAGACGAAGACGTTTTGCAGTGCGTGCCAGACGCACTGCTACGCGCCCAAGATGCGCGAAAAAATCCGCGAAGCCATGCGCTACAGCGGCCCGCGCATGCTGCTCCACGCGCCCGTCATGGCGCTTCGGCACATGTGGATCGAGTGGCGCGAGAAGCGGCGCTGAAGGTAGGCTTAGCAAAAGATTTTTTTACAGCGGATGTGCATTTTTTTGTACATCCGCTGTGTTATACTGTTTACAAAGGGAGGAGAAACGAGATTGAAGGATGTGCTTCTGCACATGTACAGGACTTACGGCCTCTGAAGAGACTCCCAAACAGCGGCTTGCTCCATTTGTTCCTTGACAACTTCATAGAGGAATCATCGGCAGGAAAAGTTTTGAAGCAAAGGAGTGAGAACGATGCTGTTTTATGAATTTCAGGTAAAATGCAATCTGACAAAAGCGATTCAGGCCGCTTCAAGCGAAGACTCCCGTGATCCGAACAAACATCTTTCCATCTTTAACTCGCACCGCAAGCGGGAACGTTGGCTCTCCGACCTGAATGATGCGCTCAGGGAAGTGTGCGCGGACGCAATGGTTCTGCTCTTCATCGACCGCATCCTTCCAAACGGCTTTCATATGTGCGCCGCCTTAAATCAGATGAAAGCGATGACCGCAGGGCAGTTCGGTAAGAAACTCGCTCCCCTGCTCGCCGAAACGTGCGATGTGCAGGAAATCGCCATCCACGGTCTGCGCGAGGTTACACGCGAACAGTTTGTGCATCGCTTCGAAGTCTGTGACAAAAAGAATTATATCAATATCTGCAATCCCTTCTATGAGATGAACCTCAACTATGCAGACAGTTCGGCTTTCCAACTGACAGAGGAAATCCTTCGGAGCAGGCCGCGCCTCTCACATGCACAGGCGAACCTTGAAGCGGAAAGTCTGCTGGCAGACAACAGCTTTTTGGCAGAACTGGCGCGAATCTATGCCGAAGAGAACGAGCGCAGGATGTTTTACGGACATCCCGTGCATTACCATATCGCAGCAGGAAATTCGGAGGCGGCGATGGCGATGACGCGCCTTCTCGCGCGTGCGCTCCACGCCAACAAGCGCCTTGTGGGGCAAAGAATCAACCGCATTCATAGCATTAAAGACACCTGTTTCGAGGAGGAGGATCTCGAACATCTTCTGCACCATGCGAAGGGAGGGGCCGTCGTCATTGAAATGTGTGGCTGCAGTGAAGAGGAAGAAAACTATGCAGGAAGCTATGAGCGCGTTGTCGAATATTTCGGAAAGATCATCCGCAAATATCAGCGCGACACGCTCTTCATCCTTGTGGAGTTCCATACGCAAACGAGAGCGTTGAAAAAACTTCTGGCCTACCTGCAGGAAGACATCTCTTTCGTACACATCGAAGAGGGCGCGGGCAACCGTGCGCAGGCAGCAGCGTATCTGCAAAAACTCGACACTCAGTCGTCGATGCCCCACTACAGCGTGCGCGAACTGGAGCTGGCGCTCGGCGAGCGGCATACCTTCCGCGCCTCCGACATTCACCAGATTCATGAGAAATTGTATCGGGACGCACTGAAGGCCAAGACCTACCGTGCGTATCAGGACATCGAGTTCTATAAAGAGACGACAGCCAAGAAATCGGAGCAGGATGCAAAGGCCGCGCTGCAGGAGATGGTCGGACTGAAAAGGCAGAAGGAGCTCGTGCGACAGATCGTCGCTTCGTTCGCCGTGCAGAAACGGCGCACCGAGCTCGACATGGACGCGCAGCGCCCCTCCATGCACATGTGCTTCACGGGCAACCCAGGCAGCGCAAAGACGACGGTCGCCCGCTTGCTCGCCGACATCCTGAGCAAGGAGAACCTCCTTGACACGGGACATTTCGTCGAGTGCGGACGCGCCGATCTCGTGGGCAGGTACGTCGGCTGGACGGCGGTGCAGGTCAAAGAAAAATTCCGCGCGGCGCGCGGCGGCATCCTCTTCATCGATGAAGCGTACGCGCTCGTGGACGACCGCTCCGGCAGCTATGGGGACGAGGCAATCAACACCATCGTGCAGGAGATGGAAAACCGCCGCGCGGATGTGATCGTCATCTTCGCCGGCTACCCGAAGAAGATGGAGGCATTCCTCGCCACCAACGAGGGGCTGCGCAGCCGCATCGCGTTTCATGTGGACTTTCCGGACTACACGCCGGCTGAGCTCGCAGAGATTCTGCGACTCATCGCACGGAAAAAGGGCTGCACGCTCACCGAAGAGATCGTCGCACACTGCCGCAAGCGTTTTGAGGCAGTGTGCAGGCAACCGGACTTCGGCAACGGACGCTTCGTACGAAATGTTTTCGAACAGGCGCTCATGCGTCAAGCGCAGCGACTCTGTACACTTCGCGAGGGTCAAACGCTCGCGAAGGAAGACTTGTGGCAGCTCACCATCGAGGACTTCGATGTTGCGGCTCTGCAGGCCGTTCCCTCCAGCCCTTCCCCTGTGGGATTTTCCGTTTCGTAAGAAAACATATTCTCTATGCCTAAAATCATGGCAGCAACCAAAAAGGAGGCAGCAAAAATGGCAGCAGGAAAGAGCAATACGGCAGCAGGCCGAGCCGTGGCGGGCAGTCACCTCTGGATGCAGCATCTTGTGGAAGCAGGACGCTTCCCCACTCTCGCACGCATGTTTGCAGCGCAGCTTGGCGAGGAGGTGGAGTGGATTGCTCCCCTCCCGCAAAATGACTTCAAGGAGTACAAACTGAATCAAGACGAGGCGATGGCGAAGCTCTTTCCCCATGCGGATAAGGCGTCTCTCTTCGACTTTTGGCCGTCGAACCAGCCGCAGTGGGACGGTATCGCCATCGGCAGGGACAGCGGTGCGCTCTACTTGGTGGAGGCAAAAGCCCATCGCAAGGAGGCTGAAGGGCAGAAGCTCGGAGCGACGGCTCAGGAAAGCATAGACAAGATCAAGGATACACTGCGCAAATGGCACGACGCGCACTTCCCGCAGGGGGATTTCTCCTTGTGGACGGACGGGCATTACCAGCTCGCGAACCGTTTGGTCTTCCTCTACGAGATGCGGACGCGCTGCGTGCCGCATCACTTCCCCGATGTGCGTCTCGTCCTGCTGAACATCGCCAGCGATCCGACGATGGAGGCACATCGAGCAGAATATCATGGCTATAAAACGACGCAGGAGCAGTGGAAGGATTATTACAGCGACGTCTTCCAAAAGCTGCTCGGCACGCCGCAGATTCCGCACGGAACTGTGCTGCTGCAGCTCGACGTGGAGCTTATGGCGCGTTATCAGAAGCTCAAAGACATGGTGACGAAACGCCGTCGGGAATTTGCCGCGCTGATGGACTTCATCGAGCAGCAGACAGCCTATCTCACAGCGCCCGCTTCCACGAGATACCACCTGTGCAAAGAATGCGGCCTCTTGGAACACAGCGTGAACGTCGCCGAAACGATGCTGAAGATGCGCGCGACCATCGCGCCCGAACTTTCCGAGGAGAGCTGCGTCATCGTCGCCCTCCTGCACGACCTCGGCAAGGCGGGATCGCCGGGGAAGCCGCAGTATCTGAAAAATGAGGAGGCGAGCGCACGCTTCCCCTATCGTTGGAACAGGGAGCTCATCTATCTGAGCGTTCCCGTCCGCAGTCTATCGCTCATCCTCCCGCACTTCCCTCTGACGGAGGAAGAGATCCAGGCGATCGTCTATCATGACGGACAGTATGTCCCCGAAAACCACGCGGTTGCTGCCCGTGAGGAGAAGCTGACTCTGCTCCTGCAATATGCGGATAATTGGAGCGGCTTCATGACGGAAAAAGCCTGAGAAAATCGCTCGCCTGCACCGCTGCTCAAAAGCCATCGACTCTCTGCAAGGCAGAAAGTCGATGGCTTTTTTGAGAAATATTTCGGATATGGATACAACATCCTGCTTGCTGTCGTTTGAGTGGCGCGAGAAGCGGCGCTGAAGGCAGTTTCTCGCGGTTTGCCGGATGTGGTATAATAAGGGCGAGAATTGAGATTGCAAAGGAGAGATACTATGAAAAAGATTATTATGTTGACGGCATTGATGGCGCTGACGCTTTTCGCGGGCGGCTGCGGCAGCGGGCAGGCAGCGCAGCCGCGCCAGGTGTCGGCGGCTGAGGCGCAGAAGATGATGGCGTCGGAGAAGGACTATATCATCGTCGATGTGCGGACGAAGGGCGAATATGCTACAGGACATATTCCGAAGGCGATCAACATCCCGAATGAGAGCATCGACAAGACTCCGCCTGCAGAGCTTAAGGACAAGAATCAGCTGATCTTCGTCTACTGCCGCAGCGGCAAGCGGAGCCATGATGCGGCGCAGAAGCTTGCTGCCATGGGCTATGGAAACATCGTCGATTTCGGCGGCATCATGGACTGGCCGGGCGAAGTGGTGACGGATTGATCGCTCGCGGCGAAAAGGCGAGATGCCGCGCGATTATGTGATTTGAGGAGAACTAAGATACGATGACGATATTGGAAGCTGCACGCCGCAAGGCGGAGCAGGGGGAGAGGCTGAGCCTTGCGGATGCCTTGGCGCTCTACGAGGAGAACGACCTTCTTTTTCTCGCGGATGCGGCGCGGCGTGCGAAGGAACGCGCGAGCAGCAGGAGCGTCTTTTTTAATGTGAACCGCCATATCAATCTGACGAATATCTGCACGTCGGGCTGTCCCTTGTGCGCCTTTCAAGTGGCGGAAGGCGAGAGTCATGGCTATGTGATGGAGGAGGCGGACGTCGCGCGCGTCCTCGTCGAGGCGAAAGAGGTCAAGCGGCTCGGCGAGATCCATATCGTCTCGGCGCTTCATCCGACGAAGCCTTTCGACTACTACATCAATGTCGTGCGCCAGGTCAAGGCGGCTCTGCCCGATGCCGACATCAAGGCGTTCACGCCCGTTGAGATCGTGCATTTTGCCGAGATGACGGGAAAAAGCGTCAAGGAGGTGCTCGCGCTTCTGCAGGAGGCGGGACTTTCTTCGCTTCCAGGCGGCGGCGCGGAGATTCTCGCGGATCGCGTGCGCGCGATCATCTGTCCAAAGAAGGCGACGGCCGCCCAGTGGATCGAGACGATGAAGGCCGCGCATTCTCTCGGCATACGCACGAACGCGACGATGCTCTACGGTCATGTGGAGACGATCGAGGAGCGTTTGCAGCACCTCATCACTCTGCGCGACATCCAGGACGAGACGGGCGGCTTCCAGGCGTTCGTTTCCTTCCCGTTTCATCCCGCGAATACGCAGCTTGCGAAGGACTATGCGCTGGAGCGCGTCGGCTCGTGGGAGGACATGAAGATGATGGCGCTCTCGCGCCTTATCCTCGACAATATCCGCCACATCAAGGCGTTTTGGATCATGCTGACGATGCCTGTGGCACAGCTCGCCCTGGGCTTCGGCGCGGACGACCTCGACGGCACGATTGGCGAGGAGAAGATCATACACGCGGCGGGCGCCAAGACGGGCACGGGCATCACGCGCGAAAGGCTCTGCCGCATCATCCGCGAGGCGGGCTACGAGCCTGTGGAGCGCGACACATTTTATCACGCGTTGGCAAGCGGAGAGGAGGAAGCGTAATGCGCCTGACGGAAAAGGAGGGCGAGGCTCTTCTCCTCGCACAAGATCCGATTGCGCTCGGCAGAGAGGCCGATGCTGTGCGGCGCACGCGCTACGGCAACCGCACGACGTTCATCGTCGATCGCAACATCAACTATACGAACATCTGCCGCAACGAGTGCAGCTTCTGCGCCTTCTACCGCCGTTTGGACGCGGCGGACGCCTACCTGCTTTCCTACGAGGAAATTCTCGAAAAGGCGCGTGAGACGGTCGAGGCGGGCGGCACGCAGCTGATGATCCAGGGCGGCTTGCATCCGGAGCTGGGTCTTGCCTATTACGAGGAAATGCTGCGCCGCTTGAAGCGCGAATTTCCCATGCTGACAATCCACTCCTTCACGGCGACGGAGATCCTCTACTTCGCAGAGAAGGCGGGGCTTTCCGTCGAGGAGACATTGAAGCGGCTACAGGCGGCGGGACTCGACAGCCTGCCGGGCGGCGGCGCGGAGATCCTCGTCGACCGCATCCGCAAGAGGATTGCGCCGAAGAAGATCATGACGGACGATTGGCTGCGCATCATGAAGACGGCGCACATGATCGGCATGGAGAGCACGGCGACGATGGTCATCGGCTTTGGCGAGACGATGGCTGACCGCATCGAGCACATGGAGAAGGTGCGCCGCCTGCAGGACGAGACGGGCGGCTTCCGCGCCTTCATCACATGGACGTTTCAGCCCGGCCACACGGAGCTTGGCGGCGAGAAGACAAGCTCGTGGGACTACCTGACGACGCTGGCTCTGACGCGCCTCTACCTCGACAACATCGCGCACATCCAAGGCTCGTGGGTCACGCAGGGCGAGCGCATCGGGCAGCTGACGCTGGGCTTCGGTGCGGACGACCTCGGCAGCATCATGCTCGAAGAAAACGTCGTCAAGGCGGCTGGCACGCGCTACGAGATGTCGATTCAGAAGATGGTGCGTCTGATTCAAGGCGCGGGCAGAGAAGCCGCGCAGCGCGATACGGAGTACCGCGTACTGAAAACCTTCAGCGAAAGGAGCGAATAAATGGCACAGCAAGAAATTCCCGCCGCATCGTTCGGCGTCGTCGGCGGCTCGGGCACGCTTTCGAGCGATTTTCCCGCGCGTCTTCCCGATGAGGATATAGAAATTCTCGCCGACAATCTCATCTTCGACACGCCCTACGGAAAAAGCCCTGCTTTTCGTCTGTTCTCGGTCGGCGAGGTGCGCGCTCTCTCGTGCCGCATGCACGGCTGGCGCTCGGGCGTGACGCGAGCCGACGCTTCGCGCCAGGTCTTCTGGGTCTTCCGCGAGGCTGGCGTCGTGCGCGTCCTCTCCGAGGGCGGCGTCGGCACGGCCAATCATTTGCTCGATCCGCGCGACTTCCTGATTCCCGACGATTATCTCGACCTCTCGAACCGCAAGGACGTCATGCTCGACGGCAGGTATCTGCTCATCATGCGCGACGCCCTCTGCCCCGAACTTCGCGCTTCGCTTCTGGCGGCGACGAAGAAGCGCTTTTCAGGGCGCATCTTCGACCGCGGCATTTACGCGTGCACGGACGGACGCCACTTCGAGAGTCCTGCCGAAGTCGCCATGCTCAACGGCCATGCCGACATCATCGGGCAGAGCATCTGCCCCGAGGTCTACCTCGCGCGGGAGATCGGCGCGTGCTACGCGGGGCTTTACTACGTCGTGAACTACGGCGAGGGCATCCGCCCCAAGTGGTCGTACGGCACGATGAAGGACATCTTCTACGACGACGCACCGATGATCGGCGAGGTGCTCGCAGAAACGATTCGGGAAACAGCGGCGAAGGAGCGCCATTGCGAGTGCCTCGCGCTTCGCAAGGAAACACTGTTGAAGGACGTTTACAACGAGGCGTCCGACAAAGGGTAGAAAGGGAGGGCTTCTCCTTTGGACATCAAGGTCGTGGCGTACTTTTTGGGGCGCATCGCGCAGGCCGAAGGGCTGATTTTCCTCGTGCCGCTTGCCGTTTCCCTGTGGTACGCCGAATCCTCTCGCTTGCCGCTCTTCGCTACAGCCCTCTTGAGTGCAGCGGCGGGCACGGCGCTTCGCCGCGCAGGAAAAGAGCCGGGCGAACGTCTGACGCTTCGCGAGGGCATCGCCATCACGGGCGGCGGCTGGCTTCTGGCGACCTTCCTCGGCATGCTGCCGTACCTTCTGGGCGGCTATCTCGGCTACCTCGACGGCGTCTTTGAGAGCATATCGGGCTTCACGGGCACGGGCGCGACCGTCGTCGAAGACATCGAGGCCCTGCCTCAGGGCGTGCTCCTTTGGCGAAGCCTCACGCATTGGCTTGGCGGCCTCGGCATCATCGTCATCTTCATCGCTCTTTTGCCCGCGACGGGGCAGAGCGCCATCACGATGTACAACGCCGAATCGAGCGCCCAGGGTTCGGAGCGCGTCCTGCCGCGCCTCAAGAACCTCACGAGCGTACTCTTTCGCATCTACGTCGTCCTGACGGGCGCGGCGTTTCTCGCCTTCTTCGCCTGCGGCATGAGTGCGCTCGACGCCGTCAACCATGCGATGTCGACGATCGGCACGGGCGGCTTCTCGACGTACAACGCGAGCGCCGCGCATTTCAAGAGTCCTGCCATCGAGCTATGGATGTCGCTCTTCATGTTCATCGCGGGCGGCAGCTTCGGGCTCTACTACCGGGTTTACAAGAAAGGGCCACAGGTGCTGTGGCGCAACTCCGAGTTCAAGGCGTACCTCGGCATCGTCGGCGGCGCCGTGCTGCTCATCGCGGCGAATCTTTTCTACCGAGGGCTTTACAACGTGCCCGACGCTTTGCGCTTCGCGCTCTTTCAGGCGACGTCGCTCTCGACGACGGGCTTCGTCTCCGCCGACTACGAACTTTGGCCAGGCTTTTCCAAAGGCATCCTGATTCTCCTCATGCTCACGGGCGGCTGCGTCGGCTCGACGGCGGCGGGACTGAAGATCGCGCGCATCCTCGTGCTCTTTCGCATGGTGCGCACGATCATTCTGGAGAAGCTTCACCCGCGCGTCACGACGCCCGTGCGCATCAACGGCGCGAGCGTCGACGAGGCGACACTCCACCGCACGGCGGTCTTCTTCTTCCTCTACGTCCTTGCCATCGCCTTTTTCGCCGTACTCATGACGGCGGACAACATCAAGACCTTCGACGCCATCGGCATCAGCGTAACGACCGTCGGCTGCGTCGGCCCTGCCTTCGGCATTGCGGGCGCGACGGAGAACTACGCGGGACTATCCGACTTCACGAAGGGCATCCTGTGCTTCGCCATGCTGCTCGGCCGGCTCGAATTCTTCACGCTGCTCGTCATGCTCTACCCGTCGTTCTGGCGGTCGAAGAAGAATTGGTGACGACGGAACAATATTATTGAAGAAACCTTGATCTTGTATCTCACGAGGACAGGCTCGCACAGCGATTTGTTTTAGCAAAAGGAGTGACCATCCATGGAAAGCAAAATCGCAAAACTGATCCATCTGAAAAACCAACCCGTAGCAGTGCTTCATGCCGATGCAGCGCCTGAGAACGCCGTGCAGTTCAAGGAAGGCGTCAGGGGATGCTCGGTCGCCTTGCTTGTGACCGCAAGCAAGGGAAAGACGGCCGTTTTTGCTGAAAAGACGACCGCCTGTCTCGGTGCGAAGACGGGATTGGGCTTTCAGGATTACCCGCACGGTTGGATCGAATACTTCCTCTCAACGGGAGGCGAGCATATCGGCAGAGAAGGCGAGTTCTACAAGAAAACTCCGGAATTGGCGCGGGACTTCATCGAGAACATCAAGCGTCATGACGGTAAGCCCTATGTCGTCTGTAAGCCCTTGCGAGATGTCCTGCCCGATGAGCGCCCGCTCGCAGTGATCTTCCTCGTCAATGCCGATCAGATCTCGGTTCTTGCTACGCTCGCGAACTACGACAAGAGGACGCAGGACAACGTCAAGCTGCTCTTCGGTGCGGGATGCGCCCAGGCGGTGCTCTATCCGGTGACCGAGGAGCAGGACGGCGGCAAGAGCTGCTTCATCGGGCTGACCGATCCTTCGGCGAGGAAGTGCATCCCGAAGGATATGCTTTCTTTTGGGATACCGTACAGCCGCTTCCTGGAGATGGAGCGTGAGGCGGAGGGAAGCTTCCTCACGAAGGAGACGTGGCGGAAGATTTCGATGCGTCTATAGGAGGCAAAATGACCTGCGCCTGAACAATCCTTTCCAGCGCTTTCGGCTCGATGTCCTGCAGATATATCCATCGCCCGGCTCTTTTCGCTTCGGCGACGGACGCATCGACCTTTTGATAGTAGTCTTTCACTTCTTCGTAGTAGGCGAGCCACGCATCTTCCATATCTTCTTCGTTGAAGATGTGCCACTTGCACCAGCCGGAAAGCTCCGGATGCTTTTCGGCGATCAGCGCGAAGCACGCTTGATTGTCCTTGATGACCTGCGCCTGTCGGCGTTCGTCCGTGCTCGTCGATATGCCGCTGCCGTACTCGTACCAGATGAGGTTGTGATTCCAGAAGCCGATGTCGATGCCGTCGGCGATCATGAGGGTGTAGGCGCGGTCTTCGAGATGAACCGCCTTGCCCAGCAGGGGCTTCGTGTACTGCATGAGAAGCTTGCGGCGCGTCATGAAGGCGGCGCCGATCGGGTAATCCTGACATAGAAGATGCGCCCTTCTTGCTGCGGCGAAATCGTTCCTTTCATACGGTTCTAAATTCCGCGGGTGCATTTCATCCAATATATGATACTGCCCGCCCTCTTCACGATAATAGCAGGCGCGTCCGAAGGCGGCCGGATACCCGCTCTCTTCCATGAAACGGAACATGTCGGCCAATACATGGTCGCTGTACAGGTAATCGCCAGGAGAGATGTTCTTGATGTACTTCCCTCGTGCATGGGAAAAAGCGCGGTATACATTGCGCACGACACCTTGATTTTTGGGTGCTTGAAGAATCTTGTAGGCTGTGAATCCCTTAGAAGCGAGATCGTCTTCGATGGCCTTCCTCGGGAAATCTTCCGAGCCGTCATCGGCGATGACGATCTCGAACGAGCAGCCCTTCTGCTCAACGACGGAGGCGAGCGTCCTTTTGAGCTTCAGAAAATCCGACCGATAGGTGAGAATGCAGACGGACACATCGAAATGCGCATCGTCCCCGCGTGCTTCGTCACGGGAAAAGATCGCCGCATCGCCGCCGTAAAGGATTCGCGGCTGCGTTTCGAGGCGGTTCAAGAGACGCAGCGAACGCTCTTCTCTCGTGAGGATCAAGACGTCCGCCAGACGAAGCGCGGCAGAAGACAGCGCCGCCTCACCCTCGAAGGTCAGTACCGCCGGCGCGTCGTCGCCGAGCGCGTCAAGCGCTTGACTGAACTGCGCCAGCGGCTCTTGAGCGCCTTCTGCGGCGGACAAGTCAAGCAGCAGCGCCACGTTGTCTGCCGCGCAAAAGATTTTGACGTATCGCTCGAATACCGTGCGCCATACAGTTTCCGGCGCCTGGAAGTCCGGCAGGAAATAGTAGAGCCGTATGCCTTCTTTTTTCAGGTTTTGAAGAGTTTCTATCATTTTGATTCCTTTCCCTGCAGGTTTGCCGCTCATGCAAGACTTTCTGACTTCCATCGTAATCCATGCAGCGGCAGAAAGCAAGGGCGAAGTCAAAGGAGGATCTATGCAAAGCGTCATCTTGAAGAGCCGACTGCTGCGGCTTTACGATCATTTTGCAGCCGAGGGCGATGCGGCGAGCGCCCGCAAGGTACGCCAGCTTGCCGAAAAGCTCGTGCGCGGCGAATTCGGCGTCGCTTTCTGCGGTCATTTTTCGGCGGGCAAGTCGCGCATGATCAACCGCCTCCTCGGCGCGATGCTCCTGCCGTCGAGTCCCATACCGACGAGCGCGAACCTCGTCTACGTCAGACACGGCGAAGAGTACGCCGAGGCACGCTTTAGAGACGGCAAGCCGCGCCGCTACCTCGCGCCCTACGACTACGACCTCGTGAAATCGTTCTGCCGCGACGGAACGGCGATCGAGAGCATCGAGATCTCGACGGCGGCCGCATCTCTTCCTGCGGGCGTCGTGCTCATGGATACGCCGGGCATCGACTCGACCGACGCCGCGCACCGCCTGGCGACGGAGGAGGCAATCCACCTCGCCGACCTCATCTTCTACGTCATGGACTACAACCATGTGCAGTCGGAGGAGAGTTTTCTCTTCACGAAATCGCTGACGGAAGCGGGAAAGCGCGTCGCGCTCGTCATCAACCAGATCGACAAGCACCGCGAGGAAGAGCTTTCCTTCGCCGCGTTTGCTGCCGGCGTCAAGGACGCGTTCGCCGCATGGGGCGTCGCGCCCGAGGCGGTCTTCTTCACCTCGATGAAGGACGAGTCGCACGCGCACAACGACTTCAAGGCGATGCAGGCCTTCCTGCGCGATGCGCTCGAAAATCGTGCGGCGGCACTCGAAGAATCGATCGCCCGCTCTCTCGAAAAGATCTGCGCCGATGCCGTAAGCCGCGAGGAAAAAGCAGAGGAAAAAGGGCTTGCCGACGCCCGCCGCGTGCTCGAACCTCTGTCGGTCGCGGAGCGCGACGCGCTCTGGGCGGGCAGCCGCGCCTTGGAACAGGAGGCGCAGAGTCTGCGTGAGGACGGACGCGCCGCCTTCAACGAAGGGATCGAAAAGATCCTCGCCAGCGCCTACATGATGCCGTACGAGGTGCGCGAACTGGCGCGTCTCTACCTCGAAGCCTCCTCGCCCGGCTTCAAGGTCGGCTTCTTTGGGCGCGGCAAGAAGACGGCGGCGGAGCGTGCTGCCCGCCGCGAGCGCCTGTGGCAGGCTCTCGCGGAGAAGGTGCGGCTGCAGGTCGATTGGCACATCGCAACGTATCTGAAGGATTTTGCGCGCGACCGACACATCGAGGGCGGGGCGGCCGCCGCCTTCGCCGAGAATTTCACGGCTCTGCCTGAAGAAGATGTGCTGGAAAAGAATCAAAAAGAAGGCGCGAGCACGAGCTACGACGGCAGCTATGTGCTGAACTACACGGCCGCGCTCGAAAAGGCGGTCAAAGAGTGCGCGCGCTCGCGTCTCGCCGCCGTCGGAGACGATCTCCTCTCACGCATGGAGGAGCGGAACGGCGTGCGCCTCGCCGCCATCGAGGCAGAGCTTTCGGGCATGGCCGAAGAAGTCGCAGCGCTCTTCGCCGTGCGGCAGGCGAAGAAGCGCGTCCAGGCGAAGCGGGAAGCCTTGGCGAAGCTTCTCGCGAGCGAGGAACGCACGGACACGACAGACGCTGCGCTCTTCACGCTCGCGCCTCAGGCGGTCGAGATCGTAGAGGGCGACGGCACGCCGAGCGCGGCGGACAACGCGGCAGGGCGCGCGGTGCAAAAGGACGCGCCGGCCGAGGCTGCGTCTCTGGCGGCGGAAGCGGAGGAAATGCAGGCGGGCGCTGCCGCTTTGCCTGCCGATGACGCCGCGCGGGCAGACCTTGCGGCATGGGCGCCGCGCCTTCGCCGCGCGGGCGAACTCGTCGCGGACGTGCCGGGGCTTTCGCGGCTCGCCGAAGAGCTCTCCCTGCGTGCCGAGCGGCTC
The DNA here is from genome assembly GCF_026015965.1 of Selenomonas sputigena. Lineage (NCBI taxonomy): Bacteria > Bacillati > Bacillota > Negativicutes > Selenomonadales > Selenomonadaceae > Selenomonas > Selenomonas sputigena. The sequence goes on along the minus strand of NZ_CP110383.1, from coordinate 2,424,424 downwards.
GAAGGGCACGGCTATCTCGTGACGCTCTTCGGCGCGTTCAGCGCGGGCAAGTCGTCCTTTGCGAATGCGCTCCTCGGCGAGAACCTTCTGCCCGTCTCGCCGAACCCGACGACCGCCGTCATACAGAAGATCCTGCCCGTGACGAAGGAAAAGCCGCACGGCACGGTGCGCGTCCACCTGAAGGACGAAGCGATGCTGCTCGCCGATCTGAACCGCGCCCTTGCGCCCTTCGAGCGCGAGGCGAAGGCTCTCGCGGAAGCGCCCGCGCTCGTCGAGGACGTGCTGACGCGCGCGAGCGACCTGCGCCAGCAGCAGGCCTTCCTGCGCGCCTACGAGAAGGGACGCGCGATGTTCGAGGGCAAGGCGGGCGCGTGGCTCGACTGCACGCTCGAAGACTTCTCCGCCTACGCGGTCGACGAGGACAAGGCATGCTTCGTCGAGGAGATCGAGATCTATAGCGACTGCGACCTCACGCGTCGGGGCGTCACGCTCGTCGACACGCCGGGCGCCGACTCCATCAACGCGCGTCACACCGACCTCTCCTTCCGCTTCATCCGCCAATCCGACGCCATCCTCTTCGTCACGTATTACAACCACGCCTTTTCCCATGCCGACAGCGAATTCCTCGTGCAGCTCGGGCGCGTCAAGGACGCCTTCGAGATGGACAAGATGTTCTTCATCGTCAACGCCATCGACCTCGCTGAGAGCGAGGAGGACGCGAGCGACGTGCTCGCCTATGTGCGCGCGAACCTCTCGCGCTTCGGCATCAAGAGGCCGCGCCTTCATGCCGTATCGAGCCTTGCGATCCTCAAGGAAAAGCTCGCGGGCGAGCATCGCGGCACGCAGTTCGAGAACGCTTTCCACCACTTCATTTTCCACGACCTCGCAGGCCTTGCCGTACGCGCCGCCGAAGGCGACTATGCGCGTGCCCAAACGCTCTTGAGCCGCCTCATCGAAGAGAGCGAGGAAAGCGCCGAGAAGAAGGCCGAGCGGCGCGAATCGCTCGAAAAGAACGCGGCGCGGGCGAAGGACATTCTCGAAAAAGAGAGCAGCGAAGGCATCGAAAAACGCGCCGCGCAGGAGCAGGCGGAGCTTCTCTATTACGTCGCGGAGCGCGTCTTCCTGCGCTATGAGGACATGTTCCGCCTGAGTTTCAACGCCGCGACGCTCGGCCGCGAGCACGGCAAAGCGAGTCTCCAAAAGGCGATGAAGGAGCTTCTCGCGAGCCTCGGCTTCGACCTCGCGCAGGAGATGCGTGCGACCGCCGTGCGCTTGGAGCGCTTCCTCGCCAAGCGCGGCAAAGAACTGCAGGAGACGCTCGCAAAGACGCTCTCCGAGGGCGAGCGCGACTTCTCCTTCGGCGTGGAAGCGACGGAGTTTGACTTTGACCTCTCGTTTCCGACGGCGTTCGCCGACGTCGAGCCGCAGGTCTTCGCCAAGGAACTTGCGCTCTTCAAGAGCCCCGCACAGTTCTTCGAAAAGGGCGGCAGCAAGATCATGGCGGAATCGCTCAAGGAAAGGCTTCGCCCCATGGTCAGCGCCTATCTCGAAAGAGAGGGCGCACGCCTCGAAGAGCGCGTGCTTTCGGGCAGCCGCGCCGTATTCGAGGCGGCGCTCGCCCATGTGCAAAGGGAAGCGCAAGGCTACTACGAAGGTCACCGCGCCGCTCTGGCGGGCGGGCTTTCGGCGGCGAAACTGCGAGAGATCCGCGCGAAGCTCTGAGAAGGTGCGCGGCTCGTTTCGTGCAAAGCCCGCAGAAGATGCGAACATTCGCAAGGAGGTGACAGTATGGCCAAGAAGGCAGTCCTGCTGATCCTCGCCGCCCTCGCGCTCCTTTTTGCAGGCTGCGGCGATGAGAAAGGCTTCATCGACTTTGCGCGTCATGCGGCCGCGCCTGCCGCACCTGCTGCAGAGCGCCCGCTCGTCATCGCCTTCGCGCCTGTCATGAGTCCCGAGGAGACGCGCCGCCCCTATGAACGTATGACCGCCTACCTCGCCGAGAAGCTCGGCCGCCCCGTCACCATGGTACAGAAGCGCGGCGCGGCCGAGCTTGATCAACTCGTCGCGGCGGGCGAAGCCGACGTCGCCTTCCTCTCGACGGGCGCTTATACGGCGTACCGCGGCCACGAGCCGATCGAACTTCTCGCCATGGTCGAGACGAAGGGCACGATCCTCTACCGCACCTTCGTCATCGTCGCCGCCGACAGCGAAATCGAGGACTTCGCCTCGCTCAAAGGACGCGTCTTCGCCTTCGTCGATCCGCTCAGTCATTCGGGCAGGCTCGCCGTCGATTACCGCCTGCTCGAAGAAGGGCTGACGCCCGAGCAGTATTTCGGGCGCATCTTCTACACGCACCACCACGACAAGTCGATCTGGGCGGTCGCCAACCACCTCGCCGATGGAGCGAGCATCGACAACCAGATCTATGAGCATATCGAGCAGACGAATCCGCAGCTCGCCGCGAAGGTGCGCATCATCGATGAGCTTGCCGTCGCTCCGACCGGCCCCGTCGTCGTGCGGCAGAACCTCGCGCCCGAGGAAAAGGAGCAGCTTCGCCGCATCTTCTATGAGATGGCGGACGACGAAGCCATGCGTCCCGTGCTGCAGTCGGCGGTCATCGACCGCTTCGTGCCGCCCGACGGCGGGCTTTACGAGCCTCTGCGGCAGAAGTTTCTCGCGCACGAGCGCCTTTCGGGAGAGTGACATGGAAAAGCAAAGCCTGACCGTCCGCTTCAACATCCTCCTCGTCGGCAGCGTGCTGCTCTGCGGACTCCTGCTCGGCGCGTTCTTCCTCGTGACCCTGCGGGCGACGCTGATCGAAGGGCTGAACCGCTCGGGGCGCGAGATCGCCTCGGCGCTCGGCGCGGTCATCGCGAGCGACATCCTCCTCGACGACCGCTTCACGATTTCCGACCAGTTGGAGCGCACGCTGGAAAAGAATCCCGAGGTGCGCTACATCCTCGTGACGTACCCCGACGGGCGCATCCTCGCGAGCACCTTCGCCGATGGCCTGCCCGAAGGACTGCTGCCGCTTCGTGAAAAGGACGATTTGGAGCCGCATATTTACAGCAGCACCGATGGGCCGATCCGCGAGATCCTCTATCCGATCGACGACGGCATCACGGGCTATCTGCGCATCGGCCTCACCGAGCGCGAGGCGCGCGCCCTCGTCGAGCGGCGCGGCTTCGAGCTTTTCCTCGTGCTTCTCGCGCTCGCGCTCCTCGCGACGTTCCTCGCGACGCGCTACGCGAAGCTCTTCGGCGCATTGCAGCAGAAGGAACGGCTTCGCCTCTGGCTCATCGGCCAGCTCTTCTCGGCGCGTGAGGACGAGAGGCGGCGCATCTCGCGCGAGCTGCATGACGAAACGAGCCAGTCGATGGCGTCGATCCTCGCCTATCTGCGCATCCTGCACGGCAAGCTCGCGACGCCCGAGCAGCGGGAACTGCTGCAGGAGGCGCGGGAACTGACGAGCGAGGCGCTGCAGGGCCTGAAGCAGCTCGCCGTCGATCTTCATCCGCCGCTCCTCGAAGACCTCGGCCTCCTCGTTGCCATTGAGAAGTACATCGACACCCTGCGCCGCACGCACGAAGATCTGACCGTGCGATGGGAGACGCAAGGCGATTTCACAGGACTTGACCGCACGCTCGCACTCGTCATCTATCGCTCCGTACAGGAGGGGCTGACGAACATCGTGCGCCACGCACACGCACGTGAGGCGAGCGTGAAGCTTCGCGCGACGGCAAAGGAAGTATGCGTGGAAATCGCCGACGACGGCGTGGGCTTCGAGAAGGACACGGCGGAGAGGGCGCGTCTCGACCGCCACCTCGGCCTCGTGAGCATGAAAGAGCGCGCCGAGCTTCTCGAAGGCAGCTTCTCCGTCGAGAGTGCGCCAGGCGCGGGCACGCGCCTTTTCCTGTGCCTGCCGCGCAAGAAGGGAGGAGAAACGTGATGGAAAACAAGAAAGAACCGCTGCGCATCCTGCTCGCCGACGATCATCGCGTGCTGCGCAAAGGTCTGTCGCTGCTTCTCTCGTCCGAGGAAGATTTCAGCGTCGTCGCCGAAGCGTCCGACGGCGAGGAAGCGCTCGAAAAGGCGGCCAAGACTCCCGTCGACATCGCGCTCCTCGACCTCTCGATGCCGCGCATGGGCGGCCTTGAGTGCCTGCGCCGCCTCAAGGCGATGCAGCCCGCCGTGCGCGTCCTCATCCTCACGATGCACAGCGAGCGCCAGTACGTCTGCGAGTGCCTGCGTGCGGGCGCGAACGGCTATTTGTGCAAGGACACGCTCGACGCCGAGCTTTTCCGCGCCCTGCGCACCGTCGCCGCAGGAGGGCGCTACCTCGGCGAGCGCGAGGCGGAGCTTCTGATCGACGGCGCGCTCGAAGAGCCTGAAGAGCCCGCCGCGCTTTCCGCCAGGGAGCGCGAAGTCCTCGAACTCATCGTGCACGGCTACTCGCTCTCGACCATCGCCGACAAGCTCTACCTGTCGATCAAGACCGTATCCACCTACAAGACGCGCCTCCTGCAGAAGCTCGACTGCACGCAGAACTCGGAACTCGTCGACTACGCGCTCAGGCACAATATATTGGGGAAGAAATGAAAAAGGCTGTGCATACGTCGGATTCGACGATGCGCAGCCTTTTTATATATCTTGAAGTATCGTATCATGTACGCTCAATCCTTGACGAGTGCGGCATACTTCGCACGTTCGTCCACAGGAATCTGCAGTACGTCCATCGCCTTTTCCAGTGAAATGCCCATATTTTTCATCATATTGCGAATAGAAGAAGCCAATCCTTCAGCCAATCCTTCAGCTTTTCCTTCAGCTTTTCCTTCCTTAAAGCCTTCTTTTCGCTCCTCCATCATCTTCATCGCGAAAGTCATGTAGCTCACCCTCTCTTCGTTCTCTTCCTTGATCCTCCGAATCTCCTCGTCGATTGCCCGCACGAGGGGATCATTGCATACGATACCGTTCACATAGTCGAGAAATGCCTTGATGCTTTCATCCACATCGTTCAGCGTGCCCTTGGCGTTCAGGAATATCTTCGCTGCGTCGTCGGATAACTCAAGTGTCTTGTCCTCTGCACAGAAGTTGCGGAAAGTGTAGATATGCCGCCCTTTGCCGAAAGGATCGAACGGGCAGATGAAAATGATGATGGTCTTGTTCAGGTCGTCATAATCAGCACCTGTCTCCAGAAGGTCGGCATCGATCATCGACTGGTAGTAGCGCGTGCGCCTTTTTATATTATACCATGAGACTCGCATACAAAAAAGAGCCGCCGCACAGAATCCTGTGCAGCGGCTCCGCTGTTCGTTCCAGCTTAGAAGAAGTATTCGACGCGGGCGAAACCTTTCTTCTGCCCGGTTTTTCCTTCAGGCTCTGCCGAGTAGATCTGATCGCCGTCAAAGTAGATGAGCGTGCCGACGATGTTCTTGGCAAAGGTGTACTCTGCACCGACTTCCCAGCCCTTCGTGTTCCACATTGCACCGTCGAAGGTCGGGGCGAGCACCGAGCCACCACCGAGGTAACGGTATGCGAGGTGGAGGCCGAACGTACGCGGATTCTCCGGCTCTGCCCCCTTGTAGGCAAGCTCGATATTGTAGGATTTCAGATGCTCGTTCTTGACCTCGGCGGACTCATCGCTCGTGTTCTTCCAATAGCCGCCCGAAAGAGCGACCGTGCTCTCGGGACGCCACTTCATGCCAAGACCCCAAGTCGACGTTGCGTCCGATCCAGCGAAGTTATCCTTGGTCTTCATACGCATGTAGTCGGCACCAACGTGGAACTTCTCCGACGGATTCCAGTTGAGGTTCACTATCTGCACGTTCGCCCAAGTCCTGCCAGTGAAGCCCCTCTCCCGTGCTTCTTTCACCTCGTCACCCAAGGCGGAATGTGCGAGGTCGTAGCGTCCCACGAAGAGCGTGCCTGAGAACGGCTGCTCCGCACCGAAGGTCACGGCAGCGCCGGACAAATCGTCGTCGATGAGGACGCCCTGCTCCGTAAAGACGGGCAGCTTGCCGGCATCGATGACCGTCGTGCCGTATGTGCCTTCAGCGTAGGCTTGCTTGAGCGATACTTTGCTGTCATGGTCTTCATCCGACGAATCCGTACTGGGATTCCAAGCGGCGTCGAGGCGAGCCTTGACCTTCCAATGGTCGTTGACCGTGGCCTCCGGCTCCAAGCGGAAGAGAAGTTCATGGTTCGTCTGCGCACCGCCTTCATACTTACCCATGAATTCTCCGCCTGTCTTCTCATACGTATAGCGCAGCTCGCCCGTCCACTTGACGTTGTCGACGCGGTCTTCGAGATTCGCGACGCGCACGCCAAGGTTGTTCAGCTCTTCGCTGAATTCAGCGGCGAGGCGGTCGATCATCGCCTTCTGCTGGGCATTGACCTGGTCTTCCTTCGCCATGGCTTTGGCGACCATCTGCGCCATCTCGTAGCGCGTGATCTCGTTCTGTCCGCGATACGTGCCGTCGCCGTAGCCCTCGATGACGCCGTCATCGGCGAGCTGTGCGACTGCGTCGTACGCCCAATGATCGGCAGGGACGTCGCTGAACGGGTTCGCCGCCGCAAAGGTCGTCGAGGCCGCGCCGACGACGAGTGCCGTCGTCAAGGCGGCTGTCAGAGACTTCTTCATGAAAAACTCCTCCTTTGAAATAGGGGAATCACTGATACATTCAGCTACCCATCTTCACACATCTGGGCGACCTCATTTTATCAGCGCTTCCTAGATGGAAATGAACTGTGGTCAGACCATCCAAGGGGGAGCTTCCGAGTATCCACGTTCCCTCAAGAATATCCCCGCTTGCAGTCTGCTCGTTGATAATGATAACATATCTTGCTGGGGGGGCAAGCAAAACATGAAAAAGATTCATATTCTATCCTGAAGTCCCAAACTATGTCGAAGATGCGACCGATGGAGCAGATTTTGGCAAGATGTGCGGCTGAGTACCCTTCCAATAAAATAACAGCAGCCCCCGACGCTGCTTTTTCAACGTCGGGGGCTGCTGCCGTGTGTCCGATCCTCACTCGGAGATCGCGGACGCCCCGCTCTCCCCTGCCTGCATTTCCGTCTCGTAGTCCGTGACGCCCCGCGCGATGGCGCGTGCGAAAACGTCGGCCTTCTCCGTGAGCAGCTGCGCCTCGGGCAGATAGTCGATGAACGCCATCTCGACGAGGACGGCGGGCATCGCCGTCGCGTGCAGTACGATGAGTTCAGGGCACTCCTTGACGCCGCGATCGGTCGTGCCGAGCGACGTCGTGATCTGCCAGCCGATGGCGCGCGCGAGTCTTTCCGCCCTCGTGCCGCGCTCATAGATGAGCGTCTCCGTGCCGTGCGCCTCGCCGTCCGCCGCGTTGCAGTGCAGGCTGATGAAGATGTCGGCGCACCACTTGTTCGCCTCGTCCGTCACGGCGGCATTCCAGCGCTCAAGATGGCGGCTCTCCCAAGCGAGATTGTCGCTCTGCATGAGGAACACCTCGATGCCGACAAGCTCCAGATAGAGCTTCACGCGCTCGCCGATGTCGGCGGCGACGTCGCACTCTCGAAGCCCCAGCTCCGCATTGACGGCGCCGCTGTCGTACAGAAGGTCGTGCCCCGGATTCAAAAATACACGCATTTTCCCCACTCCTTTTCTCATGGCATCTTTCGACACTTTTATCCGACGAAAGTTTCTTCTTGCGTCTCGCGGGCATACATGCAGCAGAAAAGGAGGATATATCTCCCTCCTGTGCAAAAAGTTTCTTAGGTCTTTTCTTCGTATATAAGATGTAGAATCGTCCTATATATTCTTCCCTAAAGAACCTTTTCCAGAAATTGTTTTTTAACGATAGAGCAAGAAAGGAGAAGAATTGTGGCACGAGTCTTTGCTTATGGAACACTGGTAGCACCAAGGCGATGGCTTGCATCCATCAGCGCTTCCCGAAGAAACCCATCCGAGAAAATCGGAAGAGAAAGGTTGGTGTATCATGGGCTTCTTTCAGAAAGAGAAAGCCACAGCCATGCCCGCCGCTGCACAATCCCAGGGAGCGGCGGACGACATTCGGAGATTGGAGCAATATCTGAAGACGCTTGCCTCGGGCAAGCTCGAAACCCCGCCGCCCCAGGTGAGGGATGCCTCCCTGCAGCCCTTGGCGGCAGCTCTGCAGGCTTTCGCCGCACAGCAGGAACAGCAGGCGCACGACATCACGCTGATGCTGAACAACAGCCTCGCAAGCCAGATTCATGCCTCCATCATGCTCAACAAGCTGTCCTTCAACTTAACGGACATCGCGAGCGGAGTGCAGGAAGTCATGAGCGTCATACGCACTCTGGCGGAGTCGATCAACGACATCGCCTCCATGTCGACCGAGATCGCCGATCAGACGAATTCGGGACAGACTACGATGAATGCAGCAGGCGAGACGATCATGGAGATGTCTGCCGGCAACAAGGTCGTCGGCGAGAGCATCAGCCTCATGGTGCAGCGCATGGAGAAGCTGACGAGTTCGACGGCGAACATCAACACGCTCGTGGCGACGGTCAACGGCATTTCCGAGCAGACGAACCTGCTCGCCCTCAACGCCTCCATCGAGGCGGCACGTGCGGGCGAACACGGGCGCGGCTTCGCCGTCGTCGCTGAAGAAGTCCGAAAGCTCGCCGTACAGTCGAAAGAGTCGGTCGAGGAGATCCGCGCCCAGCTCACGTCGATCCAAAGCGAGGTCAAGAACCTCGGCGGGCAATTCGACTCGATGGACGAAACCTTCACGAAGAATTCGGAGAACATAGAGGCGACGGAGCAGCAGGCAGGCGCAATCCGCGACACCTTCACGGACATCAGTACGGCGATGGAAAAGCTCGCGCCGTTCGCAGAGCAGCAGTCGGCGTCTTTCGAGGAGATGACGGCGTCGCTGAATCAGGCGGTAGACAACATGCACACGGCGAAGAACGAGTCAAAAGAATGCAACACAGGGCTCTTCCATGTGCTCATGGAATCGAGCACCGTGCGCACGAACTTCCTCAAGAACGGCCTCTCGCTCACCTCGAATGAGCTCCTAGACCTCGCCAGGACCGACCATCTGATCTGGTTCGCGCGCATCAACCAGATGCTCCTCGGCAACCTGCAGCTCAACTCCGCCGATGTCATTAACCATGAAACATGCCGCCTCGGTCAATGGTATTCGGGCGAAGGGCGCACAAAGTACGGCGGCACGCCTGTATTTGAAAATCTCGACGCGTCGCACGCACGCTTCCACAAGCTCTGCGCCGAAGCCATCGACGCCTACAACAGTCACAACGAATACAAGGTGCGAAGCCTCCTGCCGGAAATCGAAAGCGTTTCTGAAGAAGTCCTAGGCGCCTTGGATCAACTGAAGGCCATGTGACCGTATACAGAAAGAGCCGCCCTCTGGAAGCATTCTCGCTTCCAGAGGGCGGCTCTGCTATTTCCCGTAATTTACGCTTCGTCCTGCGGCTTCGCGTTCCAGACGAGGAGTGCGAGCAGCGTCGAGAGGAGCGCTGCGCCAACCCAGAATTCGGTGGCATAGCCGAAGTCGTAGATCTTCTCGCCGCCGACGGTCGTGATCGTCATGAGCTTGCCCGTGACGAACTCCTGGATCGCGGCGCCCGCGTAAGACAGGAGACCGATCATGCCCATCGCCGCGCCCGTGACGCGCTTCGGCACGATGTCGACTGCCATGAGACCGCCCATGTAGCAGACGAGCGCACCCATCGTGAAGCCGTAGAAGGTCATGCAGAAGAGGTCCATGTAGAACGACTGCGGCGCCCAGACGAAGCCCGCGATCGAAGCCGTGTAGAGAAGACCGTAGATGAGCGCCGGCATGTTGCGCTTCGAGTGGAAGAAGCGGTCGGAGATCCAGCCGCAGAGAAGTGCGCCGAAGATGCCCGCGACCTGCATGTACGCCATGACGCCCGCCGCACCCATGATGTCGTAGCCCTTATGACTCGTCAGATAGACGACGCCCCAGCTCTCGACCGCGTAGCGTGCGATGTAAACGCAAAGAGATGAGAGACCGAGAATCCAGACGGCGGGGTTCTTGACGACGGCGTTCCACTGCATCGAGCCGACGGAGCGCGTCTTTTCCTCATCGACCTGCGCCTGCGTCTTCTCGCCGTAGAGAACAGCGCCATTCGGCAAGCCGCGCGTCTCGGGACGGTCGCTCATGCCGAGGTAGATGAAGATGGTGCCGACGAGCGAGATGAGGCCGGCCGCGATGAAGCCCATCGACCAGCTGTAGGCACTGACGATGGCCGCGATCGCGAAGTAGGCGAACGACGAGCCGAGGTTGTGGCTCGTGAACCAGACGCCGTAAAGCGTGCCGCGCATACGGTTGCTGAACCATTGGTTCAAGGAGACAATCGACGGCCCTGCGCCGTAGGACTGGAACCAGCCGTTGATGCCCCAGAGCACGGCGAGCGGCACGAACGAGTTCACGAGACCCATCGCCGCCATCGTCACGGACGACATGAAGAGACCGAAGGCGAAGAACCGCTTGTTGTTCATGCGGTCGGCGAGGAAGCTGTTCGTGAACTTGCCAAGACCGTACGTTACGAAGAAGATCGAACCGATGATGCCGACCTGCGTGGGATCGACCGCGCCCGACGCCAGGAGCGGCTTCTTGATGACGGAATAGCTCTGACGGATGATGTAGTAGAAGGCGTAGCCGATCGTGATGGAAGCGAAGACGCGCCAACGCAGGCTGTAGAAGATGCTCTTCGCCTTCTCCGCATCCTGCATGGGCGGCGCATCCGGCGCCGTGAGGAAAATTTTGTTGAGGAAAGCAAGCATGAATGAATCTCCTTTCTTGGAATCGAAATGTTCTTGCTCAGTATTATTTCATATAGAGAACGGGAAAAGTAGCGGAAAAAATCTGATTTTCTTGTAGGAATTCTGCTGACACAACAAAAAGCCCCCAAGACTTCCAGCTTGAGGGCTCTTCTCGTATCTTACACGGTATCGTTACAACTTTCCTGCTGCTTGCAGCACATCCGGCTGACGGTAGGCAATCCGTCACCGCCCCAGAAGCCGCGCCTGCTCTTCGAGTCGGGCGACGCGCTCGGCGGTCGCGGGGTGCGTGGAGAAGAGGTTCACGAAGGCCTGGCGCGAGCCGGCGAGAGGGTTGACGATGAAGAGGCCGCTCGTCGCAGGCTGCGCCTCGGCCTCGCGCATCGGCGGCATGGACTGTACCGTGCCGGAGATCTTTTCGAGCGCCCGCGCGAGATAGCGCGGATTGCCGCAGATCTCGCCGCCCGACTTGTCGGCGTCGTACTCTCTAGAGCGCGAGATCGCGAGCTGAATGAGCGTCGCCGCGAGCGGTGCGACGAGGACGGCGAGAAGCGTGCCGACGATGCCGCCTGCGCCCTCGTCGTCGTCCGAGCGGCCGAAGATCGCGCTCCACTGCGCCATGTAGGCAAGCATGGAAATCGCGCTGCCCATAGCGGCGGCAATCGTCGAGATCAGGGTGTCGCGGTGCTTGATGTGCGAAAGCTCATGCGCGAGCACGCCCGAAAGCTCCTCGCGGCTCAACATGCCGACGATACCGCGCGTGACGGCGACGGCGGCGTGTGAAGGACTGCGCCCCGTCGCAAAGGCGTTCGGCGTCATAGATTCGACCAGACAGACCTTCGGCATGGGCAGACCCGCGCGCGCGGCAAGATCTGCCACAAGATGATAAAGCTCGGGCGCTTCCCTCTCCGTCAGCGGGCGCGCGCCGTACATGCGGAGCACGATGCTGTCGCTGAACCAATAGGAGAAGAAATTCATCGCCAAAGAGACGACGAACATCAGCATCGCGCCGCCCTTGCCGCCGATCGCGCCGCCCAAGACGACGAGAAGGATCATCATGAGCGCCATCAAGATCGTTGTTTTTATCGTATTCATAGAGAAGACTCTCCTTTCCCTATACGAAAAAGACCCCACCCCGGCTACGGGACAAGGTCTCGCTTGCATATATGCCGCGCACCGTGCGTCCGGCGGACGCCGCAGAATCGCGGCTGCTCCTCTGGAAGATATAGGAAGCGCTGATAAAATGAGGTCGCCCAGATATGTGAAGACGGGGGCTGAATTTATCAGAGATTCCCATAGGACTATTATAGCAGAGGAGCAGGATCCTGACAAGCTGTTTTCGTCAATCCGTCACATATCGGTACGCGCCTCATGCTCGGCTTTGCCCGTGACGAGTTCAGCGGCACAGTGCTTGACGACCAGAAGCGCGAGCGTCATCAGTGCGAGCGCGAGGAGGAGCTGCAGCCCGTCGACCAAGAAGACGAAACCACCGTTCATAAGCTTGCCGATGATGCCATAGACGCTCATGACGAGCGCCGACATCGTGACGAGGAACATGAAGGTCATGGGGACGTAGAGCATCCAGCCCTTGCGTTCCGTCGTGCGCAGGAAGACGGCGATGGAGATGAGGACGAGGGATGCGAGCAGCTGGTTCGCCGCACCGAAGAGCGGCCAGATGCTCATGTAGCCCGCGAGGCACAGCAGATAGCCGAGAGCGAGCGTGATTGCCGTCGCGACGTACTTGTTGCGCAGGAGCTTCGCGGCAGCGCCTTCCGCCTCGCCCTCCGACGGGGCGAGAAGCTCCTGGAAGGACATGCGTCCGATGCGTGCGACGGAATCGATCGTCGTCATGGCGAGCGCCGAGACGCACATCGTCATGATGCAGGCGGCGACATGCTTCGGCAGACCGAACTCCACGAAGAATCCCGAGACAGCGCCCGCGAAGATCTGGAACGGCGTGCCGTCCGGCAGATGCTCGCCCGTCGCCGCCGAGCAGACGATGACGAGGGCGACGACGCCGAGAAGCGATTCGACGAGCATGGCGCCGTAGCCAACGGGCAGCATGTCGCGCTCGTTCTCGATGGATTTCGAGCTTGTGCCTGAAGAAACGAGGCTGTGGAAGCCCGAGACAGCGCCGCAGGCAATCGTGATGAAGAGGATTGGAAAGAGCGACTGCCCCTTGACCTCGAAGGCAACGAAGGCGGGCATCTCGATGACAGGATTGGTGATGAGCACGCCGAGGACGGCGCCCGCGACCATGCCGAGGAGCAGGAAGACGCTCAGGTAGTCACGCGGCTGCATCAAGAACCACATGGGCAGGACGGCGGCGATGAAGCAGTAGGCAAAGACGACGTAGCGCCAAACCGTCGCATCAAAGTAGAGCGGATAAGAAATACCGACGGCGAGCATGGCGACGATGAGCGCGATGGCGACAAAAAACTTCACTGCGCCCGATGGCTTCATGCGGCGGATGAAAAGTCCGAAGCCCATCGCCACGAAGATGTAGAGCATCGAGATCGAGGCCGCCGCTGCATTCGGTACGGCGAGGCTGCCGTCCTTGCCGAAGCCGTTGAACGTGTTCGCGACGATGTCGGCGAAGGCGGCGATGACGAGCAGCGTGAAGAGCCAGCAAAACAGCAGGAAGAGACGGCGCCCCGTCTTGCCGATGTACTGTTCGATGAGCATGCCCATCGAGCGCCCTTCGTTGCGCACCGACGCATAGAGCGCACTGAAATCCTGCACCGCGCCGAAGAAGACGCCGCCGACAAGCAGCCAGAGGAACGCCGGAAGCCAGCCGAACATGGCGGCGATGATGGGGCCCGTGACGGGGCCTGCGCCCGTGATGGAGGAAAATTGATGCGCAAAGACGGTGAAGCGCGAGGCAGGCGCGTAGTCCTGCCCATCCTCGAATCTCTGCGCCGGCGTCGCGGCGGTTTCGTCGATGCCCCACGTTTTCACGAGCCACCGTCCGTAGATAGTGTAGGCGGCGAGAAAGACAGCGATGGCGCACCCGACAAGCATCAGTGCATTCATGATGAATCCTTCTTTCCTAAAAAATGAATGAATAGGTATGAAGGATAATATAGCACGCTTTGCCTTATGTGTCAACTTGTAAAGTGTCAACTTGTAAACTTTCCCAGTAGATATCAAAATCAACGATTCTTCTTAACATTCCCACCTTTACAATCTTCTTCCCTTTGCGGTATAATCAAAACGTAATATTTCTTCTGTTGGGGAGGTATGGATGAATCCAGCAATTCCCCGGAAAGGAGGTTTTCGCTGTCATGAAAGACGAAATTTTCGGTGTACTCCAACGCGTCGGACGCAGCTTCATGCTGCCCGTCGCCATCCTGCCGATCGCTGGCATACTCTTGGGGCTCGGCGCGTCGTTCACGAACGCCACGACCATCGAGACGTACGGACTTACCGCCGTACTCGGTGCAGGAACGCCGCTTCACGCGCTTCTCTCCATCATGGCGAGCGCGGGCAGCACGATCTTCGGCAATCTGCCGATCATCTTCGCCGTCGGCGTCGCCATCGGCATGGCGAAGGCGGAGAAGGAGGTCGCGGCGCTTTCTGCCATGATTGCCTTCTTCGTCATGCACACAGCGTGCAACGCCATGCTGAAAATCGGCGGCCAGATCCTTGCGGACGGAACGATCGCGCCCTCGGTGCTCGAAGGCACGATCGCGCCGAGCTGCGGTATCCTCTCGTTTCAGATGGGCGTCTTCGGCGGCATCATCGTCGGCATCGGCGTCGCTTGGCTGCACAACAAGTACCACAAGATCGTGCTGCCGAACGCGCTGTCGTTCTTCGGCGGCTCACGCTTCGTGCCCATCATCTCGACGATCGTCTTCCTCTTCGTCGGCATCGCCATGTACTTCGTCTGGCCGCTCGCCCAGCAGGGCATCTTCGCGCTCGGCGGCCTCGTGACGGGCACGGGCTACATCGGCACGCTGATCTTCGGCATCATCAAGCGCGCTCTGATCCCCTTTGGCCTGCACCACGTCTTCTATCTGCCGTTCTGGCAGACGGGCGTCGGCGGCTCGATGATGATCGACGGCCAGCTCGTCCAGGGCGGTCAGAACATCTTCTTCGCCCAGCTCGCTTCGCCCGATGTCACGCATTTCAGCTCGGATGCGACGCGCTACTTCTCGGGCGAGTTCATCTTCATGATCTTCGGCCTGCCGGGCGCGGCGCTCGCTATGTACCGCTGTGCGCGTCCCGAGAAGAAGAAGGTCGCGGGCGGCCTCTTGCTCTCGGCGGCTCTGACCTCGATGCTCACGGGCATCACCGAGCCGATCGAGTTCTCCTTCCTCTTCGTCGCACCCGCGCTCTTCGCCGTGCAGGTCGCGCTCGCAGGCGCCGCCTACATGATCGCGCACATCCTCAACATCGCCGTCGGCCTGACATTCTCGGGCGGTCTCCTCGACCTCTTCATCTTCGGCATCCTGCAGGGAGAGGCGAAGACGGGCTGGATGTACATCATTCCCGTCGGTGTCGTCTACTTCTTCCTCTACTACTTCATCTTCTCGTGGATGATCCGCCACTTCGACTTCAAGACGCCGGGCCGCGAGGACGACGACGAGGAGACGAAGCTCTATTCGAAGGCTGACTACCAGGCGCAGCAAGGCGCGGCGGGAGCAGCGTCCGGCGCGGGCGCATCCGATGCCAAGAGCGCGGCAATCGCGCGCGGCCTTGGCAGCAAGAGGAACATCACTTCCGTCGACTGCTGCGCGACGCGCCTTCGCTGCTCGGTCGCGGATTCCTCACTCGTCAACGAGAAGCTCTTAAAGGCGACGGGCGCCGTCGGCGTCATCGTCAAGGGCACGGGCGTGCAGGTCATCTATGGCCCGCAGGTCGCCGTCATCAAGTCGAATCTTGAGACGTACCTCGAAACAGCCCCCGACGTCGAGCCGGAAGCGATGGCCGCTGCAGAGCCGACGGAAAAAGCTTCTGCGACAAACGTGCCTGAGAAAAACACCTCGGCACAAGAGTCGGGCGCGCAGGAAGCGTCTGCCGGTGAAACTGCCGCACACACGCTCTTCACGCCTGTCGCAGGCACGGTGCATCCGATCGAGGAAGCGCCCGACGAGGCATTTGCGGGCAAGATGATGGGCGACGGCTACTTCGTCTACCCGACGGAAGAGACAGTCTACGCGCCCGAGGACGGCGAAGTCGTCTTCGTCTTCGACACGAAGCACGCGATCGGCATGAAGGCCGCTGACGGCACGGAATACCTGCTGCACATCGGCGTCGATACCGTCGCACTCGGCGGGCAGGGCTTCGAGGTCTTCGTCGAAGGCGGACAGAAGGTAAAGAAAGGCGACCGCCTCATGACCTTCGACGACGCCTACATCAAGGAACATGCAAAGTCCGACGCCTGCCTCGTCATCTTCACGGGACTCGGCGAAGGAAGAGCCGTAAACCTCACGAAGACGGGCGAAGCCAAGGCGCTCGACGAGGTCGGCAGCTGCTGAGCCAAATCAAAGATTCACTGAAAGACAAAGGGACGCCGAGCGCTCCCTTCCACGGGCGCGCTTGACATCCATGCACGAAAATCTATAATAGCAAAAGAAAGGTTGGAATCATACGCAAAATACACGAAAAGCCCCGAGGAATCGCATGCGATTCTTCGGGGCTTTTCAATGGCATCAAACTTCCTGCGCTGCGGCGTTCTCTACGGCCTGCTTCACCAACCTGTCGAATTGGCGGCACTCCTCCGGGGAGAAATCCTGCACTAAGATCTTGTACCAGTCATCCATCGTCTTCTTCAACGCCTTCTTCACGGTCTGCGCCTTCTCCGTCGTGCGCAGTACATAGGCGCGGCGATCCTTGTCGCTGACCGTGCGGCTCACATAGCCGGCATGGACGAGTCTCGCCACGGCGCGCGCCGCCGTCGTCTTGTCGATCTTCACCATGTGCGCCAAGGTTTCCTGATTGATTCCCTCATGGTCGAGAAGGTGCAGCAAGAACACATACTGTCCGTTGCCCAGACCATACTTCTTCAACTTCTCGTTAAAGTAACTCTGGCTGTACCGATAGATCAAAGCAATGATCGTTCCCATATCGCTTGGCTGCAAAACAGACCCTCCCCTGCAGTAGGATATAATGCCCATTTCTAAAATTCCACTTTTTCCACATCAGCGAAAAAGCGCTATTTCTAAGTAGTATTATACTACGGTTTTCCAAGAAAATCCACCTTGTCCCACAAAATTTTACCATGAAGCCCCAAGAGGTCAAGCCGAAGGTGCAGACCGATTGGCTAGGCTTCTGTAAGGGCGGCGCACAATGTCCACAAAGTGGACGTTTGTGCGTGTAGTTTACGCTCCTCTAAAATTAGCGTGAAAGTCCAAGAAATCAAACCAAAGACACAGACAGATGGGGCAACTTTGCTTTTACTCCCTATAATTTCAGGTGTTTTCAGCATCAACTTTCATCGCACAAGCATGATCTCCTGGGGTATGCGCGCGTTCCAACGGGTCGGGTACGACAGGAGACTCATAGAGGACGAACGGATCTATATCAATGCACTGCGCCGCATCGCGCGTCCCCGTGACGTCCCATGCCGCCGTGCCGTTCATGACCGTCAGGGCGGCGGTGAAGAATGCGCGCTCTTTGAGGCGCGCGAAGACGCCGCCCTTCTGCACGAGCTTCGCCGCATCGTAGCGGCGCACGGTGCCGTCGTTGAAATACGCATAGATGACATATCCGTCGCCCGGCACGGCCTGCAGCACCTCGGGCATGAATCGGCTGTCCATGATTATCCCCTCCTCATTCACTTGTCCCCATTATATCACATGCCGTTCAAAAGCGGCGAATCCGATACCCTGCGGCCTTCTTGAGGCGGTTCATGATGGCGAGTCCCAAGCCGCTTTCGTCGAGCGCTTCGCCGAGGATGAAGTCAACCTTTTTTTCGTCGAAGGCGCGAAGGGCTTCGTAAAGATGCGCGGCGATGGCACGCACGTCTTTTCTCGCACCGAGACGCACGACAAAGTCTTCTTCCGCCTCGCCTGCAAGCGCCGCCGCTGTCTCATCCGTCACGATGAGGCCGACCGACTTGCCCGCCGCTTCGGCGAGCGCCGCGCGAAAGGCGGCGGGCAAGTCAGCGGGCGGGGCGGCGAGCAAGGTCAGCGGCGCTCGCGGCGCATAGTGCGTGTACTTCATGCCGGGCGCTCGCGGTGCGGCGGCGACCGTATGCACGTCAGCCGTCTCCCCTGCTTCCGCGCCGTTCGCCGCCGCAGGGCACACCGCGCTGACGCTCATCTGCGCCGCACGCTCCTGCGCGGCGAGTCCCGGGTCGAGCCGTACGTCGGCGACGACCTCTTCGAGCATTTCGCGCGTGATGGCGCCGGGACGCAGGATGACGGCAGCCTCGCCCGTCACATCGACGATCGTCGATTCGACGCCGAAGCGACACGGGCCGCCGTCGAGAATCAGCGGGATGCGCCCTGCGAGGTCTTCGAGCACCGCCTCCGCCGTCGTCGGACTCGGCCTGCCCGACGTGTTGGCGCTCGGCGCGGCCAGAGGAAAGCCCGTTGCACGAATCAGGGCGAGCGCGGCGTCATTCTCCGGCATGCGCACGCCGACCGTCGCGAGGCCGCCCGTGATGCGATCGGGCACAGCGGCGCGGCGGCGCAGCACCAAGGTCAGAGGCCCGGGCGCAAATGCCGCCAGAAGATGCTCCGCCATCTCGGGCACGTCGAGCGCCACTTCGTCGAGCATGGCGCGGTGCGCGATGTGCAGGATCAGCGGATTGTCCGAAGGCCGCCCCTTCGCCTCGTAGATCTTCGTGCAGGCGGCGGCGTCGAAGCCGTTCGCGCCGAGTCCGTAGACCGTCTCCGTCGGAAAGGCTACGACCTCGCCCGCACGAAGAAGATGCGCCGCCTCCTCGATGGCGGCTGCTGTCGGCGGCAGAACCTTTGTTGAAAACACAGACATTTCCTCCCCTGTCCGGCGAACCGCACACGCCCTCGCACCTTCCGGAAGCGGTGCGAAAATCACATGCAAAAAGCGCCGCTTGCGCGGCGCAGCCTCATTTTCTCCACAGCACGACGACGCGCTCGATGCCCGCGAGATCCGGCAAGATCTCGACATCGCCCCAAGGCTCTTTCGCCAAGGCGCGAATCTTCTGCGCCTGACCGATGCCCGCCTCCACGGCGAGGAAGCCACCCGCCAGCAAATGCTGCGGCGCCGCCTCGACAAGACGCGCGTAGAAGTCCATACCGTCCGCACCGCCCTTGAGCGCGGTCATCGGCTCATAGCTGCGCACTTCGGGCGCAAGGCGCTCGATGTCGGCGTCGGGGATGTAGGGCGGGTTCGAGAGGATCGCATCGTATGCCGCATGGGAAAGCGGCGCGAGAAGATCACCCTCATAAAAATGCACGCGCGCAGAGAGTCCCAGCCGCTCGGCGTTCTCTCTTGCGACGGCGAGCGCCGCGCCCGAGATGTCGACGGCATCCGCCGCGACGTCTTCCGAAGCGTACTTGAGCACCGAGAGCGCGATCGCGCCCGTCCCCGTGCCGATGTCAGCGAAACGCAGGGGCTTTCTCCCATTCTCTGCCAGCCGTCCCAATCTCTCGATGGCCGCTTCCACAAGGATCTCCGTATCGGGACGCGGAATCAGCGTCGCCCTCGACACGGCGAAATCCAGCCCCATGAACTCGCGCCTGCCCGTGATGTAGGCCGTCGGCACGCGCCGCGCACGCTCAGCGACCGCCTTGCGGAACGCCGCAAGCTCTTCCTTTTCCAGCGGCTCGTCAAAATGGACGTAGAGGTATATGCGCTCCTTTTTGAGCACATGCGAGAGAAGCACTTCGGCATCGAGGCGCGGCGTCTCGATGCCCTTTTCCGTGAAGTAGCCCTGTGTCCACGAGAGGATCGAGCCGATCGTCCAGACTTCGTGCGCCATCACTGGGCCTGCCTGAGCTTTTCCGCTTGATCCGCCGTGATCAGCGCGGCCAGAAGCTCATCCAAGTCCCCGTCGAGCACGGCCGCGAGCTTGTGCAGCGTCAGACCGATGCGGTGATCGGTCACGCGCCCCTGCGGGAAGTTGTAGGTGCGTATGCGCTCGCTGCGGTCGCCCGAGCCGACCTGACTCTTGCGGTCGGCGGCGACCGTCGCCGCCTGCTCCTCGCGCGCCGCCTCCAAGATGCGCGCACGCAGGACGCGCATGGCCTTTTCCTTGTTCTTGAGCTGCGACTTTTCGTCCTGGCACTGCACGACGATGCCCGTCGGCAGATGGGTGATGCGGATCGCCGTCTCCGTGCGGTTGACGTACTGGCCGCCCGCGCCCGAAGCGCAGTACGTATCGATGCGAAGGTCGGCGGGCGCGATCTCGACCTCAACTTCCTCGGCCTCAGGCAAAACCGCGACCGTCACGGCGGACGTGTGGATGCGCCCGCTCGACTCCGTGACGGGCACGCGCTGCACGCGGTGCGTGCCGCTCTCGTACTTCAAAAAGCTGTACGCGCCCGCGCCGTCGACGGAAAAGGAAATCTCCTTGAATCCGCCGATCTCCGTCGCGTTCTTGTCGATGACGTCGACGCGCCAGCCGCGCCGCTCGGCGTAGCGTGCGTACATGCGGAAGAGGTCGCCCGCGAAGAGCGCCGCTTCCTCGCCGCCTACGCCGCCCCGGATCTCGACGATGACGTTCTTCGCATCGTTCGGATCCTTGGGCAAAAGGAGGATCGGCAGCTCATGCTCCAGCGCCTCCAAGCGCGGGCGCAGTTCGGCGATCTCGTCCTCGGCGAGGCGGCGCATGTCCGCGTCGGGATTGTCGTCGAAGATCGCTTTCGCCTCAAGAAGCCCCTCGCGCACCTTCTTGTACTCGCGGTACTTCTCCACGACGGGAGCGAGCTGTGCGTGCTCGCGGCTCAGCTTTTGCCACTTCGGCATGTCGGCAAGCACCGCCGGATCGCTGATCAGCGACTCAAGCTCGCGATATTTTTCCTCTACGGCATGGAGCTTGTCCAGCACGTCGCATCTTCCTCACTTTCCCTCGCCCGCAGCAAAAGCAGCCGCAGGCGTTTCGTACACAGCCGTTTCCGAATCCGCCGTCTTGCGATAATCGGCGCTTCCCGCAGGAATCTTATCCTCGGGCAGCGCCGCCTTCAGCGACTCGATCGCAACTTCGAGCATCGAAGCGTCCGGCTCGCGCGTCGTCAGCCGCTGCAGCCAAAGTCCGGGCAGAGAGAGCGCGTGCACAAAAGTGTTCTTACTTCTGCCTGCCAGGCGGATCGCCTCGTAGGAGATCCCCGCGACGACGGGCAGCAGCACGATGCGGCTCACGATGCGCAGCCAGAGATCGGGCCAGCCAAGGAAGGCGAAAACGAAGATGGAGACGAGCATGACGATCAGGAGGAACGACGTGCCGCAGCGCGGATGGAAGCGCTCGAACTTCTGCGCGTTCTCCGCCGTCAGCGGAAGCCCCGCCTCGAAGCAGAAAATCGTCTTATGCTCCGCGCCGTGGTACTGGAATACGCGCTGAATGTCCTTCATGCGCGAGATGCCCCATATATAGGCGAGAAAGATGAAGAGGCGCAAGAAGCCCTCGGCGAGGTTCAAAAAGACGGGATCGTCCGACCACGCATGAAAGAGCTTCGCCGCTCCCGTCGGCAATGCGATGAAGAGCACGGCGGCGAGCACGAAGGCGACGGCAATCGTGCCCGCCAGCTCCTTGTCGGAGAGCTGCTCTTCCTCCTCGCCCGCCATCTTCGCCGACCACGAAAGTGAGCGGATGCCGATGACGAGGGACTCGACGAGCGCGACCGTGCCGCGCAGGAATGGCTTCTTAAAGACGGGGAAGCGGTCGGAGAAGGAGCGCACCTCCTTCGACTCGACGGAGATCCTGCCGTCGGGCGTGCGCACTGCCGTCGCCGAACGAGCGGGTCCGCGCATCATCACGCCCTCGATGACCGCCTGCCCGCCGACCATGAGTTTTTCGTCCAAAGAATTTCCTCCTCATATCCTGTTTCGCAGGCGAAACAGCAGCGGCTCGCCTGCGAAAAACTCTTTTGTATCACATAAAGAAGAGGCAGGGCATTTCTGCCCTGCCCCAGCACCTTACTGCTTGCCGTAGCGCTTGTTGAACTTCTCGATGCGTCCGCCGGCAGCGACATCGCGCTGACGACCCGTGAAGAACGGGTGGCACTTCGAGCAGACATCCACGCGCAGTTCCTTCTTCGTCGACCCGGTCTTGAACGTGTTGCCGCAGCCGCACGTCACCGTCGCCTCGAAGAATTCCGGATGAAGCCCTTCCTTCATTCCTATACACCTCACTTTTTCCCAGACGGGTAATGCATTCAAGCGAACTATGCGCTCGCTTGGTCCGACCTTCCCCCATCGCTGGGTCAAAGCCTTTTGCGGGCATACGCCCGCCGTTCCATCATTATAGCACAGCCTATCGTACGCCGCAAGCGAAAATCGCGAGAAACTTTCTCACGCGCAGGAGCGAAAGGCCGCTGTGGAACGCGGTTAAATCGTGTAGACGCGGATCGCGTTCGTATTGCCCTCTTCGGACTTGATGCCCGACGTGATGATCGTCAGATCGCCGCGCTCGACGCAGCCCTTTTCGACCGCCGCCGCCGTCGCGTTCGCGATCATCTCGCCCTCGTCAGGCCAGATGCCCGCCGCCTTGATGGGGTAGACGCCCCAGCGCAGATTGAGCTGGCGCATCGCCTTTGCATCGGGCGTGTAGGCGACGATGAGGGATTTCGGGCGGTAGTGCGAGATGATGCGCGCCGTATAGCCGCTGACCGTCGGCGTGATGATCGCGTCGGCGTCCAGCTCCATCGCCATCTGCACCGTCGCATGGGCGACCGCACGCGTGCGCGACTTGAGGTCTTCGAGACCCGTGCCCTGATACATCTTCTTATAATGCAGCGAGGACTCCGTGCGAAGCGCGATCGTCGCCATCGTCTGAACCGCTTCCGCCGGATAATCGCCGCTCGCCGTCTCGCCCGACAGCATGATGGCGTCCGTGCCGTCGAGGATCGCGTTCGCGACGTCCGAAGCCTCGGCGCGCGTCGGACGCGGATTCGTCGTCATCGATTCGAGCATCTGCGTCGCGACGATGACAGGCTTGCCCGCCTTGTTGCACTTCGCGATGATCTCCTTCTGAATCAGAGGCACATCCTCGGCCGGAATCTCGACACCGAGATCACCGCGCGCGACCATGATGCCGTCCGAGACCTCCAGGATCGAGTCGAAGTTCTTCACGCCCTCAAGGTTCTCGATCTTCGGGTAGATCTCCATCCTGCCGTTGTGCTCTTCGAGCAGCTTGCGGATCTCCTTCACGTCATCAGCGCGCTGGATGAACGACGCTGCGATGAAATCCATGTCCTGCTCGATGCCGAAGAGGATGTCATTCTTGTCCTGCTCCGAGATCGGCGGCAGCCCGAGGGGAACTCCCGGCGCCGCGACGCGCTTCCTCGTGCTCATCTTGCCCGAGTTCAAGATCGTCGTCACGATGTCCTTGCTCTGGATCTTCTCGACCTTCAGCTCGACGAGTCCGTCGGAAAGGAGCAGCTTGTCGCCGGGCTTGACCTCCGTGTAGAGCTTCTTGTGATTGACCGAGCACTTCGTCTCATCGCCCGGTGCGTCGTCGTACGTCAGCACGAACGGCTTTCCCGCTTCGAGCATGACCGAGCCGTCCTTGAATTCGCCGAGGCGCATCTCCGGCCCCTTCGTGTCGAGCAGCAGAGAGACGACGCGCCCCATCTTCTTCGCCGCCTCACGCACGCGGTTGATGCGCTTCAAATGCTCGTCATGCGTACCATGCGAAAAGTTGAAGCGCGCGACATTCATGCCGTTCTCAATGAGCTTCTCCACCATGCCCGGCGCATCCGTAGACGGCCCCTGCGTGCAAACGATCTTCGTCTTCTTGTTAAGCATACTTCATCCTCCATCCATGCATACAAGATATTTTCATGCTTTTATTGTACTACGAAATCTTACGTCCGACAAGCCCGATAGGGCGCAGGCGGATGTTAGATTTCGTTGTCCAGCTCTGCTGGGCTACGAATCCTTTTTCCCACGTCCGGCAAGCCCAAAGGGCGCAGGCGAATCTTAGAAATCGTTGTCCAGCTCTGCTGGGCTACGAATCCTTTTTCCCACGTCCGACAAGCCCTTTCCCTTAAAACTTCCCAAGAATTCCCTTTTCCACCCCCAATAGTCGCATAACATCGAAAACTATGTTATAATGACGCAAGAAAATCAAGACAATCATCCCAAAGAAGAATTATCATCCTGCAAGAAAAGAGGCACAACGATGAACGAAGTCATGGAAACGATCAAGAAGCGGCGCAGCGTGCGCGCTTTCCTGCCGACAATGCCACCCGCCGACATCGTGCGCGACATCGTCGAGGCGGGGCTGTATGCGCCGCGCAGCATGGGCAGCGAATCCGTGCGCACGATCGTCATCACGGACAAGGTCATGCGTGAAAAACTCGTTGAACTGAACTGTCAGATCGGCCATTGGAAGAAGGGCTTCGACCCCTTCTACGGTGCGCCTGTCATCCTGCTCGTCATCGCGGACAAAGACGATGTGAACTATTTGTGCAACGGCAGCATAGCCATCGCCACGATGATGCTCGCCGCCGAATCACTCGACATCCATACATGCTGGATTCACCGCGCCAAGGAAGAACTCGAACAGCCTCTCGGGCAGGAGATTCTCTCGCGCGCCGGCATATTCTTCCGCCCCGGCCAATACGTCGGCATCGGCCATCTCGCGCTCGGCTACGCCGCAGGCGACGTGTCCGATCCCGAGCCGCGCAACGAGAGCCGCATATCCTACATCAGTTAGGAATCGCAAACTAGACGGCCATCCCGGCACGATCCCCCAGCCTGCCGCAGGGAAAACATCCAAGACTCGCTGAATGGAGGAAATACGATCATGGTCAAACGTGAGAAGCAGGAATTCTTGCTCCTGCTCATCTTCGGGGCAATCATCTTGCTGGCAGCAAACGGCAGTCTCGCCGTCACCGATCCCGTCGAATCGAACTACGCGCTGACAGCGAAGGAGATGGTCGCCTCCGGCGACTACCTCTCACCGCGTATCTTCGGCAACTATTGGTACGACAAGCCCGCCTTCTTCTATTGGGAGATGATCGCCTCATGTCTCATCTTCGGCGTCAATGAGTTCGCGCTGCGCTTCCCGAGCGCCGTCATGGGGCTTTTGAGCCTCACGCTTCTCTACTTCTTTGCGCGCCGCCTCTACGGACATCGGACGGCCCTTCTTGCGGGCGGACTCTTCGCCAGCTCCGTCGGCTTCTGGTATGTCGGCAAGGCGATCATCACGGACATGACGCTCTTCTTCTTCATGAGTGCTACGCTCGTCTCGTTCTACCTCGGCTACGAATCAGGAAAACGTGTGCGCTACTACGCCGCCTTCTTCTTCGCAGGACTCGCTGTCCTCACGAAGGGGCCGATCGGCTTTTTGCTGCCGGGACTCCTGCTTGCCGTCTACCTCGTGCTCCGAAAGGATGCGAAGGAGCTTCTTCACCTTCACTGGGGCGGCGGCATGATTCTCTTCCTGCTCGTTGGAGGCAGTTGGTACTATGCCATGTACAGCCTGCACGGCGCAGTCTTCCTTGAGACGTTCTTCGGCACGCATAACTTCCTGCGCGCGACCGTCTCCGAACATCCTGGACAGAATGTTTGGTACTACTACATCCTCATCTTCCTCGCGAGTTTCTTCCCATGGTCCTTGCCGCTCGTCTGGTGTACGGCAAAAAAAATCTGGCAAGAGCGAGAAGCCGCCCTTCGCCGCGCCTTCGCGGAAAAGGACACACTCTTCCTGCTCGTCTGGGCGCTCGGCACGATTCTCGTCTATCAATGCATGGCAACGAAATATCCGACCTACACCTTCCCTTCGGTCTTCCCCATCGCCATCCTAGCGGCGCGCCTCCTCGGCGGTTTCGACAGGAAGCGCATGAGCATCTTCATCGTCGCCTTCGGGGTCTTCTATCTGACCCTCTTCGTCCTCGTCGCCGTTCCCATGTGCCGAGAGAGAGGCGGCGCACCCGCCGCTGCTCTCGTGCACGATCTTCCCGCGCACATACCCGTCATGAGCTACCGCGAGCACACATACAGCGTCGGCTGCACGTTCTATTCGGACAAGACCATATATCTGTTGAAGACACGTGAAGATGTCGAGCGAAACGCACCAAAGCCAGGCACGTGGACGGCGACGAACATCATGCCCTTTTACGCCATCGAGGATCTTTCAGCACTCAGCGAATTCTACGTCCTGTGCCCGAGAGAAACACCTGTGAAAGAGGAGTTTGCCGCTTACGCTGACATCGACGAACGTAAGTTCACACTATGCGGCAGCAACGAGAAGGACGAGCTTTGGCATATATCGAACGTGAAATAGGCGCAGCTCTATAGCGCTTCCTACGGAAAAAAACAGCCCTGCGGCTCGCACCGCAGGGCTGTTTTTTACTCTAGCGAAAGGCGGCAATGCATGCCTGCCTGACAACGGCAGACCTCTGCCTCGTCTCTTTTCTTATCCCTCGACGATCTTCACGCCGCTCGATGTGCCGAGCCGTGTCGCTCCGGCGGCAAGCATCGCTTCGGCGTCCGCTCGGGTTCGGACGCCGCCCGCCGCCTTAACACCCATCGCCTCTCCCACGCTCTCGCGCATGAGCTTCACATCGGCTGCCGTTGCGCCGCCTGCAGCAAATCCCGTCGACGTCTTGACAAAGTCCGCTCCTGCCTCCTTCGCCAAAAGGCATGCGCGGCGCTTCTCCTCGTCGGACAGGAGGCATGTCTCGATGATGACCTTCGTCAGTGCCTTTCCTCTCGCCGCTCGAACGACGTCCTCGATGTCCGCTTTCACATAAGCGTCGTCACCGTCCTTGAGCTTGCCGACCGCGATGACCATGTCGACCTCGTCCGCGCCGTCCGCGACCGCCTGCTTCGTCTCGAATGCCTTGACCGCGGACGGCGTCGCCCCCTGCGGAAAGCCGATGACCGTGCACGTCTTGATCCCGGTATCTCGAAGCGCTTCAGACACATACGATACCCAGATCGGACTCACGCAGACCGAAGCGAAATGATACGCCTTCGCCTCCTCGATGAGCTTCATCACATCCGCCCTTTGCGCATCCGTCTTAAGCAGTGTATGGTCAATATACTTTGCCAACTCCATAAGCTTTCCTCCCTATACAAAATCTCCCATATTCAGAGTGTACCATGAAGCCCCGAGAAGTCAAGCCGAAGGCGCAGGCTGATCGGCTAGGCTTCTGTAAGGGCGGCGCACAATGTCCACAAAGTGGACGTTTGTGCGTGTAGCTTACCATGAAACCCCAAGAGGTCAAGCCAAAAGGCGCAGACCGATTGGTTTTGTATAAAGGAATACCCTATCTCATGTCCACTTCTCGTGCAGCCAGATCGAACGGATGCCGGGGCTGTACTCCCGGCAGATGTAGAAGGCGAGCACGGCGTCTGCGCCGTCGTAGAAATAGCCGCAGACGGGCGGTGCGGTATGCCCGCATTCGGGCTTGGGGATATAGCCGTAGACAGCTTCCAAGTCCTCAATCGTGCTGTCCAGATGGATGCCGCTCGGCGTCTCGATCATCTTAGCCTCATCGGACGGCCTTTGGCTGTACTTGTTCACGTCGTTCACGCCGAGATGCACGCTGATGACGCGGCAGGCGTCACCTTCATCGCGGTACTGCACGACGAGGGAATCGCCGTAGTCACAAGCGAAGATGTGGACGGTCGTGCCACCCCACTCCGTCACGCCGTCCGCGATGTGATCGCCTTCGCCGTAGAATGCCTCGACCTCCTCCATCGTATCGCCGAGCCGAATGCCGCCGAGCTCCATCTCCTCGTCCGCGAGCCCTGCTGCACCGCCTGCGGCGGGAATAAGGAGGAATGCGAGGAGCAGCGTAAAAAAGAATGCTCTGATTTTCATAGAGAAGATCCTTTCTTATTGTCGGAGATCGGCTCGATGCCGCCGATTACTTTGCCACGTCCTTGACGTATGCGGGCGAGATCGAATCCTCTGCTGCAAATCCGAAAGCCGCTGTCAGCTGCCATGCGGAGAAGGCGAAGACGACGAGCGCGAGGACGGCGAAGACGATGGCGAGGATCTGCTTCATACCGCGCTTTTCTGGTGCGCTCTTCTGCCTGAGGATGAAGCAGAGGACGGCGAGCGCGAGGGAGACGATGGCGACTGCGGCGGTCAGCATGATGTGCGGCTTGTTCCACAGACGGAATTCCGCTTGTATGTGCTTGTCGCCGCCTGCGGTGAGCGTCGGGGCGAGATCCCAGCGCAGTGTCTTTCCGCCGTCTTCCGTGCGGTCCGCATTGTGCTTTTCGGGTGCTTCAGGAAGCGTCAGGCAGAACTCGTAATGGATCTGATCGAGGAAGCCCTTCATCATGGCGGCAGCCGCAGGATCGTCGCCATTGGCATCATTTCCTGTTTCACTAGGGCCTGCGTAGAGATCGAGTGCGTAGGCGTCGTAGAACCACGTCTTCTTTTGCTGGATGCCCGCCGCCTTGCCGTCACGGCGCGTGAAGAGGTCGCCGCCCTTTTCGGCGAGCGTCTTCATGTCGGGGTATTCCGAAGTGATTTCGAAACCCGTCTTGTCGCCTTCGCTGATTTCTTTGACGACAGCGGCAGAGTCTTTCTTCTTCATCTCATTCGTCGCTTCGATGATCGCCTCCTTGAGGAAATCCGTGCCGAGAAGCCGCGTCTTCAAGGCGGCGGAGCCGTCGGCGCGGATCGTGAGGTTCGCTTCGCCCTTGAAGCATCCTGTCATGAAGACTGTAATGAGCAGGAGGCAGAGGACGGACACGAGCGTCCGCGCTCTTTCCCAAGCGAATTTTTTTGCTGACATGGAAGCGCCCCCTTCGTTATCAGAGGTCGATGCGGTAGATGTTCGCGTCCGTCTTGTGATCGATGAAGTAGATGTGGTTCTCATCGTCGACTGCGGCGCCGGCAGGCTCAATGTTCTTGCCGTTGATCTTCAGCTCGACGTCGCCGACATACTTGCCGTCCTTTTTGTTGAAGACACGCAGGAAGCCTCTATCGTAGAACACGACGTAGTCCTTCGTCGCGATGGATTGGCGCTCGGAAATCTTGCGCTTTTCCGCCGAATCGGGGATGCCTTCGTTACACTCGAAGGTGCGGATCTTCTTGCCGTCCGGGCCGTACATGTGCAGAGGCTCGGTCCACTTTCCGCTGTCCCCACCATGCGTGGCGAGCGTCGTGATGTAGAAGCCGTCTTTATCTGCGCAGGCGAGGAACGAATTTTTTTCTGCACTTGCATCCTTGGCATCTTGGAGTTTGGCAAACTCATCTTTCGGGAGCACGGACTTCATGTCTTTCGTGCCGTCCTTGGAGATCGTGCCGGCCATGATGCCGCTGCGTGATACAAAAGTGCCGCTCGTATAGGCGGTCTTCTCGCCGAAAATGGCGCGTATGACGGCCGCGTCCTTATTGCTAAAGTTCGATACGGCGTTGCCGTCATAGACGCCGATGTTGTCGTCCTTCTTGGTTATGAAATAGATGTTTGTGCCATCTGAAGTGATCGGCTCATTTTCTACATTGCCGAGATCTTCCACCGAGGTGATGGCGCCATTCTCGAGGTTCATTTTCTGCAGATGGAATTCCTTGCTTGCGGCGACGAAACTGATGCCGTATATGGCGTCCTTCGTCACGGCGAGGTTGGAATGAAAGCCTTGAAGCTTCTCGGGGAGCGCCGCACCCTTGTACTCGTAGAGCGGCACGTCCTTGTCGCCAAGCTTGAGCTGGGCAACGACTTCCTTCGGCGCGTCAGGGCCGAGGCTCTTGCTGCCGAGCATGCCGCCGCCCGAGCCATCGGAGCCGCCCGAGCCGCCCGAACCGCCGCAGCCCGTGAGGAGTGCGCCGCAGAGAAGCGCGGCGCTTGCTGCCGTGAGGAGTTTCTTCCATGATACTTTCATGTTATTTTTCCCCTTTCTCTGTTGAATCTTTACGAATCCTAGTCCTTTTATATCCTTTCTACAAGGATAGCATAAAACCCTTTCGTGTAATCTGCGGTACATGGCAAACCGGTAAAATATAGATAAAAATATGAAGAGAGAATAATATGAATAATTAAAAAATCAAATTGTAAGATTCGCTGTAAGCAAAACTCCCTGCCACAGCAGCGAAAAGCTGCTGCGGCAGGGAGCGCCTATTTCCTTCGCCAGCCTTGATAGTCGGCGGTGCCGAGGATTTCCTCGGCGCGTCGGATGTCATCGGTACGCGGCTCGCGCGTCTCGGGCAGCGGGTAGGGAATATGAAGTTTTTCATACTTCGCTCGCGCCATGGCATGATAGGGCAGAACCTCGAAGCGCTTGACGTTTCCGAGGCTTCGGACGAAGCGTGCGAGGCAGTTGAGTGAAAGCGCATCGTCCGTAAGGCCGGGCACGAGGACGTGGCGCAGCCATACGGGCTTTTTTTCTTCGGCCAGATAACGTGCGAAGTCGAGGATGTTCTCGTTGCGTCTGCCCGTGAGCGCTTCATGCTTCTCGGGATCGATGTGCTTGATGTCGAGCAGCACGAGGTCGCTTGCGGCGACGGCGCGAAGGACGGCGTCGTCCGTGCGCGAAAACGGTTCGCCCGCCGTGTCAAGGCAGGTGGAGACGCCCGCCTCTTTTGCGAGGCGGAAAAGTCCCGCGACGAAGTCCGCCTGCACGAGCGGCTCGCCGCCCGAGACGGTGATGCCGCCGCCGCCCTTCCAATAGGGACGAAAGCGCAGCGCGGCGGCGAGCACGGCTTCGGCGCTCTTCTCCTCCGCCCCCGCAGCGCCCCATGTCTCGGGGTTGTGGCAGTAGAGGCAGCGCAGGCGGCAGCCCGCAAGAAAGACGATGTAGCGAAGGCCGGGGCCGTCGACCGAACCAAAGCTCTCGACGGAGCGGATGCGGCCGAACGGCACGCCGTCACATGGCCTCATGGAAGGTGCGTGCGATGACGTCCATCTGCTGCTCGCGCGTGAGGCTGATGAACTTCACGGCGTAGCCCGAGACGCGGATCGTGAAGTTCTGATATTCTTCCTTCTCGGGGTAGTCGACGGCATCGAGCAGTTTCGCGCGGTCGAAGACGTTGACGTTGAGGTGGTGCGCTCCCTGCGTGAAGTAGCCGTCGAGCACGCGCACGAGCTGATCGATGCGCTCCTCTTCCGTGTGTCCGAGCGATTCGGGCGTCATGCTCTGCGTGTTGGAGATGCCGTCGAGCGCCCACTCGTAGGGTAGCTTCGTGACGGAGTTCAAGGAGGCGAGCAGCCCCGACTTTTCCGCACCGTAGCTCGGATTTGCGCCGGGCGCGAGCGGTGTCCATGCCTTCCTTCCGTCGGGCATGGCGCCCGTATACTTGCCGTAGACGACGTTCGAGGTGATCGTGAGGATCGAGGTCGTCGGCTCGGAGTTGCGGTAGGTGTGGCGGGCACGAACCTTCTCGATGAAGGTTTTGAGGAGCCAGCGCGCGATGTCGTCGGCGCGGTCGTCGTCGTTGCCGTAGCGCGGGAAGTCGCCCTCGACCTCGTAATCGACGACGTAGCCGCGCTCGCTGTAGACGGGACGCACGCGCGCATACTTGATGGCGGCGAGCGAATCGACGACGTGCGAGAAGCCTGCGATGCCCGTCGCGAAGGTGCGGCGCACGTCGGTGTCGATGAGCGCCATTTCCGCCGCTTCGTAATAATATTTGTCGTGCATGTACTGGATGAGGTTCAGCGCGTTCACATAGACGGAGGCGAGCCATTCCATCATGCGGCTGAACTTCGCCAGCACATCGTCGTAGTCAAGCACGTCCGCGCGCACGGGCGCGAAAGCCGGCGCGATCTGCTCGCCCGTCTTCTCGTCGATACCGCCGTTGATGGCGTAGAGCAGGCACTTCGCGAGGTTGGCGCGCGCGCCGAAGAACTGCATTTCCTTGCCCGTCTGCGTGGCGGAGACGCAGCAGCAGATCGAATAGTCGTCGCCCCACGCGGGCTTCATCACGTCGTCGTTCTCGTACTGGATGGAACTCGTGTCGATGGAGATCTTCGCCGCATAGCGCTTGAACGATTCAGGCAGAGCCTCGGAGTAGAGCACCGTGAGGTTCGGCTCGGGCGCAGGCCCCATGTTTTCAAGCGTGTGCAGGAAGCGGAAATCGTTCTTCGTGACCATGGAGCGCCCGTCCATGCCGATGCCTGCGACTTCAAGGGTCGCCCAGACGGGATCGCCCGAGAACAGCTCGTTGTAGCTCGTGATGCGCGCGAACTTCACCATGCGGAACTTCATGACGAGGTGATCGATCAGCTCCTGCGCTTCAGCTTCCGTGAGCCTGCCTTCCTTCATGTCGCGCTCGATGTAGATGTCGAGGAAGGTCGAGATGCGCCCGACGCTCATCGCCGCGCCGTTCTGCGTCTTGATGGCGGCGAGGTAGCCGAAGTAGAGCCACTGTACGGCCTCCTGTGCCGTCCGCGCAGGACGCGAGATGTCAAAGCCGTAGATTGCCGCCATCTCCTTCATGCCGCCGAGCGCACGGATCTGCTCAGCCACTTCCTCGCGCAGGCGGATGACGTCGTCGGACATGACGCCGTCCGAACCGATTTCCGCATGGTCGGCCTTCTTCGCCTCGATGAGGCGATCGATGCCGTAGAGCGCGACGCGGCGATAGTCGCCGACGATGCGCCCGCGGCCATAGGTGTCGGGCAGGCCCGTAATGATGTGGCTGTGGCGCGCGCGGCGAATCTCCGGCGTGTAGGCGTCGAAGACTGCCTGATTGTGCGTCTTGTGGTACTTCGTGAAGATTTCGTGCAGGCGCTCGCTCGGCTCGTAGCCGTAGTTCCTGCACGACTCTTCCGCCATCTTGATGCCGCCGTAGGGCATGAAGGCACGCTTCAACGGCTTGTCCGTCTGCAGGCCGACGATTCGTTCCAGATCTTTGAGCGATTCGTCGATATATCCCGCGCCGTGCGAGGTCAGTCCCGAGACGATGTCCGTGTCCATGTCGAGCACGCCGCCCTTCCGGCGCTCGGCACGCTGCAGCTCCTGCAGCTTCTGCCAGAGGCGGTTTGTCGCCTCCGTCGGCGCGGCGAGGAAATCTTCTGCGCCGTCATAGGGCGTGTAGTTCCTCTGCACGAAGTCGCGAACATTGATCTCCTCCTGCCAAAGTCCGCCGTTGAATCCCTGCCACTCTGCCTTGGTCATTGGAAAACCTCCCGTCTGCGCTGCCCGCTTTCCTGCGGCAGCCGCATGTCCGTGTTACATCCTACATTTTAAGCATACTATAACGGGAATTTTCTCGCAAATACATTTTATACACAGTTGCATAAATTATGCTTATGCCTCTGGATACAAAAGAGCTTCATGGGACTCTCGGAGATACAGGATATTAGTGGACTTTCCAAGACTGAATCATTATGGCAAATGCAGGATGATAGATATTCCATTTGTCAGAAACCTATGGTAGAATAAATATGAATAATCTATCTGCTCGAAAGGAGAGTCTCGAATGACCATCAAGCACATCGACCACATCGTCATCACGACGCAGGATCTCGCACAATGCCTTGCCTTCTACGAAGGCGTGCTCGGCATGGAGCATCGCGAAAGGGACGGCCGCCATGCGCTGCATTTCGGCAATGCGAAGTTCAACATCCATGTGCAAAAGGGCGAGTTCCAACCTGCCGCAAAGCATCCGACCTGCGGCAGTCTTGACCTCTGTCTGATTGCTGACGGATCGATCGAGGACATCCAGCGCGAGTTTGAGGCGAAGGGCGCCCCCATCGAACTCGGCATCGTCGAGCGCACGGGAGCGCGGGGGCGCATCGACAGCATCTATCTGCGCGACCCCGACGGCAATCTCGTGGAAGTCAGCGTGTATCCACAAGGATGAGCGGCAAAAAAATTAAACTTTTTCTTTTTGACCTATTGACTTTTTGACTTTTATGTATATAATAAGAATCAGAAGGTGAGCAAACTTTCAGGACATATGTTCAGCCGTGAAGCAGAGCGGCAGGACTTGCTTCCACCGCCGCTTCTGACAACGGTGTCATCAAGGAGGCACGCTGTACATATGTCCTCACGCCTTACAGAAGCCTAGCCGATCGGTCTGCGCCTTCGGCTTGACCTCTCGGGGCTTCATGGTAAAGAACACCTTCGGTAATGCAAACAATGAACGACGGCATAGAGAGCCGTGCCGCCGCATGAATTTCAAGGAGTTGATTGTTATGTTTGGACTGGTACCTTTTGCCGGACGTCATGATCTCGCGGAGCGCAGCAGCGCGAATCCGTTCGCACTCTTCGACGCGATGCGCGATTCTTTCTTCCGCGACGGCTTTCCCGCCGCGAATTGGGGCGCTGCCGCCTTCAAGGTGGACGTCAAGGAGATGGACGATCATTACGAACTGACTGCCGATCTGCCAGGCATGAAGAAGGAAGACGTCGCTCTGCACTATGAAAACGGCTATCTGACCGTTGCCGCCTCGCACGACGAGTCGAAGGACGAGAAGGATGAGGCGGGCAATTACATCCGCCGTGAGCGTCACACGGGCGAGGTCAGCCGCTCGTTCTACATCGACGGCATCGACGAAGCGAATATCCACGCGGAGTTCAAGGACGGTGTACTGCAGGTGAAGCTGCCAAAAACAGCGGGCGAGCCTCAACGCAAGCAGATTGAGATCCACTGACGCGGAGATCTGATTCGGTTAGTGGCTGAACGTATGTCCTGAAGGTTTAGCGTAAGGGGCTGTTGCATGAGTCGAATTCGACTCATGCAACAGCCCTCTTTTTTTACACCCGCCTCCTCCCTTTTGCTAGGGCGGAGGCTTTTTTATGCATGAAAAAAGCTGCCGCACATGATTTATGTGCGACAGCCCCTTTGTGTTAACACCGCAAGCGGTATGGATTGCATGCAATTTACTTGACCTCCACCCTCGTTAAAGAGGCGTGCAAGGTTTCAATACCGCAAGCGGTATGGATTGCATGCAATTTGAGTCGTATATCGGCCACGCCGATACGGCGGCGTTTCAATACCGCAAGCGGTATGGATTGCATGCAATTTGTTTATTCTTATTTTGAAAAGGAGAAGTGATCATGTTTCAATACCGCAAGCGGTATGGATTGCATGCAATAAACCACTCCTTTCATTATAAAAAACATCTTTTATGTTTCAATACCGCAAGCGGTATGGATTGCATGCAATACCGTCCCTCACAGCCCTTGGGACAGCTGAACCCAGAAGCGGGTTTTCTAAACGGATCGCTCTTTTGGACAAATCGCCGCAACCTCGCGGGATTTTTTTGTCGCCAAAATCGGCTGAAAACGTCCGCAAACCCTGTGATACCAAGGAAACTTTTGTCCACGGGAAAAATCTAAAACTCATGGCATTTTCCCCAAAATCTCTTCCTTCACTGTAACAAAGTATAGCATAGAAATATGTCCGCTGTCAACCGTGTACATGAGGGCGGTGAGAGTGCTTCGATGCGCAGGATGATGCAGCCGAAGCCACCAGCACTCCTTGTCCGGATGGCACGGCTTATAGTATAATATGAAAAAGTGAGCCGTTCTATGAGGAAAGCGCAGCATGCATACGGGGACTCTCTTTTTCGCGACATCTTCAACAACGCAGACAGACTGCTGGAAATACATTTGCGAGTGGCTTTTTGGGGGAAGGATTCTATGACGAAAAATGTTCATGTGATGGTGGCTTTCGTGAGTCAGTTGGCGAATAATCCGACGAACGTCGAATATCGGAGCGTCGATGGGAAGGAGATATTTTCGTGCATGCAGACGAACGAAGCCGCCGTTTGTCAGCTGCAGTCTCTGCTGCGGGCGGAAGGCGGCTTGGCGAAAATCATTCTGATCGAGACAGATCAAGCGCGCGAGAAGGTGACGCGGAATTCGGCAGATTGGCTGGCACTGATGGAGAAATACGGTTCTGAGTCGATGTCCGCCGTCGAGCTTTTGAAGGCGCAGAGCGCGAGGAAGTACCCGGAGCTCGCGCAGGTGTTCGAGGACAGCGAATATTCGAAAATGGGCATCGAGGATTCGATGCGCAGCATTGCGGGCATCGCGGAGCGTGTTCGCGCCTTTGCCGAACGCGTGCACGAAAAAGAGCCTGAGGCAGAGCTCGTCCTTCATGCCGATATGACGGGCGGCTTTCGCTATGCGGCGATGATGCTGCTCGTCGTCATGCAGTTGTCGAAGTACATGGGCATCCGCATGGGGCATGTCGTATATTCGGATCTTGTTCGGGGCGGGGAGAGCCGCGTTCATCTGACGGATGATATTCGCCGCATGTTCGACCTCGTCGCGGGTGCGGACGAGTTCCAGAAGTACGGCAGTGTACAGGCTCTGGAGGAGTATTTCAGCCGCAGTCCGCGTCACAGCGAGGATTTTTCCACGCTCTTTGCCGCCATGCGGCGCTTTTCCGACGCCATACGCATCTGCCGCACGAGCGTCATCGAAGACGAGATGACCGATCTCGCCGAGAAGATTCGCGCCTTTCGCCAGTCGAAGCCCGCTTCCATCGAAGAGGAGATGTTCTCGCACATCCTCGGCGTCATCGAGGGAGAATACGGCTCTGTCATCAAGAATGCGTCGGGCGAGAAATCGGATCGTCGCCTCGACATCATCGCGTGGTGCGTGCAGAAGAAATTCCTGCAGCAAGCAATGACACTTTGCACGGAGTGGATTCCGGCGATCTTGGTGGAGAAGAAAATCTGCTATACGGAGGATGAAGAGGTCATCGAGCAATGCCAAGAGCGCGGCGATTCCGGCGCGGGAATGCGGAGCTGGCAGCAGGAGTTCATCAATTCGTATGGCCAGGTGACGGAAAGCAAAGAAGTGAAATCGCCGACGACGTCTGTTCCAGAAGGAGATTTCCATAACGCTTCCTTCAAGGAAATGACGAACCTCCTTCGCACGATACTGAGCAGCGGAGTTCGCACAAGAGTCGAGGACTTGCCGCCGGAAATGAAACGAGGCGTGCAAAGTTTTTTTGCCGCTTACGATGAAATCGCCTCCAAATGGCGGAACTATGATTTGCGACAGATAGATTTCCGCACGCGCAATGCCATCATCGACCGTACCATCGCCATTTTGCATCCATCGCCGAAGAAGAAGTTTTTTCATGAAGAGATTTTGCGGCGCTTGGCAGGCAGCTCGAATGAGGATATTTTCACCGCGCTGGGCATAGACGGCAAGAAATGTGGAGAGGCGTGCGCCAGAAAAAATCCAACCTCCAGAAAGAGACGCACCGCGAAGAAGCAACAATCTCCCGAAGAGAAATGGCTGCGCCGGGAAGCTTGCTACCGCAGGATGCTATCGGGCCACGGGAAACTTTTGATGTATACGCAGAAGGCGACGGAGGAAGCCGTCGATTTTTTGCGCGGTTTCTATTTCATCCGCCAAGGTCGCAACGATACGAACCACGCTGCCGAAAATGCGCCTACGGCTCGCAGAAATCAAGGTGCGTCGGAAAACGACCGGCTGGAAGAAGAGATCGCCGCCTACATCGAAAGGCTTAGAAACGCATAGGAGGAAGCTGCATGTTCATCAACCATACGAACCATGCCTCGGCGAAGTGGCCGACGGCGCAGAAAGAGGCGGCGCGCACTTGGGGCGAGATCGAGGATCTGCCGTTTCCCGACATCGGGGCGGATTGGGACGAGGAGCGCGTCGCGAAAGTCGCTGCGGAGAATGCCGCGAAGATCTTGGCGGAGAAGCCTTGCGCCGTATTGTGTCAGGGCGAGTTCACCTACGTCTACCATCTCGTGAACCTCCTGCGTGCGGCGGGCGTAACTGTCCTTGCGGCAACGAGCCGCAGGGAGGCGATCGAGGAGCAGGCGGAAGACGGTTCGGCACGCAAGATCAGCCGCTTCGTCTTCACGCGGTTTCGCGAGTATCGGTGAGCGTCCGGACGAGTCTTTGCCGCGAGGCCGGCCATGAGGAACGTCATGGAGGAAGAAGGATACAGCAAGCCCGGCGGGCACAGGATCTAAGGACGCCTTTCGAGGAAGCGCTGCCGCTGCTCGAAAGACACATACACTGCTAGGAAAACTGCATACATATACCGGCCCTGCGGCTCTGCCGCAGGGCTTATTTTCATCCTCTTAGGGATTCTGCACGAATCTGTCCTTTTTCAATACCGCAAGCGGTATGGATTGCATGCAATGGCCGCGCTTTAGTCGGCAGGGCGGCTTTGTCAAGTTTCAATACCGCAAGCGGTATGGATTGCATGCAATAACCATCGTTAAAGAGGCGTGCAAACGCGATGATGTGTTTCAATACCGCAAGCGGTATGGATTGCATGCAATTGAATACCATCTCCATGGTCAATCATAACAGATTTTGTTTCAATACCGCAAGCGGTATGGATTGCATGCAATCTGATGCTTCCATTGTTGCAAAAGCGGGATTATAAGCGTTTCAATACCGCAAGCGGTATGGATTGCATGCAATACCGTCCCTCACAGCCCTTGGGACAGCTAAACCCAGAAGCGGGTTTTCTAAACGGATCGCTCTTTTTGGCAAATCGCCGCAACCTCGCGGGATTTTTTTGTCGCCAAAATCGGCTGAAAACGTCCGCAACCCCTGTAATATCAAGGAAACTTTTGTCCACGGGGAAAATCTAAAACTCATGGCACTTTCCCCGAAATTCGTTCCTTCACTGTAACAAAGTATAGCATGGAAATATGTCCGCTGTCAACCGTGTACATGAGGGCGTCGAGAGCGCTTCGATGCGCAGGATGATACAGCCGAAACCACCAACACTCCTTGTCCGGATGGCGCGGCTTATAGTATAATATGATAAAGGGGGGCAGTTCGATGAGGAAACCGCAGCGTGCATACCGGGATTCTCTTTTTCGCGACATCTTCAACAACGCAGACAGACTGCCAGAAATCTATGAGGCGCTTCTTGGCATTAAAACGACAGCCAGCGATATAACGCTCGCCACGATCAATGAAACGCTTTTCTCAGGCATCAAGAATGACGTAGGTTTTATCGTCGGCAATCAGCATGTTCTCCTGACCGAGCATCAAAGCACGATCAATGCGAACATGCCATTGAGAATGCTCATGTATCTGGCAGAAATCTATCGTCGCTATGTGGATGCCGATGCGGTCTATCGGAAAAGATTGATCCCCTTGCCTGCACCGAAGTTTTATGTATTCTACAACGGTGAGGTGGAAATGCCAGATCTATGGACGCTGCACCTGTCAGATGCTTTTGATGACTACAGGGGAGACATAGATCTTGCAGTCAAAGTCCTCAATATCAATGACAAGCCGAATCGTCCGATCCTGGAAAAAAGCCATGCGCTCAAAAGCTACAGCGTTTTCGTCGCCAAGGTGAGAGAAAGGCTCAAGAGCGGAAGTGCGCTTGAAACTGCTATAAGCGAGTCTGTGCGATACTGTATCGCACATAATTATCTGGAGGATTATTTTCGTCAGAAGCAGGAGGAGGTCTTCGATATGTTGAATTTTGCTTGGAATCAGGAACGCGCCTTAGAGATTCGCGCTGAAGAGGCGAGAGCGGATGGAAGGCAGGAAGGACGACAGGAAGGACGGCAGGAAGGACGACAGGAAGGCTTGACCACCTCCATCCGCAACGTGATGCACAGCATGAATTTTTCCGTAGAAAAGGCGATGGATGTGCTGCAAATTCCGGCTGACGAGCGTGCGAAGTATGCGGCTCTGGTTAGCCAACGTGTTTGACAAAGCAAACTTCAAGCTGATCTACCAGATACTCACGCTTTCAGACAAGTATCTCGACCACGAAGACCCCGACTGGCTGAAGTGGGCTGCACCCCAAAATACGGACAGTGACCCATAACAAAAGAAGCCCTGCGGCTCTGCCGCAGGGCTTCTTTTCATCCTCTTAGGGATTCTGCACGAATCTGTCCTTTTTCAATACCGCAAGCGGTATGGATTGCATGCAATAATGGCTATCTGGAAATGGAGGGGAACTATTCCCTTCGGTTTCAATACCGCAAGCGGTATGGATTGCATGCAATACGATTGAGTTTGAAGGCTTCGAAGGCCATCCCGTGACGGTGTTTCAATACCGCAAGCGGTATGGATTGCATGCAATCAGGACATTATACGCTCTCCCAAACAGAATTCGTGTTTCAATACCGCAAGCGGTATGGATTGCATGCAATGGATGATCTCGTTGATGTTAGAGAGGACATCGATGAGTTTCAATACCGCAAGCGGTATGGATTGCATGCAATTTGGCAGATTGTGGTTGATAAGGACGGAAAATGGAGTTTCAATACCGCAAGCGGTATGGATTGCATGCAATACCGTCCCTCACAGCCCTTGGGACAGCTGAACCCAGAAGCGGGTTTTCTAAACGGATCGCTCTTTTTGGCAAATCGCCGCAACCCCGCGGGATTTTTTTGTCGCCAAAATCGGCTGAAAACGTCCGCAACCCCTGTAATATCAAGGAAACTTTTGTCCACGGGAAAAATCTAAAACTCATGGCATTTTCCCCAAAATCTCTTCCTTCACTGTAACAAAGTATAGCATGGAAACGCATTGCTGTCAACCATGTGCGTGACAGCGTGCGCGGAAGGCACGCCCCCCAGCAAAACAGCCCTGCGGCACAAGCCGCAGGGCTGTTTTCTCCCATCCGTCAAAAGAACGTCGCCGCCACAAAGTTCGTGAGGTTCGCCAAAGGCTCGGGATAGACGCCGAGGGCGAGCGTCAGAGCGACGCTCACGAGGACGCAGGCACGAAGTGCGCCCGAGATCTTTACGGGTTCTTTCGGGCCTTCGCCGAGGTACATCGCCTTGACGACGAGCAGGTAGTAGTAGACGGAGATCATCGACATGATGAAGCCGACGAAGGCGAGCCACAGGCCGCCCTGATCGACGACCGCCGTGAAGAGGTAGAGCTTCCCGGCGAAGCCCGCCGTCGGCGGGATGCCCGCCATCGAGAGCAGCGAGATCGTCATGACGGCGGCGAGGACGGGCGCAGTTCTCGCGAGTCCCGCGACGTTCGCCATGTCGGGCTTGCCGCGCTGCGCCTCGACGGCGGTCAGCACGGCGAAAGCGCCGATGTTCGCAAAGGCGTAGAGCGCGAGGTAGAAGAGCAGCGCCTTCATGCCCGCCGCATCCGCCGCGACGACGCCGACGAGCATGTAGCCGACCTGCGCGATGGAAGAATATGCGAGCATGCGCTTCACATCGTCCTGCACGATCGCCATGACATTGCCGCCGACCATCGAGACGGCAGCGAGAATGGCCAAAAGCGAGAGCCACATGCCACCCAACGGCGGGAATACCGCCAAGACAAGGCGCAGGAGCACGGCGAAAGCCGCCGCCTTCGACCCCATGGCGAGGAGCGCGGCGACAGGCGCGGGCGCGCCCTCGTAGACGTCGGGCGCCCACATGTGGAACGGTATCATCGACAGCTTGAAGAAGATGCCGGCAAAGACGAGCGCCATTCCGACGATGCCGAGCGGCGTGAAGAGCTGCGGGCTGCTCACGACCGCCGCAAAGCGCAGGCTGCCCGCAGCGCCGTAGATGAGGCTGACGCCGAAGAAGAGGATCGCGGACGCCGCCGCGCCCAAGACGAGGTACTTGATCGCCGCCTCGCTCGAAAGCGCATCGCGCTGGCGGAGTCCGACGAACACATAGAAGGAGATCGTCATAAGCTCCAGCCCGATGTAAAGCGTGAGGAAGTCGTTCGCCGAAGCCATGACGCACATGCCAAGCACGGCGAAGACGAGGATCGCATAGAACTCCGCACGAGAGCGCAGAAGCCTTTCGACATAGTCGCTCGAAAAGAGCACGACAAGCGCCGCGCTCAAAATGAAGAGCTGCTTGAAGAAGACGGCGTAATTGTCCACGACGTAAAGCCCCGCGTAGAAGGACGCCGCCTCGCCGCCCCGATAGAAGGAAAAGCCGTAGGCGAAGAGCGCGAGAAGCGCGACGACCGAGATCGCCGCGAGACTCGTGCGCGATTCCTTCTTCGGCAGCAGCACGCCCATCGCCAAAAAGAGCAGGGCGAGCGCAAGAAGACCAAGCTCCATGCCGATTGCTGAAAAATCCATGCTCAGTCCCCCCCTAAAAAGAAGCCGATCCGGCTCAACTGGTCAAGCATTGGCTGCAAAGGCTCCGTCCCCGTCGAAATCAGCCCCATGAGGAGATGCGGGAACACGCCGAAGCCCACGAGAGCGACGCCCAAGAGCACGAGCGGCACAAGCTCCGCGCCGCGCATGTCGCGGTACGCGTCGAACTTCTTGTCCGCCGGACCGAAGAGCACCTTGGCGAGAAGCCGCAGCACATAGAGCGCCGTGAAGATGATGCCGGCGATAGCGAGCACCGCGAGAATCGGGAACTCGGCGAATACGCCGACGAAGATTGTGAACTCCGGCACGAAGCCGATGAGTCCCGGCAGTCCCAAGGACGCCATGCCCGCGAGCATGAAGCCCGTCGCGAGGCGCGGCATCTGGTAGGCAAGCCCCTTGAGATCGTCAACCGTGCGAAGATGCGTCTTTTCGTAGATAAAGCCGATCATCGCAAAGAAGAGTGCGCTCATCACGCCGTGCGCCACCATGTTGGCAACCGCGCCCGAAACGCTGACGACATTCAATGCCGCGAAGCCCAAGAGCACATAGCCCATGTGCGACACCGACGAGTAGCCGACGACGTATTTCAAGTCCTTCTGCACGAGCGCGATGTAAGCGGCGTAGAGCACGTTGCACATCGCGAGGAACGCAATCAAGGGCGCCCAGAACTTCGCACCCAAAGGCAGCACGAGAAGCCCGATGCGGATGAGGCCGTAGCCGCCGATCTTCTTCAGAACGCCCGCATGAATCATCGACACCGCCGTCGGTGCGCCCGCGTAGCCGTCGGGCGACCAGCTGTGGAACGGGAACATGGAAAGCAGCGAGCCGAAGCCGATGAGGAGCAGTAAGAATGCGCCGATCTGGAAGCCCGGGCTGAAGTGTCCTCCTTGCGCCGCGAGCGCGAGCATCTGCATGTCGAACGTGCGGCTTCCTGCGGGGAACGCCGTGAGGTAGAGCCAGACGACGCCGACGAGCAGGAATGCCGAGCCGAGCAGCAGGTAGATCGTGAGCTTCATGCCCGCGTATTCCTTCGTCACGCGCTTCGTCGAGCCGAAGAGAATGACGAGAATGTAGATCGGGATGACGACGACCTCGTAGCACAAGAGGAAGATGAAGAGATCGTTGGCGACGAAGGTGCCCGTGACGCCTGCGATCAAGATGAGCAGCAGGATGAAGAACTCCTTCGAGCGCTCCTCGACATGCCACGAGGAAAAGACCGCCGACACGCCGATCAGCTCCGTCAAGAGGAGCAGCGGCAAGGAGATGCCGTCGACGCCGAGCGCGTAGGAAACGCCGAGATCGGTGATCCACGGCACGCGCTCCGTATACTGCATGCCGCCCGCCGCGAGGTCATAGCCGAAGTACGCCCAAACGGAAAGAGCGAACGAGAACGCCATGGCGGCAGCCGCCACGATGCGGATGGCGGAGCGCGACTCGCGGTTCAAGAAGCAAAGGAGAAGCGCCGCCGCCAACGGCGTGAGCAGGATGACCGACAAAACGGGAAAGTCCATCAGAAGCCACCTCCCACGAAAGCTGTGCCGCCCGCACAGTAAACACCCAGAAGCGCGAGCAGGACAGCGCCGACGATGACGACCGTCGCATAGAACTGCGTCTGCCCCGTCTCAAAGAAGGAGAGGACGCCGCTCAAGAGGCGTACAAAAAGCGCGAGAAGGTTCACGATGCCGTCGACGATGTAGATGTCGATCCAGTAGAAGACCCTGCCGCAGCCGTCGACGAAGACCTTGCGAAGCCCCGCATAAATCTCGTCGATGTAGTATTTGTGATAGCTGAGCGTGTAGAAAATGCCGAGCCGTTCTGCGATTGCATCGGCAGAAACGACCTTCTTCACATAGACGAGGTAGGCGATGGCGAGCGCGAGGAGCGTCAAAGCGGTAGAAACGCCGGCGACCGTCGGATCGATCGCGCCCTCGTGCGCGTGTCCAAAGTAGACCCAAGAGCCGAAGCCCCACGCATGACCCAAAAAGCCGCTGACGACGGCGAGCGCCGCGAGGATGAGCAGCGGCAAGCGCATCCACCAGCCCGCTTCGTGCGCGTGGTACGCCGTGCCCGTGCGGCAGTCGCCGAGGAAGGCGACGAAGAGCAGCCGCGCCATGTAGAGCGCCGTCATGAAAGCTGTGACGGTCGCGAGGACGTAGAGCGGCGTCGAGACTTCCGCCGCCGCAAAGAGGATCTCATCCTTCGAGAAGAAGCCCGCGAAAGGCGGCAGACCAGAGATCGCGAGAACGCCGATCGTCATCACGGCGAACGTCCACGGCATCTTCTTCCAGAGCCCGCCCATGCGGAAGATGTCCGCCTCGTCGGCGAGCGCGTGCATGACGGCGCCAGCCGAGAGGAACAGGAGCGCCTTGAAGAAGGCGTGCGTCATGAGATGGAACATCGAGGCCGTCAGCGAGCCGACGCCGAGCGCGAGCATCATGTAGCCGAGCTGGCTGACCGTCGAATAGGCGAGGATGCGCTTGATCTCGCGCTGCGTCAAGGCGATGCTCGCGGCGAAGATCGCCGTGAAACCGCCGACCCAGGCGATCAAATCCATGAGGAAGGGCGACGCCGCGAAGATGAAATAGGAACGCGCGACGAGGTAGACGCCCGCGACGACCATCGTCGCCGCATGAATGAGCGCGGAGACGGGCGTCGGGCCTTCCATCGCGTCGGGCAGCCAGACGTGCAGCGGGAATTGGCCCGATTTTCCAATCGGCCCGATGAAGATAAGGAAGCCCGCGACGGTCAAGAATACCGTGCCGAGCGTCAAGACCTCAAGCGGCACGAGCATGCGCAGGTTCAAAAAGTCGAGCGTGCCGAAGTGAATCTGCAAGAGCAGGATGCCGAGGAGCAGACCGAAGTCGCCGACGCGCGTCGTGATGAACGCCTTCTTCGCGGCCTCCCGCGCCGATACGCGCTGATAGTAGAAACCGATCAGAAGGTACGAACAGAGTCCGACGCCCTCCCAGAAGACGTAGAGCTGCAGGAAGTTCGACGCGAGCACGAGCCCGAGCATCGACGCGACAAAGAGCGAGATGAACGAGAAGAAGCGCCCCATGCCGGG
This sequence comes from Selenomonas sputigena, assembly GCF_026015965.1. Taxonomy (NCBI): domain Bacteria; kingdom Bacillati; phylum Bacillota; class Negativicutes; order Selenomonadales; family Selenomonadaceae; genus Selenomonas; species Selenomonas sputigena. The sequence goes on along the minus strand of NZ_CP110383.1, from coordinate 2,379,525 downwards.
ATCGTCCTTCATGTAGCCGACGGAATAGATGGCGACGCAAAGCGATACCGTCGTGACGACGAAGAGCATCATCGCCGTGATGGGATCGACGAGGACGCCCATCTCCAGGACGAGGCTGCCGACCGTCATCCAAGCGGTCTTCGCGACATACGGCGCTTCTACCGTGATCGGCGTGGAGAGAACCTCGGCGATCACGCCGCCTGAGAGCGCGAAGCTCGCGGCGATTGCGGCCACGACGAGCGCCGCCGCAAGGCGCCCCAGGGCGCGCAGAAAGCCCGCGAGGACGAAGGCAATTCCCGGCAGGAGCGGTATGAGCCACGCATGGTGCAGGGCGAAAGAGGAAAACATCATGCCACCCCCTAGCCTTTCATGCGCTGCAGCGCATCGAGTGAAATCGTATGACTGTCATGGTAGATGCGGAACGCGAGCGCAAGCCCCACGGCGATTTCCGCCGCACCGACCATCAGAGAGAAGATGGCCAGAAGCTGCCCTTCGAGCGCATCGACCGGCAGGAAGCGATTGAAGGCGACGAGATTGAGATTCGCCGCGTTCAGCATCAGCTCGATGCTCATGAGCACGACGATGAGGTTTCTCTTTTGGATGAGGCCAAAGAGGCCGATGGAAAAGAGGATTGCCGCCAGTATGAGATAATGCAGGAGTCCTACGCTCATTGTCCTTCCTCCTTTGCCAAAACAATCGCGCCGACGAGAGCCGCCAGAAGGAGCGTCGCCGCCAGCTCGAACGTTATCGCATACTCGCCGAGCATGAGGTCGGCAAGCTTTTCAATCGAGTTGCCGACAGGCGCTTCCATGACCTCCGCGAACGGCGTCACATAGATGGCAGAGAATACAACGGCGAAGAAGAGAGCGGCGGCGACGGGCGCGGCGAACCATCGCGCATTGTCGGGACTCGTCTCCTCGCCCGGCGCATGGCGCGTGAGCATGACGCCCAAGACGATGAGCACGGCGACGCCGCCCGCGTAGATCATGAGCTGTGCCGCACCGAGGAAGTCCGCGCCGAGTTGGAAGTAGAGGCACGCGACGCCGATAAACGTGACGGTCAGGAGGAGCGCTGCATGGACGAGCTTCTTCGCGAGCACCACGCCGAGCGCGCCCGCGAGCGTGACGGCCGCCAAGAGATAAAAGGCGCCTGCATTCAGGAAATCACTCATGCGGCTCGCCCCCCTCCTTCTTTTTCTCCCTTTCTTCCGCCACCGCATCGTACTTCAAATCCTCCTTGAAGTACGTCGCAATCGCAAAATTCTTGTTCCAAGTAATCGCCTGCGTCGGGCAAACCTCGACGCATATCCCGCAATAGATGCAGCGTCCGATGTCATGCCAGTACTCCGCCATGTGGCGCTTCTTCGCCTCGTCCGTCACGATATGAAGGTCGAGCGCCTTGTTCGGACAGCTCGTCGCACATAGGCGGCACGAGATGCACTTTTCCGTCTCCATCGCCAGATGTCCGCCGCGAAAGCGCTCGGTCATCGGAATCTTTTCCTCGGGATAGGAAACGGTCTCTTTCTTGCCCCAGAAGTGACCCCATGTCACGTCGAGGCCCTTGATCAATCCTTTGCCCCACAAAGTTCCTCACTCCTTTCGCCGAAACGCTTCCTAAAACATCTGCCAGAGCATCATGCCGACGCCCGTCAAGAGGACGTTGAGCATCGCCGCAGGCAGGAGAAGCTTCCAGCCGAAGGCGATCTGATGGTCGATGCGAAAGCGCGGGAACGTCCAGCCGACCCATTGGAAGATGACGACCATGAGAACCGCCTTGAGGAAGAACCAGAAGATGCCCGGCAGAAAAGCCGGCCCCTGCCAGCCGCCCAAGAAGAGCGTCGTCACGAGAATCGCGATGGAAAGGAGATTCGCGAACTCCGCGAGGAAAAACAGCGCCCAGCGCATGCCGCTGTACTCCGTGAATGGGCCGGCGATGATCTCCGACTCGCCCTCAAGGATGTTGAACGGCGGACGATTGCTCTCAGCGATCATGCAGATGAAGACGATGAGGAACGCGAGCGGCTGTTTGAAGATGTACCAGCAGTCCGCCTGCGCCTCGACGATGCGGCTCATATCGAGAGAGCCCGTGAGCATGACGACGCCCATGAGCGCGAAGCCGAGCGGCAGTTCGTACGTCAGAAGCTGCGCGACGGCACGCATCGAGCCGATGAGGCCATACTTGCTGTTCGACGCGAAGCCGCCCATGAAGAACGGCAGAACCGCCTGCGCCGAGATGGCGAGCAGGAGGAACAGCCCGATGTTCACATCGGCGAAGACGACGCCCGCATCGAACGGATAGAAGGCGTAAATCAAGGCCGCCGGCACGAAGACGAGGATCGGCGACAGACTCCAGACGATGCGGTCGGCGCCGTCCGGCATGATGTCCTCCTTGCTGAGGAGCTTCATGGCGTCCGCCACGGGCTGCAGGAGTCCTCCCGGCCCCACGCGGTTCGGCCCAAAGCGCACCTGGATGAAGGCACAGACCTTGCGCTCGCCGAAGGTGAATACGAGAGCCGCCGTCATGACGATTGCAAGAAGGACGGCGATGCCGAGAAGCGTCATGACGACCTCGGCGAGGAAAGCGTCGCCGAGCGCCCCCGTCAGGAAGAGCCGCAGTTCGTTGATATAGGAATAGACGATGCCCGTTTCCATCTTTGCACCCCCTAGCAGTCGACCTCGCCCATCAGCGGGTCGAGCGTCGAATAGACGACAACGGAGTCGGCGATCAGCGTGCCGCGGCACAGGGAATCGAGCGCCTGCAAGTTCACGAAGGACGGCCGGCGGATATGTACGCGGTAAGGCTTCGCCGTGCCGTCGCTCACGATGTAGAAGCCCAGCTCGCCGCGCGTGTTCTCGACGCGGTGGTAGACCGATCCTTTCGGCGGGCGAAGATTCGGCGATACTTTCTTCTTGAACTCCCCTGCAGGCATATCCTTCAGCGCTTGGCGGATGATCTTCGCGCTCTCGCCCATCTCCTTGAGACGCACCTCATAGCGATCCCAATCGTCGCCGATCGTGCCGACGGGCACCTCGAAGTCGAGATGGTCATAGACACAGTACGGTTCGACGCGGCGGATGTCGTAGGCGACGCCCGTCGCACGCAGGTTCGCACCCGACAGCGACAAGGACTTCGCCTCCTCCGCCGTCATGGGCGAGACGCCCTTCATGCGCGCATAGAAGATTTCGTTGCCCGTGATGAGATTGTCGTATTCTTCGAGCATTTCGGGCACATAGTCGAGGAAAGCCTGCGCCTTCTCGATGAATTCGTCCGTCGCATCATAGGAGACGCCGCCCAAGCGGATGTAGCTCGTCGACATGCGTGCACCGCAGAGGAGATCGAAGAGGTCGAGCACCTTCTCGCGGTCACGGAACGCATAGATGAAGGCCGTCGCCGCGCCGAGATCATTGAGAAGCGTGCCGATGAAGACGAGATGACTCGCGATGCGGTTCAATTCCGCCGCGATGACGCGCAGATACTCGGCGCGAAGCGGCACGCGGATGCCCGCGAGCTTCTCCACCGCCGTACACCATGCGAGGTTGTTGTTCATCGCCGAAACGTAGTCGAGCTTGTCCGTATAGGGCAGGCTCTGCGCATATGTGCGTGACTCCATGAGCTTTTCAATGCCGCGATGGATGTAGCCGACAATCGGCTTCGCGCGCTCGATGCGCTCGCCTGAAAGCTCGAGTTCGACCTGCAGCACGCCATGCGTGCTCGGGTGCTGCGGCCCCATGTTCAGGATGTAGGTGCTTTTTCCAGCCATACGAGCTTTCCTCCCTCCAATTTCGGCACAGGCGCGACGAAATCCTTGCGCAGAGGATGCGCGGGATAGTTGTCGGGCATGAGAATTCTTCGAAGATCGGGATGACCCAAGAACTCCACGCCCATGAGGTCGTAGACCTCGCGCTCCTCGAACTCTGCCCCCGGATACAGCAATGTCGCCGACTCGATGACGGGCGCGGCGCTGTCGAGCGCGACTTTCATCTCGAGTTTTACATTCTCTTCCATATTGTAGAGATGATAGACCATCTCGATATGATCTTTCCAGTCGACCGCCGTGAGATTGCCGAGGCGGTCGAAGCCCTCCCTCTCCTTGAGAGCGCGCAGTACGGTGGGAAAGTCCGCCGCCGTGACGATGAGCGCAGGCTCTTGCGCTTCCGCGTCGAACGTCGCTTTGGGGAAGATCTCGACAATCTTTGTCAGTCGCTCCTTGGAAAAATACCGCGTCCTCATCGCGCTTCACCTCCCGCTCGCTTCGCAAGATCGGGATGCTGAATCTTGTCGCGCAGCTTCATCATCGCGTCGATCAGCGCCTCAGGACGCGGCGGGCAGCCCGGCAGATAGATGTCTACAGGAAGCACTTCATCGAGGCACTTGACCGTCGAGTAGGTATCTGTGAAAGGCCCGCCATTAAGGTTGCAGTTGCCCATCGCGATGACGTACTTCGGCTCGGGCATCTCCTCGTAGAGACGGATGAGAGCCGGCGCCATCTTCCACGACAGCGTGCCCGCGACGATCAGGAGGTCGGCCTGGCGTGGACAGGCGCGGAAGACCTCGTAGCCAAAGCGCGCGAGGTCGAAGCGCGCCGCCGCCGTCGCCATCATCTCGATGCCGCAGCACGCAAGCCCCGAGGCCAGCGGCCAGATCGAGCGCGAGCGCGCCCACTTGAAAATCGCATCGACCGAAGTCACGATCACATTCTCCCGGAGCGCGGCAGGAACGACGTCCACTACTTCCATGCGAGATCCCCCTTCCTCCATGCATACCAAAGACCAAGTGCCAAGATTCCAAGAAAGACAAACATTTCCAAAAATGCGAAAAGTCCGAGCCGATTGAACGACACCGCCCACGGATAGAGAAACACCGCCTCGACGTCGAAGAGGAGGAACGCGAGCGCGTAGCGGAAGTAGCCGACGTGGTACTGCACATCGCTCGATCCGACCGTATCGACGCCGCACTCATACGGCTTCTGCTTCTCCGGCGTCGGCTGGCGCGGCTGCAGGATGCGCGCGGGCGCGAGAACCAGGAAAGGAAAAATAAGCACCACGACGAAAAAGAGCCCGAGTCCGCCAAATTCTCCCATAGAAACTCCCCCTTTTTATTGATAAATATTGGTTATATCATAATGGCTCGTGATAACTATTAGTATAGGATTTATGAGGAATATTGTCAAGAGAAGCATTACGGCCATTCTTCCTTCGCCGTCTCTTTATCCTCTCCCTCCTGGCTGGCATAGCCAATTACATAAGAAAACGGCTCGATGGGAGGAACGACAGCAACGAGCCTGGGCACTAGCCCCTGTCTTATGAGAAAAGTCCCCGACTCCAACTCGGGGGCTTTTCATGTACCGATGGTGACACGACTTACATTTGCTACGTATAGACAGCATATTCACACCGCTATGCGCAAGATGCCTCACACGGCATGCAGATCTATTCTCTTTGCTTATCGTTTGACTTCCGCCCGCTTGAATACCCGCAACCATGCAGAAAGAATCGTTTCGCGATTTTTCCTCAGATAACGCAACAGATCTCTCATATCACACGCGTCCACGCTTCCCGTATCCCTTGCAAGTTCAACGGAATCAGACATGACCCAAAACTTCGTGGCGTCTTGCCGCTGTCTTTTTTTACTGACGTGGACATGAACTGGCTCTTCTCCGTCTCCAATCCAAAAATAGATGCAGTACCCCATATATTCAAGCAGGGCTTTTGGCATGTTCCCTCATCTCCTTGCGCCAGTCATCCCATATAATGGATTCATTGTCCTGAAGAAATTTCTCTATGACGAGCAAATCATCTTCCGAAAAGCCAAAGGATTTCTCACAGGCGACATCGGGAAGCCGCCACTCGGAAAAAGCGTTGTCATCGTCCCCCCGCTCAACACGAATCGCAAGATTGTCCCCCCCGTCACGATCATCATATTGTTTCGTTATATAAAACGACCATGGCACTTCATTTTTATAGAGTCGGCTGTACAACATGAGGATTCTCCTTTCCGCATCACGCCAAATCTCTTCCAAAATTATATAAAAAATCTCTCTCGCATGCAAGGGAACGGCAATCAACGCCTTGCGCCTTCACACCTTATCCCGCCGCATCATCTCCAACACCTCGCCGAGCCTTTTCGCCACATCCTGCGCTTCGATCGCCTTCATGCAGGCGTTCGTGCCCGAGGGACAACGCGTCTTGCAGCAGGGGGCGCACGGGTACGGCGACTCGATGAAGAAGTTGCGTCCGTGCAGAGGGCCGTAGATCGTCGGACGCGTCGGCCCCCAGAGGCTCAGCGTCGGCAGGCCGACGGCAGCGGCGATATGCAGGGGGCCGGTGTCGGGACACAGGAGGAGCGTCGCTTCCTTCATCAGCGCCGCCGTCTCAAGGAGGCTCGTCTCACCTGCGACGGAGACAGCTTTGCCGCGCCATGATGCTTCAAGCGTCTTCCTCGCTTCCTCTATGACGGGGCGATCGGCACCGCTTCCCAAAAAGACGATCTGCACATCTTCCGGAAGAGCAGCGAGCGCGGCGCAGAAGCGCTCGGGCGGCCACTCCTTGCTCTGCCACGTCGTGCAAAGGCTCACGAGCAAGATCGGGCGATCGGGCGCGATGGCGCGTGCGGCGAAAAAGGGCGCGGCGAATCCCGCGAGCGCAGCAGGAAGCTGAAGCGCGATGCGCGTTTCCTCATGCACGATGCCGAGCGGTGCAAGGGAAGCGAGGTATCGGCGCACCTTGTGCGGCTCCGCCATCTTCGGCGCCTTCTCCGTCATGAAGAAGCCCGCGCCCTCGTGGCGCTCACGCACGCCGATGCGGCGCGGCGCACCCGAAAGACGCGCGAGAATGCCCGTCAAGAGGAGATCCTGTACGTCAAGCGCGATGTCGAAGCGGCGCGGCGCGAGAAGCGCGCGAGCCTCACGAAGCAGGCGAAAAGCCTCCAGAAAGCGCCCGTGCGCCACGGCGCGGTCGAAGGGCCTTCTATCCCAGACGAGCAGCTCGTCGATCTCAGGGCATGCGGCGAGGAGTTCGTCGGCGGGCGGACTCGCGAGCCACGCGATATGCGCCGCAGGCAACGCACGGCGAAGCGCCCGCGCGACGGGCGTCGCATGAAGCACGTCGCCGATGGCGCTCAAGCGTATGATGAGGATGCGTGCGCGGGATAGATCCATGATGTTCCTCCTGCCTCGCTGAACATACGTTCAAAGAAGTCTGCGGCAAAGTTTACGGCGGCGATTGCGTCTGCTATAATGAAAAGATATGATAAGCCGCTGCAGCGGATGTACGGCGGCTTCCTTCCATTCTTCAATAAACCATTCTCGTTTTCTATATTACCATGAAACCCCAAGAGATCAAGCCCAAAGGGCGCAGACCGATTGGCTAGGTTTCTGTAAGGGCATGTAGCTTACCGTAGCCGTGCGCCGTGCGCAAAGGAGAGATCGTCTTGCTCAAAGACTCTGCCATACATGAGCTGTCCAACGATATGTCATACCGCAAGGGCTGCCGCTACTTCAAGGATGGGCGCGTGGCGAAGCTCCTGCGCCGCCCCGGCACCTCCATCTACGTCGCTACCGTCGAAGGCTCGGAGGACTACGAGGTGCGCGTGCGCCTCGACAAGACGGGCGAGAAAATCGAGGCCTACGACTGCACATGCCCCGCTGCCGCCCTCTACGACGGCGCCTGCAAACATGTCGTCGCACTCTTGAAGGTCATACAGGCAGGCCAGCTCGAAGAAGAAGGCGAGAGCGCCGCCACATCCGGGCCGTACCGAAAACCCACAGGACGCCTCTTCGACTGCTTCGCACGCGCCAAGAAGCACGCGCACCTGAACGCACCGAAGAAGCTTCTGCCCGCCGCTCTTCGCGAGGCGCCCATCTTCCTTGAGCCACACTTCTTCTTCGAGCGCCACTACGGCCGCTCCAACTGCTGGCTGGAGTTCCGCATCGGGCGCGAGCGGCTCTACGTCATGCGCAGCATGCAGGAATTCATGCGCTCCTTCCTCGCCGGCACGCCCATCGAATTCGGCAAGAAGCTGACCGTCGACCCGCAGACGGCGGCCTTCGCGCCCGGCGTCTCGACGATGCTCTGGCGCTTCCTGCTCGACCTCTGGAAGGATGAAGTGAGCAGCCTCTACTACGGCGGCGCATACGGCGCGCGCCTGAGCGGAACCATCTTCGAAGGCAAGGCGGTCAAGCTCACGCCGAGCGCACTCGTGCGCTTCCTCTCGCTCATGCAGGAAGCCAATGCCCCATTTCAAGCAAGGACGGACATACACGAGGAGCGTACCGTCGAGATCGTCGAGGGAACACCCGCCCTCGAATTGGGACTTGCCGAGAGGTCGGGCAGCGGCCGCCTCATGATGATGACGGACGAAGTCTGCTGTCTGGACGACGACGCGCACTTCCTGCTCGTCGAAGATACGATCTACCATGTACCGCCCTCCTTCTCCGCCGCCCTGCACCCGCTGCTCGAAGCCTTCGGCTCCTCGCGCTCGCTCTCCATCTCCGCGCAGGACATCCCCGCCTTCTTCAGCACAATCCTGCCCGAGATCGAGAAGGTCGCCGAAGTCGAGATCGCGCCCGCCTTCGCCGAACGCTACGAGATCATGCCGCTTTCCGCCGCCGTCTACCTCGACTACTACGGGGACGGCATCGCCGCGCGTCTCGAATTTCACTATGATGAAATGAAGTTCAACCCGCTCGCGGGCAAAGCGCCACAGGAAGCGCCTAGCGGCCGCCGCCTCATCCGCGATGCGGCGGGCGAGGCGGCGATCTTCGCCTTCTTCGACACCTATGACTTCCTGCCCAAGGATGGCCGCTTCGTGCAGAGTGACGAGGCGCAGAGCTTCCTCTTCCTCGACGAAGCCTTGCCCGAGCTTTCCAAGATCACCGACGTCTACTACGCCGACGCCTTCCACGAAAAGCCCGTGCGCCGCATGCCCCCCGTGACGATCGGCGTCTCGGTCAACGACGAAAACCTCCTCGATGTGACCTTTGACGCGGCGCAGCTCGACTTTGCCGAGCTCATCGGCGTGCTGCGCTCGTACCGCGAGAAGAGGGTCTACCACAGGCTCAAGGACGGCACCTTCGTGACGCTCGGCGACCAGCAGCTCGCAGGCCTCGCCGACTTCATCGAGAGCACCGGCATCAAGAAGGCGACCGATGCGCAGAACATCCGCCTGCCGCTTCGCCAGGCGCTCTACCTCGACGCGCTCGCCAAGGAGGACAAGAGCATCCGCCTCGCGCGAAGCAAGCGCTTCAAGAGCATCGTGCGCGACATCAAGAATCCCGTCGACGCCGACATCGAACCGCCCGAAACGCTCAAGGGCGTGCTGCGCGACTACCAGCAGACGGGCTTTTCGTGGCTCTCGACGCTCGCCGCCTATCGCTTGGGCGGCATCCTCGCCGACGACATGGGACTCGGCAAGACCCTGCAGGTCATCGCCTTTTTGCTCGCGCACCGCGAGGAAGGGAGGCCGCCCGCCCTCGTCGTCGCGCCGACGTCTTTGATGTACAACTGGCTCGAAGAAATCGAAAAGTTCGCGCCCGAGCTCAAGGCTTCCATCGTCGCCGGCACAAAGGCGGAACGCGAGGCGGCTCTTTCGCCCGCTCTGAAGGACGCCGACGTCATCATCACGACGTACCACATGCTGCGCCGTGATATCGACCTCTACGAGAAGGAGCATTTCAGCCATATCTTCCTCGACGAGGCGCAGCAGATCAAGAACCCCGCGACGCAGGCAGCAAAGGCGGTAAAAAAGCTCCGGGCGGATGCCGCCTTCGCTCTGACGGGCACGCCGATCGAGAACAGCTTGACGGAACTCTGGTCGATCTTCGACTTCCTCATGCCCGGCTACCTCAAGAGCCGCAGGCATTTCCAATCGCAGTTCGAGACGCCCATCGTACGCGCCAAAGATCCGCACGCGAGCGCCGACCTCCTGCGCTACATCTCGCCTTTCATCCTGCGCCGCCTCAAGAAGGACGTGCTCGAAGAACTGCCCGACAAGGTCGAGCGCAAGATGACGAACGAGATGACGGACGAGCAGCGGAAGGTCTATCACGCATGGTTCGTGCAGGCGAAGAAGGAGTTCGCCGCCGAACTCAAGGCGCACGGCTTCGGCGAATCGCGCATCAAGATCCTCGCGATTCTCACGCGCCTTCGCCAAATTGCCTGCGACCCTGCGCTCTTCCTCGAAGGTTACACGGGCGGCTCGGGCAAGCTCGACATGCTCGAAGAAGTCGTCGCCGACGCCGTCGCTGCCGGACATCGCATCCTCATCTTCTCGCAATTCACGACGATGCTAAGCCACATCGCCGCGCGCCTCGACGCCATGAATCTCAGCTATGCCTACCTCGATGGCTCGACGCCCGCCCTTGAGCGCATGCGCCGCGTGCGCGACTTCAACGCGGGCGCAGAGCCGCTCTTCCTCATCTCGCTCAAAGCGGGCGGCACGGGGCTGAACCTCACGGGCGCCGACATGGTCATACACTACGACCCGTGGTGGAATCCCGCCGTCGAAGATCAGGCGACCGACCGCGCCTACCGCATCGGTCAGAAAAACAACGTGCAGGTGCTGAAATTCATCACGAAGGACACGATCGAAGAAAAGATCTATGAACTGCAGGAAAAGAAAAAAGCGCTGATCGACCAGATGATCCAGCCCGGCGAGAACTTCCTCTCAAAGCTGTCGGAGGAGGAAATCACCGCCCTTTTCCAATAAAATGAATCGGGGAAGCCGAAAAGCCTCTCCGATTTCCCTTTTCCCGCACAACGCACAGGGAGGCGAATAAAATGCAGCGCACGATTCTTCACGTCGATATGGACGCCTTCTTCGCCGCCATCGAGCAGCGTGAGCACCCCGAATACAGAGGAAAGCCCGTCATCGTCGGCGGGCTTTCTTCGCGCGGCGTCGTCGCGACCGCCTCCTACGAAGCGCGCCGAAGCGGCGTACACTCGGCCATGCCCATGGCGACGGCGCGCCGCCGCTGTCCCGACGGCATCTTCGTACAGGGAAACTACGCGCTCTATCGCGCCGTCTCCGCCGAGATCTTCGCCATCTTCTCGCGCTACTCGCCGCTCGTCGAGCCGCTTTCCATCGACGAAGCCTTCCTCGACGTCACGGGCATGGGGCTTCTCGCGCCCAGCCCGCGCGTCCTCGCCCAAAGGCTCAAGGCGGAAATCCGCGAAAAAACCGCGCTCGTCGCCTCCGTCGGTATCGCGCCGAACAAGTTCCTCGCCAAGCTTGCGAGCGACCTCGAAAAGCCCGACGGACTCGTCGAGATTCGCGCAGAAGACGCCGTTCGGCGCATCGCACCGCTTCCCGTGCGCCGCCTCTGGGGCGTCGGCAGGCACACGGAAGAAAAACTCCTCGCGCAGGGCATCAAGACCATCGGCGAGATGCAGCAGGCCGACGAAAAGAAGCTCGCACGCAGCCTTGGCAGACGCGCGGCGCATGCCTTGAAGGAACTTTCCTTCGGGCGCGACGAGCGGCGCGTCGAGCCTGACCGTGAGGCGAAATCCATCGGCAAGGAAGTGACCTTCGAGCGCGACCTCGAAAGCGCCGAAGAAGCCGAGCGCGAGCTTTTGGCGCTCGCCGAGAAGGTCGGCTGGCGGCTGCGCCTCGCAGGCGTCGCCGCACGCACGATCCAGCTCAAGGTGCGCCGCGCCGACTTCACGACCTTCACGCGCAGCCGCACGCTCTTTGAAGCAAGTGCGCACGACGAGCCGATCTTCCAGACGGCACGCGACCTCTTCCGCGAGCTCGGCATCAAGAGCGGCATCCGCCTCCTCGGCGTCACGGGCGAGAACTTCGAGCCGAGCGCCCTACCGTCGCTCTTTCGCGACGAAAAAAAAGAGCGCCTCTACGGCGCAATCGACGCACTGAAAAAGCGCTTCGGTGAAAGCATCATCACCAAAGCGCCGCTCATCGACAAAAATCCGAAGAAAGAATAGATGCCCGCACCAACATCCGCTTCGCGGCCATTGTGCATCGTCCTTAGCAAAACCTCGCAAATCATCCTACACCTTCGGCTCGACCCCTTGGGGGTTCACGCTAAGCTACACAAAAAAGCATAGAGCCTGTAAAGCATCCGACTGGAAAGGCTGCTTTACAGACTCCACACAAGGCGAAAAGAGACCACCAGCCATAAATCTTCTAGCGACCCCTTTTCAAAGCAGATGTCCAAAATGTCGTTTGCTTTATATGTCTAAAACCTGCGACTCGCAGGTGGGCATCTTGAGTCTTGTTTCTGCTATTCGCTCGAAGGCGATCCAGCATCCGCAAGCCTAGCCGGATTCCCTTAGAAAACTGTAGGTTAGACATAATGAAAAGCTCACGTGCACCTCAGGCAACTTCTGCTTTGAACATATCATAGCATAACCTTTTTCTCGACGCAAGCCTTGACAAAGGAATTTCCTTTCATATTTCTCACTCGATCGTGATCTTGTCGCCCAAGTTGAGGCGCGGCGGCAGGCTGCCCTTGACGATGAGCTGTCCGGGCATCGAGCCTTCGGCGTTGATAACGATCGTGCAGTGGCCGTCTTTTCGAAGGTTCTCGTTGACCGCCTCGCCGACGGAGACGACCTTGTACTTCCTCTTCGCCCCCATCGTCAGCGTATCGCCGACCTTGACGTCGTCCGTCAGCTCCCCCGCCGTATGCTCGACGACCATCTCCGTGAGGTTCGGGCGCACACCCTCGTCAAGCAGGATGATGCTTGAACTGTTCTCCAAGAAGTTCGGCGCAAGGCTGCCGATATTCGTGATCGTGACGTCGTATTTCATGTCTCAGTCTCCTCCCAGCAACACGACTCTCTATCGTATTTCCAGTATATCACAAAATGCCGGGACTGACTAGGACTGCTGCTCGCCATTCGTTTTTCAGCTGCGCCGGATAAAGCAAACCATATTCTGTGCTAAATAATTCCCTGCCTTGCCCCGAAAAGATATGCTATAATATGAAAAAGAGCAACTGGCTCCCCACCTGAACGAAGGGAGGAAAAATGTCAAAGAAAGCACAGATTTTCCAAGCATTCGAGCAACAGCGCTTCGATCCGATGAACGATGTTGCTTTCAAATTTATCTTCGGCAAAGAGGAACGCAAGCAGATCACCATTGATTTTCTGAATGCCGTGCTGCAAGAATCGTTGGAGCATGAGATCCGTGAGATTACGTTTCGGCAAACGGAGATGCCGCCTGACGCCGATGGCGGAAAACTGTCGCGTCTGGACATTGCCTGCGAGCTTGATACGGGCGAACTGGTCGATGTAGAAGTACAGGTCATTAATTATAACGATATGCAGCGCCGCACGTTGTTCTACTGGGCGCGCTTGTACCTTCTTTCTCTTTCGCGCGGTGAAGGTTATCGCGTCCTGCGCCCTGCTATTACGATCAACCTCCTTGCATTTGAGCTGTTGCCGCAGTCGGAACCGGTAGCGATGTACAGTATCTACAATCCCAAAACAGGTGACCGCCTGAACAAGGACATGGAACTGCATTTTATAGAAATTCCAAAGTATATAAAAGCTCCGCAAAAAAAGATCGGCGAATTATCAAAAATGGAACGTTGGCTTGCGTACTTTGCAAACAAACTCACAGATCTGGAAAGGGAGGAATTGGCCATGAGCGAACCTGCAATCAAAGAAGCGATGGAAGCCGAGAAGCTTTTCCTGTGCAATCCGGACGAGTATCTTCGTTACGTCAATCGGCAAATGGCGATCATGGACTATCGTTCCAGTCTGCAGGCTGCCGCTGAGGAAGGCGAAGCACGGGGCGAAGCACGGGGCGAAGCGCGAGGCGAAAGCCGTGTCACGCGCCTCATGTCCCTGCTCCTTGAAGCAGGAAAAATCGAGGAAGCGCGCGAAGCGTCCAACAACGAAGCGGTAAGGAAACGTCTTTTTGAAAAATACCACATTGAATAATGCTAAACGCAAAAACGTCCAAGAGTTCATGCCTCTTGGACGTTTTTCTGCGTTACTGCTTGTTCTTGATATAGTTGAGCTTGCCGCCCGCCTTCAGCATCTCGATGTCGAGCGCTGAGAGCGCATGGTACGTGCTGAAGCTCGTCTTCTTCGTGCGGTTCTCCACACGGACGGGCGCATCCGGCGCGAGCGCGGAGAAGTCGAGGAAGAGCACGTCGCCCTCGGCGATCGACTCGTAGTCCGCCACCTCGTCGAAGAGCAGTGGCACGATGCCGAAATTCACGAGGTTCGCCGCGTGGATGCGCGCAAAACTCTTGGCCAGAACCGCCTTGATGCCCAGATACATCGGCGCGAGCGCCGCGTGCTCACGGCTCGAACCCTGTCCGTAGTTCTCGCCCGCGACAATGACGCCGCCGCCCGCCTTCTGGCAATGCGCCTTGAATCCCTCCTGCACGTCGCGAAAGACGAACTCGGAGATCTTCTCGATGTTCGAGCGGTACGGCAGAACCTTCGCGCCCGCCGGCATGATGTGGTCAGTCGTGATATTGTCGCCGACCTTGATGACGACTTCCTTCTCGATCGCAGCGGCGAGCGGCGTGTTCTCGGGCAGCGGGCGGATGTTCGGCCCCTGCACGACCTCGACGCTCTCGGGATGCTCGCGCTCGGGCGCATAGATCATCGAGTCATCGACGAGGAAGGCTTGCGGTTCAGCGGGCAGCTCAAAGTCGGCTTCGCGCGGATCGATGATGACGCCACGGATGGCACTTGCCGCTGCCGTCTCAGGCGAGACGAGACAGACGTTCGCGCTGAGCGTGCCGCTCCTGCCCTTGAAATTGCGGTTGAACGTGCGCAGCGACCACGCATTCGTCACGGGCGACTGCCCCATGCCGATGCAGGGGCCGCATGTGCACTCAAGGAGGCGTGCGCCCGCCGCGAGGATCTTGGCGAGGCCGCCCGCTTCCGCGACCATGGAGAGCACCTGGCGCGAGCCGGGCGACAAGACGAGCGAGACGTTCGGCGCGACGCGCTTGCCGTCCAAGATGGACGCCACCGTCATGATGTCGCGGTACGACGAATTCGTGCAGCTGCCGATGGCGACCTGGTCGATCGGCTGCCCCGCGACCTCACGCACCGTCTTGACGACGTCGGGCATGTGCGGCAGAGCGATCAATGGTTCGAGCGCCGCAAGGTCGATCGCATAGCGCTCATCGTAGACCGCACCCGCATCGGCAGCGAGTGCGCGGAACACATCTTCGCGCCCTTCGCGACGCAAAAATTCGCGCGTCACCTCGTCGCTCGGAAAGACCGACGTCGTCGCACCAAGCTCTGCGCCCATGTTCGTGATCGTCGCGCGCTCGGGCACGGAAAGCGTCTTGACGCCGTCGCCCGTATACTCAATGACCTTGCCGACGCCGCCCTTGACCGTGAGCATGGAAAGCACCTTCAAGATGACGTCCTTGGCGCTCACGCCCTTTTGAAGAGCTCCCGTCAGACGCACCTCGACGACGCGCGGCATATTCAGCATGAACGGCTCACCCGCCATCGCGCACGCGACATCGAGGCCGCCCGCGCCGATCGCGAGCATGCCAATGCCGCCGCCCGTCGGCGTGTGCGAATCGCTGCCGAGGAGCGTCGCGCCCGGCCTTCCGAAGCGCTCAAGGTGCACCTGATGACAGATGCCGTTGCCGGGGCGCGAGAAGAAGACGCCGTGCTTCTTCGCGACCGTCTGCAGATACTTGTGATCGTCGGCGTTCTCGAAGCCGCTCTGCAAGGTGTTGTGGTCGACATAGCTGACGGAAAGCTCCGTCTTGACCTGATCGACGCCCATCGCCTCAAGCTGCAGGTATGCCATCGTGCCCGTCGCATCCTGCGTCAGCGTCTGGTCGATGCGTATGCCGATCGGCGCTCCCTTTTTCATCTCGCCCGTCACGAGATGCTCGTGCAGGATCTTTTCCGTCAATGTCAACGCTTTTGCCGTCATAAAGACACTCCCTTTGCCGCCGCCCCGCCGCAGGATGCGCAGCCATGCGCAGACCTCGGCAAAGCCGCCTTTGCTTTTCCTTTCATTGGAAACGACGAATGTACCCGTCCTTTCCTTTCGTTAAGTTATCACAAAGCGGCGCAAGCGTCAACACTTCTATGCAAATTTTATTATAGGAGCAATAACCCATTTTATATATTTGGACTGCGTGCTATAATGCATTTGTGCTTTTCGGAAAGACCATTTCCGTGGGCATGGTCAATCCAAGCTGTTCATCTGAAAGGGGACATTGCCATGGACAAGGCAATCCATCTCGCGCAATTTTACGGCAAGTCGCAGAACTACACGACAATCGCCAAAGATCTCTTCAAAAAATACAACGTCAAGCGCGGCCTCAGAAACGAGGACAAGACGGGCGTCTTAATCGGCCTGACGCGCGTCGCCGACGTCGTCGGCTACAAGGTCGACGACGACGGCCACAAGGTCGACGCCGACGGCGAGCTGTTCTATCGCGGCATCAACGTCATGGATCTCGTCAATTCCGCCGACCGCTCTTCCTATCTCTACGAAGAAGCGTGCTTCCTGCTGCTCTTCGGCTACCTGCCGTCGGAAGACGACCTTCGGCGCTACTGTCAAAGCCTCAAGGAAGGCTACGAACTGCCCGAAGGCTTCCTCGAAACACACCTGCTGCACCATCCGGGCAAGAACCTCATGAACCAGCTCCAGCAGTCGATCCTCGCGCTCTACAACTACGACCCCGACCCGGACGCGACCGACGTCTATCGGACTCTCATCAAGGGCGTCAATCTCATGGCGAAGCTGCCGTCCATCGCATGCTACACCTACAACGCCAAGACGCACTACTTCGGCCGCGAGAGCCTCGTGCTGCACTATCCGCAGCAGGGCTTCTCGACCGCCGAAAACATCCTTTCCATGCTGCGCCTCGACGGCAAGTTCACGCCGGACGAAGCGCGTCTCTTGGACATCCTGCTCCTTTTGCACGCCGACCACGGCGGCGGCACGAACTCGACCTTTACGAACGTCGTCGTCTCCTCGACCGACACCGACCTCTACTCGACAATCGCCAGCTCCATCGGCTCGCTGAAAGGCCCGCGCCACGGCGGCGCCAACGTGCGCGTCGCCAACATGATGGACAAGGTCATCGAAGCTGTCGGACTCGATGCCGACGACGCCGCCATCGAGCGCGTCATCGAGCGTCTGCTGAACAAGGAGCTCGACAACCCCTCGGGACTCGTCTACGGCATCGGCCATGCCGTCTACACGCTGTCCGACCCGCGTGCCGAAGTCATCCGCGATCATATCGGCAGGCTCGCGGCGAAGAAAGGCGTCGAAAGAAAATTCGACTTCTTCGTGCGCTTTGAGCGCGTCGCCAAACGCTATCTGAGCGAGAAGAAAGACGTGAGCATGTCGAGCAACATCGACTTCTACAGCGGCCTCGCCTACGAGATCCTCGGCATCCCGCGCGACCTCTTCACGCCGCTCTTCGTGCTCTCGCGCACGGCGGGCTGGATCGCGCACAACGTCGAGCACAAGCTCTACGACAACCGCATCGTGCGCCCCGCCGCCAAGTACGTCGGCACGATGGTAGACTATGTGCCGAGGGAGGAACGCTGAATGACGAAGAACACCATCACCGTATTCAAAGGCGACGGCATCGGCCCTGAAATCACGGATGCCGTCCTCGAAATCCTGGAAAAGGCGGGCGCAAACCTCGCATACGAAATCTTTAACGTCGGCGAAGCCGAGTACGAGCGAAACGGCGCACTGATTCCGACAGCCGGACTCGCCTCCTTTGAAAAGACGCACGTCCTTTTGAAATCCCCCATCACGACCCCCGTCGGCAAGGGCTTCCGTTCACTCAACGTCACGCTTCGCACGAAGTACGACCTCTATGCGAACATCCGCCCCGCGAAGTCAAACGAAGCCGTCAGAACGCCCTTTCCCAAGGTCGACCTCATCACCTTCCGCGAGAACACGGAAGACCTCTACGTCGGCGTCGAGGAAGAAATCGACGAAAATACCATGCACGCGACGAAGATCATCACGCGCGAGAAGAGCGAGCGAATCTGCCGCGCCGCCTTCCGCTACGCCGAAGCGCATGGGCGAAAGAAGGTCACGTGCGTCCACAAGGCAAACATCATGAAGCTCTCCGACGGACTCTTCCGCTCCGTCTTCTACGAAGTCGCCAAGGAATTTCCTGCCATCGAAGCCGACGACAAGATGGTCGACGCCGTCTGCATGATGCTCGTCATGCACCCCGAAAACTTCGACATCATGGTCATGCCGAACCTCTACGGCGACATCGTGTCCGATCTCACGAGCGGACTCATCGGCGGCCTCGGCCTCCTGCCGTCGAGCAACATCGGCGATCGTTTGGCGATGTTCGAAGCCGTGCACGGCAGTGCGCCCGACATCGCGGGCAAAGGCATCGCGAACCCCACGGCATTCCTGTGGTCCGCCTGCATGATGC
This sequence comes from Selenomonas sputigena, assembly GCF_026015965.1. Classification (NCBI taxonomy): domain Bacteria; kingdom Bacillati; phylum Bacillota; class Negativicutes; order Selenomonadales; family Selenomonadaceae; genus Selenomonas; species Selenomonas sputigena. Next base: position 2,361,152 of record NZ_CP110383.1, on the reverse strand, counting down.
TCGAACACCTCGACGACAACGAGACAGCCGCCCGCATCCGCCGCGCCGTCGACGCAACGCTCAAGGAAGCGAAGAGCCTGACCCCCGACCTCGGCGGCACGGCGACGACGCACGAATACACGAAAGCGATCGTTGAAAAGCTTTGAAGAGAAAAAGAGAAGCCGTTCCATGCGTCAAAGCCGGCGCATGAAACGCCCCCTCATACAGAAAAACCGCAGACATCCCGAAAGGGTGACTGCGGTTTTCTTTTTGGCTGCCCTATGATCAATGCGCTGCCTTGCGGCAGGCGGGACACATGCCGTAAAAATACAGCTGCTTGCCCGAAACGGCGTAGCCCGTCTCGTTCTCCACCTGCTCGACGAGATCGCCCGTATCCGCCTTGTAGACATCGTCCACACGACCACAGCTCACGCAGCAGATATGCGGATGGCTCGTCGTGTTCGCATCGTAGCGGAAGCTCTCCTCGCCAACATTCAAGACCTGCACCAGACCGACCTTGCTCAGAATATCGAGCGTCTTGTAGACCGTCGCCAAGCTCATCGTCGGATACGTCGGCTGCAATTCGCCGTAGATCATATCCGCCGTCGGGTGCGCCTTCGTATGACAGAGCACGTCGTAAACAGCAAGCCTCTGCGGCGTCACCTTGAACCCCTTCTCGCGCAGCAGCGTCGTCACTTCCTGCATCACCATGATGTTCTCCTCCTTGCACACAGGCACATCCGAGTGCGAACGCAAGAGCCGCCCGCGGAAAAGCCTCGTTCCTCAAAGACTGCTTTCTTAGATTCTTTTTTCTAACAATGAATCGTCGTTAAAAAGCAATCTCACTAAGTTTATTTTAGCGCAAGAAAGTGTTTTTGTCAATAATTTCATGCTTCTTGCAAATAAAAAGACTGTGCACAAGCCGACTTACGCACAGTCCCCTTCTCTCTTCCTGTCGTATGAACACTTACAAGGAAATCAATTCATCGTTTCCTTGCCGCCCGTCACCTGCAGCACCTTGAGCACCTCGCGGCGCGGCGCGAGGTCTACCGCCATCGCCGCCATTTCCAGGGCTTCCAGACGCGCGTTGATGTAGGCCGTGCTGCGACGTACCTCCTGCGTCATGCGGCACGCTTCCTGCGTCTCTTTTTCGAGTTCCGAAATCTGCCCGCTCGCCACCTCGTAACGCGCATTGAACGCCTCGAAGCGTGCGTTCAGCTCGGCGAAGCGGCGGTCGAGCGCCGCGAAATGTGCATCGAACTCCGCCAGCTTCTCGTCGATCGCTGCCAGCTTCGCCTCGCCGCTCGCCAGGCGCTCGCTCACACGGCGGACATTTTCATCCAAGTTTTCTATATCGTGGCGCGTCCATTCGCGCAAATTTGTGCTATCTTCCATTTCTTTCCCTCCGATGTTATTATACCACGACTTTTCTCCCCAGTCCAGAATATTTGGGGATGAAATAATAAAAAGCCGCTATTTTCCCTGCACGATGGAAAAACAGCGGTATTTCAACGGAAGAAGAGCATGATGAAACCGCCGATCGTCGGCATTCCAACGATAGCGGCTTTCAATAAAGGGCGTGGCGCGAGATGTGTGCATTTTGCTCCGACGAAAGCCCCAATCATCAGCCCGAGAAGCGTCTGCACGAAGATGTCGAGATCGAGCCGTCCGTTCATCATGTAGCCGAGACCGCCCGCCGCCGAAATCGGCAAAATGACCATCATGCATGTGCCGATCGACTGCAGGAGCGGCACGCCGAAGACGCAGAGCAGCGTGAGCTGGATGAAGGCCGCCGCCCCGATGCCGAACGCGCCCGACAAGAAGCCGTTGACGAAGCCGAGCGCCAGTCCGTAGACGACGAGCTTCCTGCCCGCAAGAAGCTCGCCGCGCACATGGAAGATGCGGTCGAGAAACTCGGCTCGATAGACCTTCATGTAGAGCGTAAATGCCGACAGGAGCAGCATCAGCGCCGTCAGAAAGCCAAGCTCCTCGGACGGCATCACGTTCGACACCTCCGCGCCCAAGAGTGCGCCGAGGACGCCGCCCGCACCGAGCACCGCACCCGTCTTGACGACGACCTCGCCCTCGCGGAAATGGCTGATGGCGCCCGAGAGCATCGTAAAGAGCATCGATGCGAGCGCGACGCCGAGCGCCGTATGGATCGGCACGCCGAAGCCGACGGTCAGGAGCGTGATGACGACGCCTGCACCGCCCGCGCCGACGAAGCCGATGAGCGCCCCCAAGATCAGCATCGAGAAGAAAATCATTTTTCTTCCTCCACATCCTCCGTCAGCGCGTGCTGCCCGAGCATCGTCGTCAGATTGTCGCGCGTGAAGCGATAGGCGGTCGAAGAGAAGTCCTGCGTCGCATCGTAATGGTTCGACTGCGCATGCAAGATGCCGGCAACCGTGTCGTAGATCATGTCGTTCGTGAAGTACTGGCTTTCGTGACCCCTCAAGGCCGCCGCGACCGCAGGTTCCGCTGCCTGGCAGGCGGGCGACATGTATACGAACATCGGGATGCGCACCATGTGGAAGTTGAACACGTCGGGATTGTGCGAAATCACCAAGTCCTCTCCGTGATCGGAGAAGTAGACCATCGCCTGCAGGTTCAGATTGTCCCGCGCGTACTCGAAGATGCGCCGCAAATTGTCGTCCGTGTAGAGGATGCTGTTCGCATACGACTCGGCATTCGTTCCTGCGCCGCCCGCCGCATTGACCCAGCGCTCGAACGAGGCGGGATAGCGGTTGTTGTAGTAGATGTGGCTGCCCATGATGTGCAGCACGATGAAGTTGTTCTTCGATCCGTCGATCTCGGTCAGATACTGCAGAAGATTCTCGTCGTACTTCTCCGTGAAGAGGTACGAGTCATCGACCCACTCCGCGCGATCCGCCGTCTTCGCGACGAGCGTGATGGCGCTGTCGTACTGCCCGTAGCGCCCCTGGTTGCTGAACCAGTACGTATCGTAGCCCGCCTTCTTCGCCACATCGATGAGCGACGTCGAGTCGTAGAATTCCTTGTCGTTGTACTGGCTCTGCTCCGTCAGTGCACGCTGCAAGACAGGCACCGTCTGTGACCAGCACGAATATGCGTGGCGGAAGACGACGAAGTCGGGATCTTCCATGCGCGCGGCGAGCCACGGCGTATCATCGTAGGGGAATGTCGGCGTGTACGCCTTCATGAACGTGCGCGACGCCGACTCGCCGATGACGACGATCACCGTGCCCGGCGCCTTGGCGGCAAGCGTGTCCTCGGGCGTATCGAGCTTGAGTCCGGCGAAACGCTCGTCATAGTAGGCGCTGTACTCCTGCGTCTCGGCGACGTAGTCGGAGACCTCCTTCCAGCTCAGCGCGATCGACGTCTCCGGCAAGACGAAGAACGGGATGTAGACGCCGAGGACGCAGCCGAGCAGGAAAAGAGCCGCCCGCTTGCCCGCCGTCAGCGGATGCGCCGCCAGATGACGCGCTTGGCGCATGTTGCCGCGATAGCAAAGCCACAGGAAGGCGAAAAAAGCGATGACGATACCAATCAGTGCGGGGATGCCGAGCATCGCCTCAAGGAAATCGACGCTCTCATCGGGATTCGTCAGATAGAGCGCCATGAGCGATGCGGGCGTCAGGCAGTGCTGGTAAATCGAGAAGTAGACGATCTGCACGAAAGGAATCGCAAGGCACACAAAGTCGAGCGCGGCAAAGAGCGCGGCGACGGGGCGCGAGAGCTTTCCGTAGGAAAATGCCAGCGACTGCCAGGATGCGAGCAAGAGGAAGATTCCCGTGCCGCACAGAAAGTCGAGCCGTATGAGCGAGACGTACCACGGCGTAGCGTACGACCACGAGTAAAGGAGCGGAAAGGTCACGCACCACAGGACGCCCGCGAAGAGATGCGGCGCGTGGTTCAGCGAAAACAGCCGCTTTCGTGCGCCATACTGGAAGAGCGCGAGCGCACCGATCACGGGCAGAAGCCACGGCAGATAATTGGCCGGCGTCATGTCCTCGCCGATATTGATGTAGAAAGAAACGAGCACAAAATAAAAAACGAAAGCCGCTACGACATACCGCATGCCCTCGTTCTTCTCCTCTATGGAAAACCGCATGGAAAACCGCATCCTTTGTCTATGTTGTAATTTTGGAAAAGAGCCGCCGCACCGCATTGTCAAAGGTCGAAACGGACTCCCCCATGTTCTTCTAAGTATAGGGAAAGCCCCCGCTTTCGTCAAGAGGATTTTCCATAAGGACGTTTTTTGCTATAATGATAAAAAAGTCTTTTCTATCCACATGGATTTCCGTCAGGAGACGCGTATGATTGACATAAAGAACCTTCGCAAGCATTACGATGAAGCCCCAAGAGGTCAAGCCGCAGGCGCAGACCGATTGGCTAGGCTTCTGTAAGGGCGGTGCACAATGTCCACAAAGTGGATGTTTGTGCGTGTAGTTTACGATGAAGATGCCGTATTCATAACAGCACATGCTTCAGGTTAAGGAACATCAAGGCAAAAGACATACGAACCGCCGTTGCGACAGGAGAGATCATTGAACAATACCCTTGTGATTATCCCTATCCAAGCTGTTTGATTCTAGGAGTTACGAAAGAAAACCGCTATATCCATGTGGTGATAAGCGACGAAGGAAGCGCCAGCCGAATCATAACGGCATACTTCCCCGATCCAGCGAAATGGAGCAACGATTACAAAACACGAAAGGAGGATATTTGAAATGAAATGCTTGCTTTGCAAGACCGGCACGATGAAAGAATCCACTGCAACATATTTCACCCAGCTTGAAAACTGCTATATCATCATCGAGAGAGTCCCTTGTTGGAAATGCGAACAATGCGGCGAAACACTTTATGCCGCCTCCGTGATGGAAAGAATCGACGACATCTTGGAAGGTTTGAAAAAAGTCGCCAGCAAAATCTTCATTATGGACTATACGAGCGCCGCATAAGCTGTACGGCCAAGAGCATCAATTCGCCACTTCCACGCGGTCGATCCTCGTGCCGTCGGGCAGGAAGCACTCAACGGCGAGCGCTTCCTCCTTCGCTTCCAAGACGAGATAATTGTCCGTCTCGGGCTGCGGTGCGACATGAAAGAAAGGATGGTACTATCATGACGACTCTTCAAATCAACGTAGACGATGCCGTCAAGGAAAATGCCGATCGGCTGTTCTTCAGCCTCGGCCTTGATACGTCCACGGCCATACAGATCTTCCTCAAAGCCGCCATCGCACATGAGGGAATCCCCTTCCCCATCGCACACTCGCATACCGGACTCCCTGCGGATCTGAAAGAAGCCGTCGAGGACAGCCGCCAACGCCGAAACTTGCACGGTCCCTTCGATTCAGCCGACGAAGCCGTAGCATCCATGCTGGAGGATTAGCATGTACGAGATCGTCTATACGAATCGCATGAAAAGAGATGTCCGCCGCGTGAAAAAGCGAGGCAAAGACATCTCCAAGCTTATCAAGACATTGCAATTGCTGCAAAAAGGCTCGAACATGCCGGAGCAGTATCGAGATCATGCACTTGGCGGAAATCTGAAGGACTTCCGCGAATGTCATATCGAACCGGATTGGCTGCTGATATACCAAATTCATGAGGACATGCTCATTCTTTCAGCAACCGCCACAGGAACACATGCTGATTTATTCGGCGAATAAACCGCTTTCCTAGCCGCTTTTTCAGGCAACATGCTCTCGGCAATTATTTCACCACTTTCACGCGGTCGATCCTCGTGCCGTCGGGCAGGAAGCACTCGACGGCGAGCTGCGCATCCTTCGCTTCCAAGACGAGATAATTATCCGTCTCGGGCTGCGGTGCGACTACCTCATCGAGTGCATGGTCGATCCAGAGATTCGGGTAGCGCACATCGCCTGCGACGCCCGTCAGAATGTAGGCGGGTCCTTTCGCCGAGCGGCGGAATGCCTCGATATGACCGCGATTGCGATAGGTGTGCAGATGCGCCGTAAGGACGAGATCGACGCCGAGCTTATCGAAAACGGGCATGAACGCTTCGCCTATGTCGGAAAATCCCTCCGTGCGTTCGGGGCGCTGATGAATGCGGTACTGCAGCACATCCTTGTGCAGGAGCGCGACTTTCCACTGCTTGCGGCTCTTTTCCATATCCTCGGGCAGCCACGAGAGCTGCTCCTCCAAAAGCCCCTGCTTGAAATCCGCCGTCTCGTCCATCTGCGTATTGAGCACAGCGAAATGGCACATCCCATAGTCAAACGAATAGTAATAGCGTGAGAACGCCTCGCTGCCGTTGTCCGGCACGGCGAACTCCTGCAAATATGCTTTTGGCAAACGTACTTGCCAATTCCTGTCGTATGTCTCATGATTTCCCATGACGGGCGCAAAAGGAATCTGCTCGATCATGGGCGCGACCGCCGAAAGCCACGCATCCCACTGCGTATGATCCTCGCCGTTATCGACGAGATCGCCCATGTTGACAAAAAAGCCTGCATCGGGGTTGCGCTGCCATGCTCCTTGCGCGACGTCTCGCCAGACCGAATAATCGCTCGACTGCGAATCGGGGAAGATCAGCGCCTTGAAGCCATCGCGCTCCGCCGGCGTCGTCAAAGGCCACCACTCGCTCGCCTCCTCGCCGTTCACCAACCGGTACTCGTAGGACTTGCCCGGCGTCAGTCCCTCAATGCTCGCCATATGCAGCACCGCCGCGCACCCGTCATCCGTGAAATCCTCGTTCGATGCCGCCGCGCGCTGCACCGCCTGCGCGTCCTTTTCGCGCCACTCGACCGCCGCCGCGCTCTCCGCCGCCTCCGATTGCCACATGATCGTACGCGAGACGGAAGGATCGCGCGTGATGATCTGCCGGACGAAGTCCGCCTCGATCTTTCGAGGATTCGCCATCTTGTCGAACCGCTTCGCCGCCCGTCTGAGGACATCAAACCGCTGCGCCAGAAAGCCGCCACCCACGATGACCGCCGCACCGCCCACAAACTTGAGGAATGTGCGGCGGTTGAATGGATGTTCTGTTGCCATATCCCGCTCCTTAAAACGTCGATGCACTTTCTCTAAAGCATCACCGATAAATTCATTTCCTCATCTTCATGCATTCGCACTGTCATTATCGGAAAATCGCAACAACGCATCCATCTGCACATTTTATTTGCTCAGACTTCCCACCTACACGCCTTCAGAGCAAGAATTTCCCCTTCCAGTACCGCACAGCAGCTTCACCACTCGATCCACATCGGTCATGGGGTTCTGACTCGAACTTCGCAGACCAATAATCTACTGGAATCCTTGAAATGTCAATCCCTTTGGAAAACAAAATCGCATGAGTGACATCCACTTGGTATAATTCTACTATGAAGCCCCAAGAAGTCAAGCCACAGGCGCAGACTGATTGGCTAGGCTTCTGTAAGGGCGGCGCACAATATACAAAAACAGATAGTTTTCGTATTTAAATCCTAAAACTATCTGTTTTTGAAACTTTATGGTATAATAATACAAAGAGCAGGAGCGGAGGCGAAAATATCGTGATCGAGCGTCAAGAATATATGAAGCGGTTGATTGCTTTCAAGGACAAACAAGTCATCAAGGTTGTGACAGGAATCCGGCGATGCGGCAAGTCTACTCTTTTGGAAATGTATCAAGATTGGCTGCGCAAGCAAGGCGTGCAGGAAGAGCAGATCATCGCCATCAACTTCGAGGATATGGACTATGAGGATCTCACGGATCGCAAGGTGCTGTATCAATATCTGAAAAGCCGGCTTGCTTCGGGCAAGATGACGTATATCTTCTTGGACGAAGTGCATCATGTCCATGACTTCCCCAAGGTCGTCGACAGTCTGTATATCAAAAAAAATATCGATTTGTATATTACAGGATCGAACGCCTACATGCTGTCGAGCGAGATCGCTACCCTGCTTGCCGGGCGGTATGTCCAGATCGAAATGCTTCCCCTTTCTTTCAAAGAATATTGGGTGGGCGCAGGAAAACCAGCAGAGAGAGGGATTCTCTATACGGAGTATCTGCAAAGCAGCTCGTTTCCCTACGCACTGGCGCTGAAAGACGATCCAAATGCAGTTCGCGACTATTTGGAAGGAATATATAACACCATCGTCGTCAAGGATATTGTAAACCGCAAAAGAATCACGGATGTCATGATGCTGAAGAGCGTCCTGCGCTTCGTGTTCTCAAGCATAGGCAGTCCGCTTTCCTCGAAAAAGATTGCAGATACGATGACTTCAGACGGCAGGAAGATTGATTCCAAGACGGTCGAAAAATATTTGACGTCATTCATAGAAAGCTATGTCATTTATCAGGCGAAACGATACGATATAAAGGGCAGGCAATATCTGAGGACTTTGGAAAAATATTATGTAGCAGACATCGGCTTGCGGTATCTTCTCCTGGGCACGCGCGACGTGGATGCCGGCCATATCTTGGAAAATGTCGTGTATCTGGAACTCCTGCGCCGTGGATATGACGTCTATATCGGCAAGGTGAATTCTTTTGAAGTAGATTTCGTGGCACAGGGCAGAGCGGGAGTGGTATATTATCAGGTTGCTCTTACGGTTCGCGACGAGTCCACACTGGAGCGCGAGCTACGTCCGCTCCGCCTGATTCGCGATCATTATCCGAAGATCCTTCTGACCATGGATGAAGATCCGGAAGCGCAATATGACGGGATACGGCGCATCAATGCCCGTGACTGGCTTCTGACGTGATCCATGTCGCCGTGCAGGCGCAGGATCTTGTTTCGGGCATCATACCGTCTCCCAAACACTTTACTCCGCATCAAAAGCGATCTCTATCCTTACTGCACAAGTGCCTTCGCCGCTGTCAACAGTTTGGCGAACTCGATTTTTAGCAGTGCTGCATCCGTCTCTGCGCCCCAACTGAGGCGGATGGAGCTTTCAATCTGCTCCGCAGGGACGCCCATGGCTCTGAGGACGTAGCTCGGAGCGTAGCTCTTCGACGTGCATGCCGAGCCATTGGAGATGGCGCAGCCACCTCTTGCGGCGATCATCAAGGCTTCTGCGGAGATGCCGTGCAAAGAGAGGTTGAGCGTACTCGGCAAAGAGAATTCCGCCGCGCCGTTGACCGAGTACAAAAGCCCCGCTTCATCGATCATCTGCAGCAGCATCGCTTTGATCTGCTGCAGTTTTCTGACATCCTCTTTGTATCGCATGGCGGCAAGCTCACAGGCCTTGCCGCAGCCTGCCGCGAGAGCTGCGGGAATCGTGCCCGGACGAATGCCGCGCTCCTGCTCGCCGCCGTAAAGGATCGCCTTTACGGGAGGCAGCTTATAATCGCGCTTTTTGAGCACGAGCACGCCGACGCCCTGCGGACCGCGCATTTTGTGCGCGCTGAAAGAGAGCATGCGGTATTTCAGCCGCCGCAGTTCATCGACGAGCTTACCGCAGCTTTGCGTAGCATCTACATGAAAGAGAATTTCCCTCTTTTCCAACTCCGCGCCCAGTTCTTCCACGGGCTGGATAACTCCCGTTTCGTTGTTGACATGCATGAGGCTGACGAGTAGGGTATCCGTTCGCAGCTTTTCCATGATCTTCTCTTTCGCCACGCGGCCGGACGGCTCGGGTGCGACGATGTCCACATCGAAGCCCCGCCGCCCCATCGCCTTCACCGTCTCCAGAACCGCCTTATGCTCGATGGCGGACGTGATGATATGGCGCTTGCCGCTCTGCTCGGCATATGCCGCAAGGCCTTGGATTGCGATATTGCTGCTTTCCGTCGCGCCGCTCGTGAAGAACACCTCGGCAGAAGTCACGCCCAAGAGCGCCGCCACCTGTTTCCTCGCATGTTCCACAACGGCTCGCACAGCCTCGCCGTAAGCATGCGTGCGGCTGTCTGCGTTGCCGATCTGATTTCGGTATACTTCCATCATCGTCTCTACGACCTCGGGCGCGATCGGTGCGGATGCGTTCCAGTCCAAATAGATGCTCATGATTTCTTCACCGCCAATCCCAATAAGTCATCCATGCTCTTGATGAAGCCCGTGCCCGAGAGATATGCGATGCCACGCTCAAGGTGCAGGAGAAAATACTTCGCCGCCGTTTCATCATCCGCCTCGATCTCCATGCGCATGCACCACGCCTTGATCAAAGCCTCATAGATCTCGTAATATTCGCCGCCGAACGTGTACCACGACATTTCCAGATTGCTGTCTGCAGCAAGAGGAAGATCCGCGGGCACGTTTTTTTCTGCAAGCGAATAGAGAAGCGCCCAGCGACAGAGAATATTCCAATTTTTGATGCCCGTCTTGCCTTTCAAGCGGGAGAGCTGGTCCTTCGCCTGTTGAGAAAGGCGCACTTGTTTAATGATCATCGTCGCGGAAATATCCTTTCAAAATCGTCGTGCTCTTTGTCGCCTCATCGTAGTGCAGCGTAAATTCATCGCCGACCGAATCCTTCAGCATTGTGTAATAATTTTCATCGATCTCCGCATCTGTCGACAGGATGATCGTCTGACTTCCCGCCTGCGGGAAATATGTCGTGACGAGCGACGTCCGATGCATGGAGTCAAGACGCGCGAGCGGCGTATCGATGATCACGGGGAGCTTCTTCTTCGAGCAGATGGCCAACGCCCAGAGGACAGCGATTACCATCAGCTGCTTTTCGCCCGCTGACAGCGAGTCCTTCGCCACCTTTTCGCCTCGATCGTCCAGATAGGCAAGTTCCAAGGTATCCGCATCCATGACGATCCGCTCGATCATGTTCTTCTTGTTCGCCAGCTTCTTGTAGCATTCTGTGACGGTATCGCCGAGCACGCCGATTTTTCGCCTCTGCAGCTCGACGGTAAATTCTTCCGTCAGGCGCAGAGCCATGTTGGCGTATTTTCTCATGCGCTGCCGATCGTCACGCAGCTCCGCATCGTGCAGATATGCTTCCGCCTGCTTTCGATATTCGGCATCGGCGGCATGAAGCGCCGCGCGCAAAGCAGCCGTTTCCTGCTCCTTTGCCGTCCGATCGAGCTTCAGCTGCACGAGCGCGGATTCCTCCTCCTTGATGCGGCTGAACAACGCGCCGAGAGTTTTTTCATCGAGATCCACAGCGAGATGGCGCTCCGCCTCGTCGAGTTTTTTCTGCAGCAACGCTTTTTCGCCCAGCAGCCGCCGCGCCGTTTCCACACTCTCGGCAAGCAGATGATCGAGCAGCGCATTGAGTTGGAACAGAGCATGATCCGACACTTGATAAAGCGGCTCTGCCGCCGTTCGCTCCGTCTCTTCGCGGACGTACGCCAAGAAATCGGCGTTCGCCTGCCGTGCGCCTTCGTGCTTGGCGGCATATCCTTCGAGCATCCCTTCCATCATGCCGAGCGCCTGCCTCATGATCAAATCATCGTGCTCATCCTCCGACTGCAGCTTGACCTCGCTGATGAGATCGCGCACCAAGGCGAACGGCAATTCGCCGGCGGCGCATTCCGCCAGCGCGCCCTTGTTGCGCTCGATTTTTGCCAAAAGATCCGCGCGGCGCTGCATGAGGCTCTGCCGCTCCTGCGCCGCCGCGCCGCCCTTGATCTCATATTGGCGGTGCAGTTCATCGATCGCCGCCTGCCGCTCTTTTGCCTGCATCTCCAGGCGTGCGCCCGCTGCCTCCAGCCCGGTCAGCTGCGCCGCCAGGCGCTCCTTTTCCTGCCGCAGATCCTCCAAGCTGGCAGATGCGTCTTCCTTTTTTCCGCCGCGCGCCAAGCGCCGCACGATGCGCGAGAGGTCGCCCTTCAAACCGTCGAGAACGCCGATCCCCAGCATGGAGCGCACGGAGTCCTTCATCTGCACATTGTTTTCATCAAGCGCCAATTCGGCGATTTTTTCCCCGTCGAAAAAGAAAAAGCGTGCCAGCGCCGACGGGAGAATGTTTTCCACAAACATCGCCCAATTTGCCGTCAAAAATTCGCTGTACGCGCCATTTTCCCAAACGGTGATCGTCTCTCCGTCCCCTTTGGCTGCGGTCCAAGCACGACGAATCTGATATTCACTCTGCTCGCTCTCGTCCATGAGGAATGTCAGCTCCACCGAGGCACGCTTCTCGCCGCTGCTCTTGTTCACATAGGCGCGCAGGTACTTCCCATACGATCTGTGCGCACTCTCTTTATAAGCGATGGAATTCGCGCCGTAAAGCGCGAGGAGGATCGCTTCGAGAAAAGTCGTCTTGCCGTGGCCGTTCATGCCGCCGATCAAGACGATAGGGCGCGTATGCGAAAAAGAGAAGGTGTTTTCCCCGGCATAGACGCCGAAATTCTGCAGCGTGAGCTTCTTGATGATCATCGGCTTTCATCCTCAATATCCAAAGGTTCTTGCGAACGGTCGGGCAAGGCGGCATCCAAAAACGCTTCGTTATATTCTGCGCCCAATTCCTTTTTTCGTCTCATGCGTTCCGTATAATACCGCACTGCATCGGCTTCGTCCTTGTAGAAGGAGCGCCCGATCGCGGCCTCCATCGCCTCGAGGAGCCCCTTGCGCGCGCCGATCCCCGAGGCGCGGTTCTCGAGATCGACAAGCGTATACATCATTTCAAAAGCCAGCTCTTCCCCGCCGTACATGCGCGTGCAGACCCCCGCCAAAACATCCCACTCGTCCTTGGCAAAATTATCCAAGGGCAGCCATGTCGGATCACAGAACGGCTCTTCCATCACATCTTCATAAATCGTCGGAACAGAATCGATAAATTCATGCTTTTCCAGAACCCAGATGCGGCGAATCGCCTGCAGCTCTTCGAGGTGGATCAGCTCAAGATCGCGAAACTCCTCCGGTCCCGTTTCCCGAATTTTCTTCTGAATCTCCAACAGGCGGCGCAGCCAACGTTCGCGAACCTCCCTTTTGTACGGCCCGTGAAAGAGCTGTCCATGACTGCCTTGCAGGTGTCCGCGCATGCGCCGAAAGCTGCGGCGCTCGCGATCGTGCGCCAGATCGCCGAATTCATTGCGAAATTCCAGCAGCGGCAGCATCCATTCCTTCTCCTCGTCGTTGGCGATCATCGCTTCCATCGACTTGTCGCTCTCGACCATGGTGCAGACCCAGCAGCCGAAACGGCTCTTGCCGCACGACGGCAAACTCTCATCGAGCATCAGAGGACATTCGTTGTCCGCCGTCGCCCCGCGATACATGGTCAAAAGATCCTGATTGGAATAGCCCCAAGGATTCTTGTACTGCATCAGAAACATCCAAACATCATCATTCGACCATGCTTCCAGCGGAGAAAACACCAACTCATTGGCCAGTGTCGGATTGGGACTCAAAAGCTCGCGAACCCGCTTCTTTTCAAGGTTCGTCATCGTGCGATGGCGGCGCGCGCTCTCCGTCTTGCGCGTTCCCAGGACGAGAATGATCTCGCCGTGCTCAGCGAGTTTCTTCTTGATAAAGTCGTTCACGGGACGGATCTTCAGCCGATCCGTGCACCAGCGATACTTCATGCGCGGAAACGGATAACCCCTGCCGAGAAGATTCACCCAAAACGTATGATCGTAGTCGGGCAAGAGCCGCGTCGGAATGAAAGGCAGCTGACGCGCTGTAGCAGCATCACGCATCACTGCAAGCGACCTCTCCACCCACTTGGAGACGACCGGCGACTCCACCAGAGTATCGGTATTCATGATATGCACGGACTTCTTCCTCTTCTCCAAGGGAAGAGCCTCGAGCGCCAGCCAGACGAGCTGCACGACGGCAGTGCTGTCCTTGCCGCCCGAATAGCCAATCATCCAAGGGATGTCATCGGACAAATAGAGCTCTTGGATCGTCGCCATCATGGAGGCGATATTTTCCTTCGTCACATTTCCCATAATCGTCGTATCGTGCTCCTGTTCCTCTGATCAATATTTCTTGAGTATATGAGCTCTCCATGCAAAAGTCAATCAGCGAAGTGCAAATGAGCGCCGCGCATCAGTGGGCAAGAAACGACAGCCGGATCTTCTTTTCCAGCCCTTCCTTGCGAAGCCAGGCCACGACTCCCTCGCTGAGATCGGCTGCCGTGGCTTTGCCCGAGGTCATCTTCGTCAGAAACTCCACCATCTCCTCTTCCATCTCCAAACTCTGGATCAAATCAGCGGCACGTTTCATTGCCGCTTTCAAACCTATAAATACCTTCGTCTCTGCAGACCAGTCTTTCGCTGTCTGAATCTCTTCCATACAGCGATCTGTCTTTTCTTCGTCGATTCCTCGAATAACGCGCAGCGTGTTCCATGTACCCGCCGTATAACTGCGGAAATATGCCGACCACGCCTTTTTCATCTGTCCGTGAAGCGCATCATAGCGGCGTTTCGCTTTTTCCACGCTTTCCTGCACAGCGTACCCGGTGCTCACGGCAGCCTCAAGCTCATCGAGCAGCGTCAGGCAGTCTGTCCGAAGCTCCTCCGAAATGGGAAATTCCAGCGTATCGCGAACACACGCCAAGGAGTCAGAAAATCTTTCCGCCTCCTCGACCAAAGCACGGTACTTCTGATCGAGAGCCGCCTGCTGCTTTTGGTTCGCCCGTCGCTCTTCCCTCTGGCGCAGGGCTTTCATATCTTTCATTTTTTGATCGAGCACATCAAAGATCATGCCTGCACCTCCTTCGAGAAGCAGGAACGGCTCTCCTCAAGCTTCTGCAGTTCCTTCTCATAGCGAGCGGCTGAATGCTCCTCAGAATCTTCTCCGCCCAACGCCGCCCGCCGCTTTGCCATCTCGGCGTCGATTTTTTTGAAGTCGGCTTCCAATCGCTCGAACAAGTCGAGCAAAGGCTTCAAGTCCGTCAGAGGATCGCCCGAAAACGCCAGGAGCACCGCCAACGGATCTTTCTCTTCCAACGCACCGCCGACATCACTCAGTGCCTTGGCGATCTGCTTTGCTCCTTTCTTCACCGGATCAGTCGAAAAGAACGCCACGGAGAACTGTGTGCGATTGGCCTCATCGTAGAAGGCTTTGACGCGTTCCGCCAGCATCAGAAGATCTTCCTCTTCCATAGCCTCGCCGTCATCGAACTCATCCGTCCCCCAAAAGGCGCGAATCTTTTCCATCATGCCCCGCGCCTTCTCCTGCTCGGCATCGGCGACCTTGCCGACGCGCTCAACGATCTTTTTCAAATGGTCGAACACATCGCGCCTGCGCTTGACGGGATCTTGCATCTCGAAGGCCGTCTCCGGCACAGAGAGCCTGTTCGACTTAACTTTGCGCAGCGTGCGCGCCAGATTCGGCTCATCCAGAACGATCACGGAACCGCCGTCGCCCTGCGTGATGTTGAAATATTGACGAACCGTTTTCCTGTTTGTCTCGTCGGCGCCTTTTTGCGAGAGCAGCGCACAAAGGGCGCTCCACTCCCGCACATGGCTGTCTGCCGCCGCTTTCTTCTCCTTCTTCTCAAAGAGATGACGCACCGTCAGATTCTTCAAGCTCTTCTCGCGAAACTCGCCGCCAAGAATCTGCCGGTAGATTTCAGCGGCGATGGCGGCTTCGATATAGGAGGCGTCTGCATCCGCATTTTCGCGCACGGCTTTGAGCAGAGCGCTTTTTATGCGCGAAGTCCACGAAGTGATGAAGTACGCGTCTAAATCCGACTCGGGATAAGCCCAGCTCTGCCCGCCATATTCGCGCCAACGCAAAAAGGCCGCGATAATGTGCATGGACTCGCGGCTGGCAGGCATCGTATAAAGCCCCTGCGTGCGCTCCCTCGTTTGATTCTCAAAATCCACGAGGGGCGCACTGGAATCCTGGATCTTCCCCATCTGATCGAGGGAAATCCCCTCCGCCTGCCACGGAATTGCCGACAGCAAATATTTGGCGATGTCGTCGCGGGCAGCGCGCAGAGCGCCGCTCGTGCCGCCTGTTGAGGAAACGTCAATCGCCTGTCCTTCGACCCATTTGCTCAAGACCGCGACAGCCCTTTCGACCTTTTCCACCCTTCCTACAGAAACGACGGGCGGCTCAACGGGCGTTTCTGCGAGGCTCGCCGCCAGGCTTTTCCCAGCTACCGATGCGTGAGCGGCGGCAGCGGCAGGAGCGGCGGCCGCTGCAGTCTTGGGCGCTTCGACTTCGGACAGGCGCAGAGGCGGCATGGCAAGCTCTTCGAGGATGTCGCTTCGGACGCCCGCCTGATAGACGACGCCGTCTTTCGTGAATTGATCGGGCGTGCCGTCTCCCCAGATGCTTAAAAAGCGCAGGACTCGCGCCGCCTCCTGCTCGTCTCGAATCTGCGACTCGATGCGGTAGCTCAGCGTCGTATTCGTCCGCACAAGGCTCCATGGCAGGCTCGGGAATTTTTCTCTGCCGTTCAAAATATCATTGACCACAGGCTCGATCACATCGCGGATGATGTAGCGCGGCGTCTGCTGATTCTGCTTCAGGGCGTGCTGATAGAGATAACGAATGCTGTTTTTCGTAAACGGATAGAGGCACAGCTTCTTGTCAAACTCGATCGACACAAACTCCCAATTCTTTCCCTCTTTCACCGTATGCACGGGATAGTCCGCAGGCTCGGCTGCATTTTCCAGCCAGTCGGCGATCCGAGACTCGGGCACGGACATCGCGTTGAGGTAGCGTCCGACGAATTCAAACAGCCCCGCTTCATCGAAAGCGTCGCTCGGAATGTAGACGTACTGCGTGATGCGATCCTTATGATTGTCGCGGAAGTTGTGCTGCAGGTAGTTGCCCGTCGTGCCGATGATCGACGAGATGCGGCAGAGCTTCTCCCCCTCATTCATGCCCGTATGCTCAACGATCAGGGCGTCGAGCAGCGCATCGTCGACGCCCGTAAAAGATGTGACGTCCTCAATGAAGAGCGTCAGACTCTTGCCGAGCCGAAACAACTCCCTGCGTATGTCGCGGAAGATATCGCGAAAATCGCCGGCAGCAATGCCTGCACAGCGCTGAACGACGTCATTGACAAACTGGTTCAGATAGGCGGCAACCTTTTCCGCCTCTTCCCTGCCGTCCTCATCCGCCATCAAGGCGCGCACCATCTTCATCGCCTTGGGATCGACGCCGGCGCGCTCGATCTGATCACTGAGTTCTGCCGAAATGAAGAAATCCTCCGCGGTGAACTGCGCGATCGTATCCCTGTCCACGAGGGAATTTTCGGCGATCTTCGAATAAATGCGCTCGATCGGGCCGTCCGCCGCTTCCAGGCGCACGCGCACCACCTCGTTGTTCAAAAAGGCGATCAGACGCTTCCTCTCGATATTTTTCAGATGAATCGAGCGCTCTTCCTCGTCGTGTTCCACCTCGTTCAGAACTTCATGGTACAGCCGCCCCTTGAGCTTGTTCTCATCCTCATAGGCCGCCGCTTTCAGCAAACGGTCATAGGCGTCCTTGTTGGCAATCTCCTGCACCTCGGGCATATCCAAGAGCTGCCGGATCGTGCCCTTCAGCGTGTTGTCGCTCCTGCGAATGAAGAGCACGACCTCCTGCGCGGGCTTGTTGTGCCGATACTTGGCTTCAAACCAACGAATCAGATGCGATTTCCCCGTGCCGCTCTGCCCGTATACAGCGATGAATTGATGCTTGTTCTCTTTGTTGAGGATGAATTTTCTATATACCTCTTCTTCGGAATACTCCCTGCCCTCCGACGGCGCGACGTCGAACTTATTCACCAGACGCAGACGCTGGACAGCAACGTGCGTCGCCAGGAAATCGCCCTGGGAATATGTGATCGAGTCCGGCTTCACGACAGAGGCAAGCCGCTCTCTCGCAATCGTTAAATCCACAACCTGCCTCCTATTCGAGAATCGTGACGTTCGTGACCGTAGTCTCAACGTCATGCGCCTTCAGCGGGTACAAGCTCCAGATGTCCTGCTGATCGAGAATGTGCTCCATGCGAATGAAGCCGGCATCGTGCAGCGTGCGCAGCCCGTTGGAAACGCCGTAGCTGAGCTGTCGGTTCGACGGATCAGCATCAATGACGATTCCGGCGCGCGGCAGAATCTTTTCGATAAATTCACCAAAGGAATACGCATGATGCTTTTCAAAATCCGTGCCGTCCATGAGATCGTGCAGAAAAACATCGGCATTGGGCACGAGGAACATCCCATGCAAATACCCAAAGCCGAGGTATACGATCCAAAAGCGCCATGCACGCATCGCTTTGGCATCGAGCGGACGTCCGATCTCTTCTTCGAGCGAAGGCGCGAGATTGGCGACATTCTGCTCCCCGTGCAGCACGTTTGCCCCCCGCGCATAGTAGGCCTTCGTGACCCGATAGAACTGCCCGTCAGCAAACTCTTCCAGCCTGCCGTTGACATATCGCCGCATGTCCGCCATCGAGCGCACGGCCGAAGGGGATGCGGCAAGCTCGACATTCTGATCCGTGACGCTGATCAGTCCCAACTCCTCCGCCGCCTCTCGGTAATCTGCAAAATACGATGTCGACTGCTGCAGGTAGTCAGGCTCCATCTTATTTTTCAGCTCTTGCACTGTCAGCGGTTTTTTCTCGACGATCTTGCACAGCGTGTACACGCGCTCGGGGATGGCGGGCGTCTTCATCTTTTCTCGAAACATATGACCTCCTAAAGGATGGCGCTCACAGGCAGTACAGCGCCGTCCACAAGATCGGCAAAAGACTTGTCCTGTCCTTCAAAATACGTATTCTCTTGCAAAATATGGACGAGTTTGATTTCCTGACGCTCGCTCAGATATTGGGCGACGTATTGCAGCAAGTTCCATACATCCTTCGCGGAGCCGCCGTACTCGACGGCAATGATGCCGGAAAGGTAGTAGTATGCTTTCTTCTTGATCAACTCCTGCAAATCCTTCTTGTAAAGAATCATGAAGTGCGTCGGCGCGTTGATTTTCTCCAAGACGGTCTCCGACAGGGCGTCATCGCAGGAAATATAGGCTGCAAGCCGATAGCGGCAAAGAGCTTCCATGAGAGCCGCCCGCTCCTCCGGCCTCGGGATCGTGATGATGCTCTTCGCTCCGGCAAACAAAGCGAGCTGATCTGCAGCAAATGTTTTCGTCGGCAGCTGCACGGGAACTTTGAGCGGGTAGTCCAAAAAATCAGCGTCGCATACCTCGTCATGTGCATCACAACCGGCACAGAACTCCGAAACTCTGTCGTATGTCTCGTAAAACATCTCCGACCAACAGTCGCGCCCGCAATTTTTTATCGCCGTTCGCATCGAGCCGAAAGCCTTGACGTAATACGCCCACTCCTGTTCACGATAGCCGCCAATCCGCTCCATCTGCTCTTCCTCATCCGCACGGAGCGCGTCATCCGTGATCTCAACGACAAATACATACTTCGACGAATCGGGAATTACCTCACGGACTTTAATCAGTCCGCATCGGCGCAGAAATAAGAGCACATAGATATTCCAATTCCGATCAGCGTCGGAAGTCGGCGCATCATCGAAAACATCACGGTCGGCATAGCTCGGAGAAATCGACGTGTCGAGATAGACGAGATTGTTCATGCGCCTCGAATGAGGATTTTTATACATGCTGTTCCAGCGTCCAACAATCTTTTCCGTCGTCATGACCCGCTTGGAAATGCGCTGGAAGGCCGCCTGTACATCATCATCCGTGCACAGCATGATGCTCAGGCACGGCAAGCCGTCGCGCCCGCCGCGCCCAAGCTCTTGGTAATAAGCATTGGCATTGGGCGGAACGTACAGATGAAGCACTGTCCGCACATCGCCCTTGTCAACGCCGACGCCGAAGGCGGATGTCGCCGCCATGACGGAAAACTGATCGTCCGCCCAGGCGTCGATCCGTTCCTTTCGCACAGCGCCCGTCGTCTGCCCCGTGAAGGTCTCGACATTGCGGATCCCATGTGCGCGGAGGAAGTCAGCGACGTCTTCCGCCTCAACAGGCCTTGCCGTATAGACGATCATGGGGTGCGGCATTTTTTGCACGAGTTCGAGCATCTTTCGCTGCTTGTCGTCATACGATTTCGCCTTGACGAGCATATAGCGCGGCTCATGGCGCAAAGCATCGCAACGTATTTCCAGCCATTTCTCGCCGCCTTCGGAGAAAAAATCTTTGAGAACGCTGCAGCAAGGCTCATCAAACGTCGCCGACAGAAGAACCGTCCGAATGCCGGGATTGCTCTCCAGAAGCATCCTGCGCCACGATTCCAGACACTGATAATCGACGCGGAAGGACGCGCCCCAATCGACGACGATATGCGCCTCATCGATCACAAGGTTTCTTAAGTAGCGCGCGGCATTCGCCTTCTTGACCGCCTCGGCGAAGCCCTCGTTCTTGAGCAGCGCCTCGGGAGATATGAAGAGCATCTTCGCCGCCTTCTTCTCGATCGCCTGTAAGATCGGCGCGATGGCGGCGCCGCTGCTGTAAAAAAAGATCTCTTCATCGACATGGGCAGACTGTACAATCTTTTTCGCCGTGCGCACTTGGTCGATCGCCAAAGACACCGTCGGCACAACGACGATGGTCAAGCCCTCTCTTTGATACGCCAGCGTCTGCGTGATGAGGCTCTTGCCGCCGCCCGTCGGCAGGGATATGAGCGCCGCATAGCCGTCCGGCAGATGGAGCGCCCCATATACGGCAAGCTTCTGCGCCACGGATTTGAAGCGGCGAAAGCCCGTGAGCCTGCGAATCAAGGGATCCGTATGAAGGGAAAAACCGCCAGAGGACGTCCTGTGCGATGCCGGCTGTGCCAAGAACACGGTTTCCGCGAACATGCGATTGACATAGTCGGGAAACTGCGCGACGGCATGCCACCTGCCGTTCGAAGCGTCCTGCACAAGCCCATAGGCATTGTCCTCGGGAATCGGAGCGTCATCCACGCGGATGTCCCCCTGCAGCGTGAGGAGGTAGCTTCGCAAAGACAGCAGAAAATCCTCCATGCCGTCCTGCCGTCGCTCAGGCGCAAAGCTCTTCAAAAGCCGCTTCGCCGCATGGAGCAGAAAACGTTCGTGCGCATCCGCCGCATCGGCAAAATCCAAGATCGGCGGATCGCCTGCCCCGTTCAAATACCGCTCGACAGCTTCATTAAGCTTCGCCTTCTCCATCGCTTTTCTTCACCATCCAAACAAAAGCCGCAGACTCAAGGATAATCCGCGGTTTGCTCATGGCCTCCCACAAGATCTCCTGCTCCTTTTTCAAGGCCTCCATCGCCGCATCATCCGCACCGTAAAAGGCGCGTTCCGCCGCCCTGGCGGACAACGCGCGCTCCATTTCTTCGCGCACCCCTCGCAGGTTGGATCTGCGCTTGAACTGATACAACGCTTTCTCATAGGCCGCTTTATATCCATGCCAGACAATTTTCCGCCATCGCTCCTCAGGATACTTGCGCTTGAACCAGGCAATATTCGCCTTGTCGGCAATTTCCTCCTTGAGATAGCCACAGCCGCCCCCTCTCTGGCCGAGGTGGATCGTCTCCTTCTTGTTCCATCCCGCGCGAATGATGCGCATGTATTCCCGGACGACATCGCCTTCGGCAAGATCATCGGGATTTTCCAAGTCGACGGATACGACAACCTGTTCCGACATCAAGTAATTTCGATAAGCCCCCAGCGCATACGGCGACAGTCCATGTGCGAGAAGATGCGCTTCATTGGGCGCCATCGACCAAGTGAAAACCAATCCCGTCCAATGCAGATCGGCATACACAGCAAAAGCGGCGGCGCGCCCCTTGCAGGAATGCACGGCATTCTTTACGATGCAGTCAAAAATTTCATCGCCGGGAGCGAAGAAGTGCAGATAGTCGTTCTCGATCGCCTGCTTTCGACTGAACGTCCCGCGAATGGCTCGCCTCTCTGAACGAATTTCCCGACTCTTTTCATACGCTGTCTGAACGCTTTGGAGGAAGCGGTTCTGCTCCGAGGACAGGTATTCATTCCATCGCGGCGGAATCAGCTGCGAATTCATCGCCGATTTGGGCGAAAACGACTCCGCCCGATAGGTGAGGACGCCGTCTTCGCCGCCGAAACCGTGAAAGCCTGCCAGACTCGCCCACTTCGTCATGGTCACGGCGAAAAGCTCATTTTCATTCTGCGCATAATAATCGATCAAGCGCCGCAATTCGTTATACATCGGGCGAAACAGGAAGCCGGCAGCATCATAATTCTGTTCCTTGCGCACGGCTTCCCGCATACGCTCCGCCGATGCAATGATCTTCGGTACGGCAGAAAAAAGACCGTAGGCAAAATCCTTCCGAACCGCAGAGACAATCTCCTCGTTGATGTCCTTCATGATGATTTCCATGCCGCTCAAAGACTGCGTGAAAACCTTCAGTCCCTTGCTCCAAAAATCAAACAGCGCCGCCTCGAACGACTCTTCCGTATGAACGACGACGGACGTGACGACAGACCTTGCCGAGTCACGCTCCAAACGATCCAGACGCCCGATGCGCTGCTCGATGCGGCTGACATCCCACGGAAGATCGATATGAAGGAGGTAATCTGCACATTGGAAATTTCGCCCCTCGCCGCCGGTGGAATCACAAAGCATCATGCGGCACGCGGCTTCATTCTGAAAGCGATAGGCGTTCAGCTCGATCTCTTCTGCGGCCATCCCTTTCCCGAAGAAGCTGATCTCTTCTGCTGGAAACACAGAGGACAACGCCTTTTGATAGGCAGCAAAAGTCGCTGGCTCATCGGTGAAAAGAACGATTTTTTGATCGTAAAGCTCGTCATAGAGAAGATTCATGACCGACGCCATGCGCGTGCAGCAATCCTCTTCATACGCCTGCGGATCGTCGAGAATCGCCGGCAGATTCGCCAGAATATGCTCCTCCTCCTTTACCCATTGCGCCGCATGTTCCATCAAGCGGCCATCCGGTTCAATCCCACACGTTTCCAGGCGCTCAAGCTCTGCGCGAAACGCCCACGACGAGCTGAAGAACGCGCTCAAAAGCGGGCGAAGTACGCCCTCGATGTCGAGGTCTGCCGCCTGCTCCGTCATCCATTCGGTGATGAGCCCATAACAAATCGCCTCGTAGGTGTTCCGATCCTTGTCGAGCGCATAGGAAACTTCCTGCAATTCGCGCGTGGGCAAGAGGCGCGTACCGTCGTCGCTCTCCTCGAGGATTTTTCGGCGGCTGCGAATGACGTTGCTCTCGACCTGGTAGTTGCCGCAAATATAGGAGATGACGACCTTCATCGCATAGACGCCGAGATCTTCTGCGGAAAAATCCACCCTTTTCAGCAGAAGAGAAAGCTTATCGTCCCCCAATTCATCGCAAATCGCCTCCAAATCCGCGAAAATTTCCTCGAACAGCTCCTCGCAATCTTCAAGCGCATGTGGATCCTCTCCGTCATCTTCCGCCACCCGAACCTCGTCCTCATAGTCGCCCAGATCATCCAAAAGCAAGGCCGTCTTTTGAATGATCTTCCCCTGCTTGCCCACGAGAGCACGAAAGTGCTCCAAATCGCACGCATCGTATTTGCTTGGCAGCAGAAGACGCAGCAAGTCGAGATACTCTTCCTCGCGCTGCTGCACGGGAGTCGCGCTCAGAAGCAAGATATTTTCCGCTGCACGGCTGATTCCATGAAGCAGCCATGCAAGGCGCTTGTCGGAAAGACAGCGATGCACTTCATCTACGACGACGAAATCCCACGCCGCATCGGCATCCGTCTCCTTTAGCTCCGAGAAAGACTGCAAAACCACACGGTTGTCATCTTTGCCAAGACCCACACCGATATTGAACTTCAGCAGCATTTCCGTCTTCCATTGTTCCTTCAACGGATCCGGAACGAGGAGCAAAACGTTCTTTTTAGCGGAATCCTTCATATAGATTTTCAAGACGGAAAGCGCTTCGATCGTCTTACCCATGCCGACTTCATCGGCGAGCATATACCTGCACGGGCGCTCCTGCAGGCAGCGCATGATCGTATTGACCTGATGCGGCAAAAGATAGATCTTCGCCCCCGCCAGCTCCTTGAAGCCGCAGATGGAATTGTCCAAAACATTCATGCTGCGCGAAACTACGGCATGACCAAAGAACCAACAGGGATTTTGAAATTCATAGCGCGAGAGCTGGCTCACCGGATTCACCTTGCCATGCGTAAACGGAACGACGATGTCCTTTTCCGACACGCGAAGCACTTCCTTATCCGCTTCCGTCTGCACATAGTACGCATAAAAGCCGTCGTCGAGTTTCTGTCCCGAAAGAATCGTGCAGACCTTCCTCTTGTATACGACTTCCGAGCCGATAAACAATCCGCAATGCTCCACCGAATCCAACGGGAACTCGATCAATCCCTTGGACACGTTTTCAAAGAACAGAGACCAGCCGAACGGATCATGAATTTTCACCGTAACCGTATGTTTGAAATCATCCACCTTCGTGATCTGACCGCACACGAATACACGCGGATCCGTTTCACTTTCCGGATCTACGGGGCATCTCACATACATCTTTTCCTGCAACATAGGCGATTCCCTCACTTCCCCATCCCTCCGCATGGGCGGTGCAAATCTCCTGATTGGCACAGTATCTGCACCATAGATGGGGACTTTTCCAAAACTTCTTCTGCAGGGCGGCCTCGTTCAAGCTCTCGGCGATCTTATCGTCGAACACCTCGTCGAACTTGCCGCGCAGAATATCATTTTGAGAATTTTTTCCATCGGTCAGCTTCTTATGGATGAACAATTCTCGAATCATCATGTATTGCCGCATCTTCGCTGTGATCTGCGGAAAAACCTTCGCCTCCTTGCCGTTCGACATGCGGCCCTTGACCTTGCGCATAATGTCCATGCGGTTCATATTGGAAACAAAGGGGAAGTACGGTCTAAGCTCCTCAAACGTTTCATGCAAACACTCGACGAGGGCGGTTTCACTGCGCACCAGACCCGCCAGTTTCTCCATCGCCTGGTTTTCCAGTATGACCTCGAAATATTTCAACAGCAGGAACGGCTCCTTATATACCGTCGTGCTCTCGATGATCGACTCCAACAAAAATTTATATTTGCATATCCTGTAACGGAAGTAATCGTACTTGTCGTACTTGTCGTACTTTTTCAAGGGTACGCCCATCGTCTGAATCGCCGATACGTCCTCGACCCACGCATGTCTGCGGCTGTCCTCGAAGGTGCGTTTCTTCGCTCCGAGAATCTTCAGCAGGTAGTACGGCTCACGCTCCTTGTCGCCCGCGCGCCTGACGTAGCTGAGCTTGAACCCGGCACGGTTGAACGCCAGCCCGTAGAGCAGCGCATACCGTTTGTAATTCTTATACTCGCTGCGCGCCTTCACATAGACCTGATGCTTCCAATCGACAGGATCCTGCGCCGCCTCAAAGAAGGAGTCGGTCAGCGGCCACGGAAATTTCGCCCGCCCCGCCGCAGCGAGATCCTCATCCGTCAGACAAGCAAAGTGATATATGGTCGGCTCGCCGTTCGTCTTGTCGTTGAGACTGCGCAAAATGTCGCCGTCGATCTGCTCGAAATTGCGCACGATCCACTGTGCGCTTTGCGCGGGATTCGCTTCCTGCACGAGGTAGATCGACATCGTCGCCTTGAGACAGGCAAACGAAGCGGACTCCTCAATGTCCTCGACCTCATCGAGACGCACAAGCACGCGACGGAGGATGTCGTTGAACTCCTCGTCCAAAACATGTGCATCGAGCACATCCTGCTGCAAATACGCCTTAAGCTTCTTATAGAAGCTGCTGAAATTATGCGGCTGCCTTTCAAAATCCTCATAGAAATAAGCCGCCAATTCCGTCAACTCCGCCAGCGCTTTTCCAAGCCGGTCGATTTCATCAGGGGCGACATTGTAGTATGTGAGATGGCTCACGTATTCCTTTTTCTCCGCGTCCGTCATGTATCGCTTATTCTTCCGCAGCCGACGCAAACGCGAAAGCATCTCTTCGATCGAAGCGCATCCTTCAAACAAGGCGGACATCCTGCCCCAGATCGTCGACAGCTGTCCCGCATGCTCCTCTTTGAGGATTCCCGCATCAAGACATTCCCGGACGTCTCGCGCATCACGAACCACCATCTTGTTTGACGCAATATCCCACATATTCGCTATAGCGACGAAGAAGCGTCCCAGAGGATAGTGGAGGAACTGACGCTCGCCGAACTGTTCGGGGAAATAGATCTTCAAGATCTCATTGACAGAGCTGTCGGCGGCATAAATCTGCTCGCGCATCATCGCCAGCGGATTCGCAGGATTTACGCGTGCAGCGCTTTCAAAAACATCGGCGGCGTAGCCCGCGAACTCCGTCATATTGTCAAACTCAAGGATTTCAAAGGGCGCGGTCTGCACCGGAGCTGAGGCGTCGCCCTCGACCAGCCGCCCGATCTTGTCTGCCAGAAGATTGCCTTCGCGGCTGATCGGATCTTGCCCGATCGGCCGAAACGCTTCGCCGCCGAAGTTCGTCATCGGGCAGTCGAACGACGTATAAATATCAATCCACGTCTGATAAATATTTTGATACTGCTGCTGATAGTTGAAAAGCAGAATGACCTTCTTATGCTTTGCGGCCGCTTCAATCGCGCGCAGCATAATCGGCGTAAATTGATGAACGCCATGAATGACGATACGATCCAACGCGATGCGGCTGCAGTCAAGCGTTTGGTGGGCTGCCTCCTGCATCGTGTGCAAGAGCGCCTCGTCCATTTCCGCCTCGTCGACATCACTCGAAAAGGCGAAGCTCTGCCCGCGTTCTGTCGACGACAGCCGAAAAAGTTCGACGACGATTTTCTGCGCCGGCGTAAGCGCCTCCTCGCGAAGCTCTGCGGCGTCGATGCCAAGTTCCACCATCGTGCGGATGCTTTCGAGCACCTCGCCGCGATTTGCGAGGAGCGCCGCCCGCATCTGCTCCTGTTCCTCCGCCCCTGCAGCGGGAAGTGCGCACTCGGCGATCCAACGGTCGATCGCGGCGTGCTGCTTGATTCGACAAGCCGTGCTCTGCCAGTAGGGGAAAAGCGCCTCAAGAAAATTCCTCACCGTGGTCACTCGCCCTTGGACAAAATCTTCCCGATACAGATATTTCAGCCCGTTCACCAGCGTCTGCGCCGCACAAAAGTAGGGACACGCCTTGATCTCGTCCCAATACGGCTCTTCCTTCAATCTGTACGGATCGCTGTACGTATATATGACAATTGACATCTCATACCTCCAGCAACGAGCCCCAAGTGACAGCGGCATTGCGGTTCGGACGATAGATCCACACGCAGCTTCGAATCGCCCGCGTCAAGGCGACATAGAGGATGCGCGATTCCTCGGCAATTTGCTCGCGCGTCTCCATGTTCTCATCATAGTGAGAGTTGCGAACCTCGATCCCGTTATCGAACGAGACAATATACGCCAATTTGCCGTCGGAATAATGTGCATCAAGCCCGCCCTTGCTCAAGCCTCCCATGTCCGCATCCGTATAGGGCAGCACGACCGTGCCATACTCAAGCCCCTTCGCCTTGTGCACCGTCGTACAGATGAGCTGAATCCCCTCGTCATCAAAGTCGATGTCGCGCGCCGGCTGCTTCTGCTCGGTCAAGATCGAGACCTTCAAGTACTCCGTCATCTGATGGAGCGTCAGCGCATCCGCACGCGAAAATCGAATAATGCGTTCGAGCAGATACTCGTAGTTCGCCATGTAGTACCTTTGCTCGGCCTGTTCCGAGCTGTACTTCTTCCATGGCTGCAGCGCTTCGTACAAGTGACGAAGGACAAAAAGAATCGGCTGTGCATGCGCCTCATTGACAACCTCTTGCCACGTCTTTTCCATGTGAATCGTAAAAAACTCATCCAGAATGCGCCGCAAATCGGCAAGACAGGCGGCAGACTCCATGCCGCGATACTTCTGATAATCGAGCCGCAGCCATGTATAATTCGACTCGATGAAGTTGACCAGATGAACGGGATTCGCGCTGTTTTCCAGAGCGAGCAGCAACTTGTAGAGGTCCAGCGTCGATTCCAGCTGATAGAGCTCGCCGCCAGACTTCGTGTGAAGCTCGACGCCCCTTTTCTTCGCCGCATCCGTCAGCTTCTCTACCTGCCAATTGCTTCTGACCAGGACGGCAATCGTGCGCTCGGCCTTGGAAAGCGGTTGCTGACGCCGCTCCTCGCGCTCCTTCATGAGAGAGGCCGCGATCTCCTCCTGCGCACGCAGAACATCGATAACCGTATCGAAAAACGCCGCCCTCGACGGACACGGAACCGATCCAAACAAATCCTCTTCGGCAATGCCCGTCTCCACACTGCCGAAAAGGCGGTCAGCCTCCTCGCGGTAGGGAAGATACTGCTGCTCGCCCATGCGGCAAAAGACTTCATGAAGCCGTTCCAACAGCCGCCGGTCGCTTCGATAATTGCGCGTGAGCGAATATGATGCCCAGACCATGCGCACATCGCTCATCAGCTGCTTGAAGGCACTGAGACGCGCCCCGCGGAAGCGATAAATGCTCTGCTTCAAATCCCCCACGACGAACAAGTGGCAGTCCGCGTCCACCTTATTTTGCAGCTTGCGGAAGACCTGAATCTGAACGTCGTCCGTATCCTGAAACTCATCGATGAACAAATATCGGCTCTTGAGCGAGCGGAGCTTTTCCGGGCACTCATCCAACACCTGCTGCAGGAGGATCAGACATTCGGTCAAATCCAGCGCATTGGTGGCATGCATTTCCCGCCCATAGATTTCCTCCGCCAAGACTACGACCTCTTCGATCAAATCGTTGAAATACGGGATCGGCTGATCGTCCACGACGCCCATTTGCGACCGCTTGAGCCGCTTTAAGTCAACGCTTTTCGCCAACAGGCGATCCGCCATGCTCATGAGCTTCTTCTTCAGCTCATAGAGCGGCACGGGAATCTCCTGCAGAAAATTCGGATTTTCCTCTTCCATCCTTGCGAGAAAATCGTTCAAACAATCGTCGTAGATTTTCCCGCGCAAATACGCATCCGATGCAATGCGGAAATTCGTCCCCAGTCCCGTATAGAGCGCCTCCCCGCGCAAAATATCAAGGGCAAAGCGATGGATCGTAGAAATATGAGCACGATCCACCTCCTCGACCAGCCGCAAAAAGCGCGGCTGCTTCGTCAAGACGAAGGAATGGACGAACATCTGCTTCAGCCGCGCCTTCATATTGTTCGCCGCGTCGTTGGTGAAGGTCACCATCGCAATCTCTTCTGCGAGATTCGTCACAGCAGCCGTCTTCTTGCCGCACAAAAAAGCGACGCGGGAAACCATGGAAAACGTCTTTCCTGTTCCCGCGCCCGCCTCAACCAAGATATGTGCATTTGCAGGTGCATGTTCGATCTGATACTGCTGCGCATTGAAGAGCGTAACAGCCGACAACTTCTCTAAAAGCTCCCGCTCCGCCGCCCCCTCCTCAATCACAACATCCGTCGCCGCAATCTCTATGAGATTCTCGACGAAATAGACCTCGAGGTTGAACGTGCGAAAAGAATCCGCCCCTGCAACAAGCCCATGCGCATAGCCGATCTGCAAGCCGTTCGCACTCGGCTCAATATTGCGCCGCTTGAAGCCCGCATCGAAAGCGGCGGCAAGCTGCTCATACGACGTGCGGTCGCCCAAAAAGACAATGCGCTTGATTCCTGCGAAATACTCCGATACGATTCGCTCCGCCTCAGCTCGCCTAAGCGCACCCGGATGGATCGAAAGAAGCGAATATGGCTGAGCAGCCGCCTCCGTCGGTCGGACAGCCTCCGGCAGATTCGGTTCCCAATCCCGCCGCAGCCGCAGAAGAAACTCCGCCGAAAACTCCGCATGAGGAACATGACGCAGCGAATCATACGCTCCATGGATTTTCTCAAGCAGTGCCTCGCGGCTCTCCAAATCCTCCTTAAAAATCGTAAGCGTCTCTTCCGAAACAACATCCAAACGCACAGAAAGATACTCCGCCTTGCTGATGAACGGATAGCAGACCATATCAAACACACAGGGACTGCTGTTATACTTCTCGCTGATTTTATTCAACAGGGCAAAGCGATAGGCACGCGCCTGCTTCTTCGGTGACCTCTGCGGTGCATCAAGCCCCTCCACGAGAATTCGATCAACACCTTCAACAAGCACCTTGTCCGCCAGCCACCCCTTGACCTCGATGACCAAAATGCCGACACCCTCGATCAACAAGCAAAAATCAAACTCGCGCCCGTTGACCTCACGGTTATTGTAAACCACAACAGAATCCGGCAGCAGCCGCTCCAAACTCTCCCAAACTCTCGCTTCCCCGCGAAAGGAAGGCCTCGCATCGATCATCATCGCCATGGCTGTTCTCCTAACCCTTTGCGTATATCATGATATTCACACTCTTCTCCAAATTAGACGGATGGCTGTCTTTCTGATGGAAAACACATCAAAGTCGGCTAACCTCTATGCAGTATAGGCCATTAAATACTTCTCATATATTAGAGTATAACAGGTATCCTCCTAACAGGCAAGTTATGGGAGATGTTGAGATAAGAGCGTCATAGTGCTTTCTCAAACTTCGCATGCAAAAAATCCGCAGAATTCCTTGAAACCCGTATCAACAAGCTCAGCTATGCGCTGTTTAACCAAAAAAATCCGTCCTGCTCTTCAAAGTGATCTTTAAACTCTCGGAGAGAACGAGCAATACGCGGTAAAGGCTTCGCCCTTTTGCCGACACCCGCTTCATGCTGCGAAGTACTGCCTTCGATGTTTTACAAATAAAGTTGCCAACTTCTTGCTTAATTTTGAGTGCTTACCACATGAGGATTCTTCCGTAGGTGTCATTACATTCATCCCCCGCATGAATCTGCATCATGGCATCGACTAGCGCCTGATATTTCCACGAACGATCTTCGTTTGACAAGTACTGATAGAATTCCTGCCTCGTGACATCGAGAATCTTGCAATAGAGGCTGATGTTGCCTTTGATTGCGCCATCAGAAGTCTTGAGCACAATGAATTTCATACGTTCGTTTTTGTTGACTTCAAACGGCTAGCAGCAAAAAAGCGCTTGTGTCTTCCAGGAAGTCGTTCTCTTTCTTTAGTCGCCGAATCTCTTTATCCTGCGCTTTGAATTGTGCACGAAGCTGGGAGATTTCTTCATACAGAGACATAATAGCACTCGTGGGTGTTTGTGTGCCGTGTATAAGATCAAAATATCCCATACGGTGCACACATTTCCACGTGTACATGGTGCTTTTTGAAATCTCCAATTCACTAGCAGCTTTTGTCTGCCTGATTTCGCAACAATCATGATAATCAAGAGAATGAACACCACTTTGAATCTGCTCAAAGGATGCACCCATATAAACAATGGTATATTAAATCCTGACATGTGGCATATGGATTTAGAAATATCGACAACATGATTGACATGATTCTACTTCAGTATTCTAATATTGATGTCCGTCTACCATGAGAATATAGAGTCGCCTGTCCATCATATTTACCCACAAGTTCTGATGATATCTCATGGATTTGATATCATTCTTTTGAACAGATAGTAATTACTGGAAGCGTGAAAACAAGTCCGCCATATAAGGAGGAGATACTTCGTTTACATCAAGTCTGTGATTATTGGCTCCACGCCTCTCATAATACTTTTGATCATATAGCAAAGGTTTATCCTTTGATTGCAAAGATAGAACCACAATGCTTCTATCATAATAGTTAACTAATCTCATATTTCTAGTAATATATGAGATAATATAATCATCAACAGGTTCTTTCTCTATAACTTGCTTAATTCTATTATAGTATTCATCCATACTTTTATGATATTTTTCTACTTCTCCATCAACTCCAACTATAAAAAAATTATTAAACGACTTTGGTTTTGTTCCGTATAGTTTCTTGTGCTTATCCGCATCTTTTTTATCATCTGCAACACCAAGAAGAATATATCCCGTCGTGTTTTTTTTCATGTTAGCCATTGCAGTCAAGGTTTTTACACATTTCCTTATACATTGCTCATTATATTTTCTAGAACAAAAATCATACACCCCCACCTTAAAATCAAAAAGTTGTTGTTCTATTTTAGATTGCATAAGAATATTTTCCAGTTTACTTACCCAATTATCAACTGCAGGATTACTCTGTTCTGAGTCCATAAAGCAATCCTTTATAATCCCCTCTATTGCATTTATTTTTTCATTTCTATATTTTGCCGTCCATTTTCTAGAAGATATATTGTTGAATTCACGCTTTCCAATTCCTGATAGTTGCTCAATCAGTCTATCTATACTTACTAGAATTTTTCCATTGGTCAACAATTTATAAAAAGCTAAAAATACAACTTGAAAAGTTCTCACTTTTGCATGTGATTCATCTCCAAACACCAACCAACTAAATGATCGATTAGACTTTTCCAAAACTCTTTCAAATTCATCAAAAACCTTAATAAATCGCTCAATAATTTCTTTCTCACCTTCTCGCTCAACAACAACAGCAATATCATTTATAATGTTTTTTGAATTATTTTCAGCTCCATAAATCTCATCTAGATTTTTTGCGGTCGGGTCTATTTTGTCTCCTAACAATATGTACATTAACAAGTAACTGATTAATTCTTCATCTCTAGACAATCGCATATTATTAACAGTAATAATTTGCTGTCTGACCCAAAAAACATCTTTCAGATTAATTCCATACGGCAATTTTGAAGATGAAAGACTGATTTCTCTCATCTTTGATAAAGGAAGTCTATCCGAAGGTGAAGTGTCACGTCTTATCTGACTGGATATTTTCCTGACCAACTCAGAAAAATATTCGGTCGCTCCTGCTTGACGCAAATCTTGATGAGAAAGTAATCTCCCTGTTGCATTTATTCTTCTAAAAATCTCTTCTACCTCTTCTTCTTGAAACCTTGTTATAGACAAAGGGATTTGGTAATTTGCCAAATCTACACACATTTTTCGTGACAGAACAGGTGTATTTTGCTGTATCTCATTACTATCCAATAAGGCCTTCGTTTCTGCCATTGTAGACAAGTCAAAAAAACCATTTTCTCCATCTAGAGTAACACTATAATCTCCTCTCAAAAAACTAAAAACAGCCTCTAACCTCTGCATCCCATCAATAATTTCATACCCCTGTTCATTACATTGACTTGTTTCAGCCAATAAAAATAATGGTACCGGATAAGAGCGCATGATCGAATTTATAAACTTGCTTTTCTCTGCTAATGTCCATACCAGTTTTCGCTGGTACTTTCTATTAACCCAAAATTTTTCATTCATATACCAACTAAATACTGCCTGAATCGGTTCATTTCTAATAAGCAAATCAGACATAACAAAACCTCCCAGTGAGTAATATCCACTTCACCATATTTCGCCGCCCCACACAATCTTATCCTCCGCATCAATATCCTCACCCGTCTGAATCTCCATCACCTTCAGCAGCGTCTCTGCCCGTATCGTATGAAAAGACCCCCTAGGTATACGCACCGTTTGCCCCTCAGCAACAGCGAACTCATTACCGTCGAGTTTCACCCAGCCACGGCCTTCAATCACCGTCCACGTTTCATCGCGGCGCTCGTGCAAATGATAGGTGAGCGAGCGTCCTGGACTCAGTGTAATCTTGATGGTCAAACTCTCCGTCTCTGCATCGATGATCTGAAACTCGCCCCATGACTTTTCCGTATACATCACTGGCGTATGAAGTCGCTCTGCATAAGGCTTCATTGCGCTGGATCGCTCCTTGTCCGAAACGAGGATGCCTTCCGGGCTCGCTGCCACCACGACATCCTTCAATCCCATGCAAAGGATGGGCATCGGCAACGTATTCACGACATGAGCATTCCTGCAAGTCTCATCCATCGTGACGCGACCAATCGTATGCTCTGGCATCACCTCAGCAAGCGTGTTCCACGTGCCTATATCAAGCCAAGTGCCACTGTAGCGCTGAACTGCAATATTTTTCTCTTTCTCGACCACAGCATAATCAAAGCTGATCTTGGAAAGCTCTTCATAGCGATTGAAAAGATCCTCGTAATCCGTATAGTTCAGCAATTCACGAGCCTTATCGAGCGCATAGCCAAGCTTGAACGCGAAAATGCCGCTATTCCACAAAGCGCCTTGTTCGATGTATTCTGCAGCCTTCTCCTTATCCGGCTTCTCTTTGAACGACTGCACCATACTCTGCGGCTCTTGCGAAACAGGCATGATATAACCATACTTCTCGCTCGGATACGTCGGCTCGATTCCCATCAAGACAAGATTCGCAGAACCTTCCCTCTCGGCTTCTTCGAGCAACTGCACAACGGCACGAAAATATCCCTCATCGACATAAGGATCGGCAGGACAAATCGCTACAGCCTCATCGAGAGGAATACCGCGCACTTCATGCAGATAGGCAGACACCAACGCTATCGCAGGAAACGTATCACGCCGGCACGGTTCCACCGAAATGTTCACCCCAGAACCAAGCTGGCGGCGAATCAACGAGACTTGCTCGCGACCTGTCGCAACGGTGATGGGCGTATCCGGCGCGGCGCACTGCACTTGACGGCAAACACGCTGAATCATCGACTCCAGCGTCCCATCCTCGCGTCTCAAGATGCGGAGAAATTGTTTAGAATAAAGATCATTGGACAGAGGCCATAGCCGTTTCCCAGCTCCACCTGAAAGTAATACTATCTGCATACTATATCCCATTCTACCTTTCCGCATTCATGGCTATCGTTCGTTTTCTCTTAAAGTCACCTTGAAAAACAAATTCAATTTTAGGATTTGCACCACAAACCAAATCATTTAAGGCGTCCTGTCCTAAAATTTGAACTAAATTTACAACTTGTTGCTCCAATGTCTGCTGATTATAATAACAGATGTAAGCCTTTTGCACATTATTTTTAGGTGTTTTAGAAAATTGAGATGCTAAATTCGAACTAGGGAGTAAATTGATAAGAATATCTTTATCTGATAAGGCAAGCGAATGCCCAAAAAACCATATGCTAAGTGAATTCTGCGGTTTATTTAATACTGTTCTATAGGAAAAATCACAGTGTTTTACAATACGTTGATAATATTTTCTATACCCAATAAACTCTATATCTCTGTCCTTTTGACCTTCATCGAGGAATTCTTCAATTCCTAAAACTACATTACTGTCTTCCTTATTGCGATTTGCTTGAGCTTGTCCATGAATAAAATCTTGAGAGATTGTGCGGTTATATAGAGTTCGATATGTATTTGTGTAATTAAAGGTTATAAGATAATCAAATTCAATCCCATCAAAAATATTTCTCTTATTCACTTTATCAAAATCTATGAAGTAATTGATATATAACTCTAATGCTCGAACCAGCTTAGAAAAATCATCCTGTAGTACGACTTTCATCTGATGCCAATAGCTCATTTGTTGTTTTCTTTCTACTTTTCCGCCCGTCTCACTCCATCCATTCATCACGCTCTCCATAAAAAGGGGCAGGAATTTTTTATCCTTCTTGTTCAGGTTACGCATGGCAGTTGCATCAAAACCTGATTGCATAATAAATTCTCGTTTTTCAGTCAATGTTTGTATAACATGTAAGATCTCAGCTTCAATGTCCACCCAGTTACTTTTTCCTTCAAGTCTAGCTATTGGATCAATAAAATAATTGATCCAATAGTTATCACTTATCATATCATAGAACTCACGAAATAAGGGGTCGATAGATTCGTTAGTATTCCATAGTCCGAAAATATCTCTATATATTTTTGATATTTCTTCTAATTTTTGTGTAAAAAAAGCTTTTCGCTCCGCCTTATTAAGTTTCTCTATTGTCTCTCTACGACAATAAACGTTCTTAAAAATATCAACGAAATCCAAAAAATTCTTATAACTACTCGGAATACCATATTCGATATCAAAGCCATTTCCTATAACAAGAATATTCATCATTTTTCTCCCAAATTTGATATGCTGAAATACGGGAAACCTTCACAGAGGCTTCCCGTATTCTTCATTTTACCATGAAGCCCCAAGAGGTCAAGCCGAAGGCGCAGACCGATTGGCTAGGCTTCTGTAAGGCGTGAGGACGTGCCGCCTTGATGAAACTGTTGCAGGAAATGGGCGCGAAGCAACGCATGTCGCTTCGCGTGACGGCTGAACATGTGTCCTGAAAGTTTATACCTTATCCTGCAAAAACTCTTTAATTGTCGCCACAATCTTATCCAGCTGCTCCTTGTTCAACCCATGATGACAGCCCACATAAAGCCCATAATGATCCAACCACTCGGCAACGGGGTAATCGCTCTCGATATCGCCAAACAGCTTCCGATAAACCGGCTGATTCAGCAACGGGAGCATGGGACGGGTCTCGATATTGTTTTTCTCCAAGAAATGCGTAAACTCATCGCGCGTGAAAGGAGCGTCTTTCTTTATAACAATCGGATACATCATAAACGAGTGATCGACATAATCCGGATATTCAGGAAGTTGCAGATACTTCTCTGTTCCCTGTAAACCCTCGCTGAGATAATGCGCGTTCTCCTTGCGCGTATTCATAATGAGATCGCGATTCTCAAGCTGACCAAGCCCCAACGCGCCTTCCAGCTCACCGATACGATAGCTGTATCCCATGCGAACCATCATGAAGCGTTTATCCATCTCCGTCTGCATGCGCAATTTGCAGACCTGCCTGGGATCAGACGCCAAGCAAGTCTCGCAAGTGCAGGCACGTCCATGTGCGATGAGCGAACGGGAAATCTCCGTCAACGTAAGATTATTCGTCGTAATGACGCCGCCGATTCCCGTCGTGATCGTATGCGCAACATACGTACTGAATGCTGCCATATCGCCGAAACTGCCGATTTTTTTCCCCTTGTACGTTGCAAAGTGTGCTTCTGCACAGTCTTCCAAAACACGCAAACCATACTTTTCCGTCACAGCCATGATTGCATCCATCTCACACGGCTGTCCGAATGTATGCACCGGAATCGCTGCGACCGTCCGATCCGTGATACGTTCTTCCATCTTAGAAGCATCCATGTTATAAGAAATCGGATCCACATCCACAAACACAGGCTTCAAACCCGCGTGAATGCAAGCATTCGATGTCGCAATGAAAGTAATCGCCGGAACGAGAACTTCGCTGCCGTCTTCCCAGCCATAGACTTCTTTCATTGCCTCCAAACAAACATGCAAGGCAGACGTTCCACTATTGCAGGCAACACCATACTTTTGGTCATGAAGTCGTGCGAACTCTTTTTCGAACTTATGAACCATCTTTCCTTGCGAAAGCCGCCCAGAATCTAAAGCCTCATTCACATAACGTTTCTCAGCATCGCTGACATACGCATATCCTACACCGATCTTTTCCATGTGCTTGCTCCTCCTAAAATCACTACGCAGAAATATATCCTTGCTCTATAAGGAAATCATAATCTTGTTCCAAATCCTCACGCGAAAACTTTTTGCCCTTTATGCGCCGCACCTGATCAATCACACTTTTTTTCGTCGCTTTTCCATGCAACAAAAACGTTGCAACATAATCTATTGTTGTTAATGCTTCTAACTCTCTTGGAGATTTATCAAAAAAAACATCCCGTACTTCATTAACGAAATTCTCTTCCTTTTCCAGAAGGTTCCCCTGCACCGACCCCTTCATGATGATCCGGTGCGTCTTTCCCGATGTATCTATGATTAAACGATCTTCATTTTCAAGAATATGAACAGCTTGATCCAGTCTTGAACTATACGGCCCAAAGAAGTGAATAGTATATCGCAAATCTAACCGAACACCTTTTCGCTCAATTAAATACATAAGTTTTTGCAATTTCTTCTTGCCCGTTTGACCATCCATACATATATCCCCAATAAGAAGCGCATATTTTTCAAGCATCTTCATCATGATACCTCCCCGTCTGCAGCATACCAATCTCTCACAATCTTTTTTGCTTCCTCAGAAACCATAGGATGTGCATATAATCGTCTAATTCCTATCTTAGTCGCTAATGCCCGAATAATATAAGATTCCTCGGAGACAGATACTCTCTTTTTCATGCGCTTATTAAAAGAAATAATAGCTCTTTCATCTTCCAATTCACACCGAACAGGAATTTTATGTGGCAACTTATCCGCAGAACTATCTTCTATAAAAGATTCTTTCCCAAATTCTTTATATAGTCGCTTTTTCAAATTATCGTATGTACGTAATTGTTCTCCCTCAGCATGTGCGGGACTCTCTAAAACGCACGGGTAAACATACCTTGCTATAATGCTCTTACAATTTACATCATCAATTTGTTTACGGCATTCTTGAAAAACCCTCTCATCATCCCACTCCAGATATAAACCTACCTTCTCCGGATATTTTCCATTCGGCAAAATAGTCTTCAAAGCTTTTCCTAAAATAATATCGAAATAGCGGCGTGTACGATGAAAATACACTTCCGTAAACATAAAATACCTTGCCAACACAAACTCTTCAAATACCTTAAGACCACCATAATCTATTGCCAATCTTGGAAAGCCTTCCTTTCCATCAATCGTTAAAGAAGATAGTAGTCTCTCAAGGTCAAACTTTCCATAATTTACGCCACAATAAAGAGAATCCCTTAAAAGGTAATCCATCTTGTCGCAATCCAGCTCACCATCCATAAAGCTTTTAAGGAACGTAAACTCTGATTTCTCACCAGGATCTCTTCCTCGATAAATGTCACAAATCAAATCCGGTGTTATATCGTACTTTTCATCCTTCGTTTTAAATTCTTTTCCAATTGCATGGATGTACTCTGCAATCTCTGTTTCTTTGATAATCTTCTCAGTGAAATCTTCATGCTCAATCCCATCAGGAAAGACCGATTCTGACGCGTGTGAAAATGGTGCATGCCCAAGATCATGCGTCAAAGCAATAAGACGAAGAATCTGTTCATACCATTCTATTTTCTTGCGCGAAAAACGATACTCCCCTGCTCCATTTTCAACCGCCATGTGAAATGCTCTCGTCACCAAAAACATTACACCCAGCGAATGACCGAAGCGCGTATGCTCTGCACCATGAAACACAAGATTCGTCATAGCGAGCTGCTTGATATGACGGAGTCGCTGAAACGGAGCAGAATCTATAATCTTCTTCTCCCATGGTCTTACCTCAATAAAACCATGAACAGGATCACGATACCGCTCCATACAATGCGCTCCTTCTTTTAAAAACTACTGATTGTAATTCTCCAAAAAATATCGATATGAACGTTCGATTCCATCACGCAAGGATACCTTATGCTGCCAGCCAAGCTCATGAATACGCGTAGAATCGACCAAACGGCGCGGAGCACCATCGGGCTTCTCCGTATCATAGATCAACGTTCCATGAAAGTCTACAACAGACGCAATCCCTTCTGCCAATTCCTTCATGGAAACTTCTTCGCCACTGCCTATATTGATATGCCCTTCTTCATCATAATGATCCATAAGAAAGACACACGCATCTGCAAGATCATCCACATAGAGGAACTCGCGTTTCGGGCTTCCCGTCCCCCAAAGAGTAACGGAATCCGCCCCCTCCATTTTTGCCGCATGAAACTTGCGAATCATCGCAGGGATGACATGTGAACCCTGCAAATCGAAGTTGTCATTTTCCCCATAAATATTCGTCGGCATACAACTGATAAACGGGTCACCGTACTGACGATGGAAGAACTTCACCAACTCCAATGCCGAAATCTTTGCAATAGCATAGCCTTCATTCGTAGGCTCAGGCTTGCCATCCAAAAAGGCCTCTTCACGAAGCGGCTGGTCAGCAAATTTCGGATAAATGCAGGAACTACCCAAAGCCAACAGCTTCTTGACACCGACTTCATGCGCCGCATGGATGATATTCGCATTAATCATCAGATTTACATACAAAAAATCTGCAGGAAACGTACTGTTTGCCTGTATTCCACCGACCTTCGCCGCAGCGATAAATACATAGTCAGGGCGCTCCTGCTCAAAGAAACTCCTTGTCTCCTGCTGATCTGTCAAATCAAGCTCACGATGCGTTCTCAGCAGCAGATTATAGTATCCATTTTTTTGCAGATGGCGCACAATAGCCGAACCCACCATCCCTGTATGCCCGGCAACGTAAATCCTATCCGAAATTTCCACTTGCCTACCTCCCGAAAATTTTATTTCACGACACCTATTATCCTTTTTCCCGAAGTTCATCAAGATACCATGTATAGAAAGATTGGATTCCTTCTCGCAATGTATAATGAGGTTTCCAACCCTGTTCTCGCAAATATGCTACCGACATAAGGCGATCATCCGTCTTTTCAGTCTTATCTTCCTGATAATGCAGCGTACCTGTATAACCGATAATTTCTCGAATGATATGAGCCAATTCATCCAGAGAAACAGCCTCCTCTGACGCAATATTAACCGGCAAAACTTCATCATAGTTGTCCATTATATAGATAAGCGCATCCACCAAATCGTCCAAATAGATAAACTGCCGAATACACTTCTTCCCCGTTCCCCATATATCTAACGCAAGTTCTTTTGCGCCTTCCAGCTTCGCCTGGTGCATTTTTTGCAACAACTCTTCAACCAGAGTGTTCTTGATACGAGAAATATTCTTCGTTCCATACACATGCGTAGGTAAAACAGAGATACATTTACTCCCAGCAATGCCATGATATTGTTTGCACAATTCAAGCCCTGCGATCTTGGCAACAGCGTATGCCTCCATTCCGCCCTGTTGTATAGAGTCTATCGCCGCTGTCTCTTGAAACGGTGAAGAAGTATGGCTGCCGTAAACAGCCCCACTGCCTACATAGAGTAATTTTTTTACATTGTTCTTGACAGCAGAGTTAATCACATTAGCTTGCATCATAAGATTATTGTAAATAACCGCAGCTTTTTCCTGTACAAAATAATCAATAGTACCAAGAGTACCCGCACAATAAAATACGTACTCCGGTTTTTCTTTTTCAAAAAAATCCCATACGCTCTTTTGATCCAACAAATCCAGCGAATCATGTGTTCTTAAAATTACATTTTCATAACCATCCGATTGTAATTTTTTTGCCAAGCCATAGCCAATTTGACCTGTATGTCCAGCTATGTAGATCCTACTATCCTTCTTCATAAACAACTCCTATGTCAGCCTCGAATAATCCACCACGTACAAATCCCCCTAATACCTCTTCAATTCCTTAAATACTTTTTCGATATCCTCGGGTTTATTGGGCATATAGCCGTGCATCAAAGGCTTGTCATAAAGATACTCCAACCCTTTCCCCTTGATGGTATCAGCAATAACGCAAAGCGGTCTGGATCTGCGGGGCGAACGACTCGCTTTCAGCACAGGGACAAGCTCTTCATACGTATGTCCATCCGCCTCCTGCACATCCCAGTTACAGGCGCGCCATTTCTCAGCAAAGGGTTCCATACGCAACATGTGCTCTGTAAAATCTGAACAGCCAAGCGCATTGCGATCCACAACAACAACAAGATTGCTCAGTTCCTGATGACCTGCAAACATAGCCGCTTCCCAAATAGATCCTTCACAACACTCTGCATCGCCAACGAGACAATATGTGTGCCAATCCGCTCGATTCAAACGTGCGCCTAGTGCTAAACCTGCTGCAATTCCCAATCCATGACCGAGAGAACCGCCATAAAAATCGTAACCGGGCAGAAACAGGCTCCGAATATACTCGTAGTCGCCTCCAATGCGAATCATATCATCGATCTGTTCAGGAGACAGATAGCCAATCTCCTCGAAGATAGGAAAAAGCATTCCCGCCCCATGTCCCTTGCTCAGAACAAAGCGGTCTCTGCCTCCCCATTCTGGATCGTCTGCTTGGTAACGCAAAACTTCTTTGTAAAGTGTTACTAAGATTTCCGTTGCCGAAAAAGCACTCGTCACATGACCGAATCCCAATCGCGTAAAAATTTCCAAAAACCGTTTCCGCATTTGATAGGACAATGCATACAACGATTCAAATTCGCGTGCTTCAGTCATTATCCATCATCTCCTCAAAGGTCTTTTGCAGTCGTTTTCCAAGCGATTTTATATCATATCCCATTTCATCATAAATCGCGCTGCGGTTCATAATGCGCCCTTCCCAATGCTTCGGTTCAACACCCAGAGCACGAATCCGTTTGACGATTCCATATGCAGAAAGAGTCTCCATGATCAGGGAGCCCAGCCCCGCGCAAGGCGTCTGATCCTCAAGCGTCACTATACATGAAAACGGCTTCAACCGTTCTGCCAGCAAATCCGTATCCAGAGGGAACGCATAGCAATCAAAGAGGCTAGGAGATTCGCCCTGAATCTTAATCGTGTTGATGCTATTTTTCAGCATAGAAGAAAAATTCCCAGTCGTAATGACGGCAAATCGTTCTGATGCTGGCATCTCAAAAAATCCCTTTTGGAAATCCACCTCACGCTCTTGATAATGCTCTTCCATTAGAAACTTATCAAATCGAACATACATTGGCTGCGAAGCTGCCACCAAGTCACGCGCCGCCGCTTTCGCAATGGCGGTATCGGACGGATTTACCATCTTGATGGAAGGAATCATGCGAACCATTGCAAAATCTTCGAGCGGCATATGCGTATAGCCACATTCTGACGCACACGTCCCTGCATTCAATGCCGCAACCGTAACAGGAATCTTGAGATCGCCCAAGAAGTTGCGCAACTGATCGTATGCGCGCGTCACAGGAAACGGATTCAACCCGAAAGCAATCACATATTTCCCACTGAGTGCAAGACCGGACGCAACCGCGAGAAGGTTCTGCTCTGCAATGCCAACATTGACAAAGCGATGCGGAAATCTGCGCCGGAACTCATCCAAACTCGGCGCACCTAAATCCGCAGATACGATGACAATATCTTCCCCTTCCTCCGTCATCTGATAGACTTCAGAAAAGAATGCATCTCGTACATTCGGCAATCTCATCCCCGTCCTTTCAGGCGTGTATCTTTTTCAAATCTGCTGCAACCATCATCTTGACCAGTTCGGCAAATCCGACCTTGCGCCTCCATCCCAACTCATGCTCCGCCTTGGTCGAATCCCCCCAGAGGAGTTCGACTTCTGCAGGGCGATAGAATTGCTCTGACACATCGACAAGGAGCTTCCCGGTCTTGGCGTCATAGCCCTTCTCATTACTCCCTTCGCCTTCCCAGCGAATCGGAACGCCCGTCTCAGCGAAAGCCCTCTCAACAAACTCACGCACCGTATGCGTCTCATTCGTTGCAAGTACGTAGTCCTCAGGCTGATCCTGCTGGAGTATGCGCCACATTCCCTCTACATAATCTCCCGCAAAGCCCCAGTCGCGCTTTGCCTCAAGATTGCCTAGCGTCAGCTTCTCCTGCAATCCCTTGGCAATTCGAGTGACTGCAAGCGTTATTTTGCGCGTCACAAAAGTCTCACCGCGCCGCGGCGACTCATGATTGAAGAGGATTCCATTGCA
The DNA here is from genome assembly GCF_026015965.1 of Selenomonas sputigena. Classification (NCBI taxonomy): domain Bacteria; kingdom Bacillati; phylum Bacillota; class Negativicutes; order Selenomonadales; family Selenomonadaceae; genus Selenomonas; species Selenomonas sputigena. The sequence goes on along the minus strand of NZ_CP110383.1, from coordinate 2,318,000 downwards.
GGCAAACATCCCATAGGATTCACGATAGTTCTTCGTAATCCAGAAAGAGTAGAGTTTCGCCGCCCCATAAGGACTCTTCGGATAAAATGGAGTTGACTCGCTCTGAGGTGCCGTCTCTGGCAAGCCACCAAAAAGTTCTGAAGTCGATGCCTGATAAAAGCGTATCGGCAGCCCGCTCTGGCGTACTGCCTCAAGCATACGAATCGTACCGACACCTGTCGCCTCCGCCGTATACTCCGGCACCTCAAAGGATACGGCTACATGCGACTGTGCTGCCAGATTATAGACTTCATCCGGCTGAATCTCCCGAATCAGCGCATGTGCATTGCTGGAGTCCGTCAAATCTCCATAATGCAGGAAAACACGCTTGGAAAACGCCGAATCATTCAAGATATGGTCGATTCTCTCCGTATTCTGACTGCTCTGCCTGCGAATGATTCCATGAACCTCATAGCCTTTTTCCAGCAAGAGTTCCGTAAGATACGAACCGTCCTGCCCTGTGATCCCTGTAATCAACGCTTTCTTCATTGAAATTTCCTCCCCCGAATCTTACTCATAAGAACGTCCTTCGCCTCAACGGCATACAAACATACGCTGCGGAACTCCTCGCACCGATGAAATACAAGAACCTGCATCCCTAACATTAGCAACGCTGCACATAGGCATTTGACGAATAATCCCGTATACGTTGAAGAGAAAAATGACGCACTCAATATCTCGTTAATCAACATGATTTCCAAAAGAACGACCATGCTCCACCACGCATGACACCACCAATATTTCTTCATGCTTCGGCGAAAAATCACACGAAAGACAAACTGCACGCGGCCATAGACGATGAACCACAGACCTGCAATCGTGCCGATCATCACACCGACAACACCGAGGTAATGCGCCAAGATCACTGATAAAATCAGATTTGTTGCAGCAGATAGAACCATATAGCCGCGATCATTTTCAAACACACCATGCGTACTGCGGAAGTTGTATGCATTCTCAAACTGCATGCCAAGAAAAACATTGACGGCCAAAGCCTTCACATAGGCATCCTCAAGCAAGAATTCTGCCCCGAAGAAGAGCGCCACAAATGGTTGAAGCACAGTGACATAGATGCAAGCGATATACCCTCCGATCAAAAAGTAAGCAAAATCCAGCATACGATAAACACGATAACTTTTTTCCCTATCATCCGTATAAACTAGGTTCGCGACAGAAGGGATGATTCCCTGCAGCATCTTGTACAAGAGTTTGTAAACGCCATCACAGAGAAGGACATAATTTGCCACAAGACCAGCTGTACGCAGTCCCAGTATCGAGGAAATAATGATCGCATCCGTCCCGCTATATACAATATAGGATAATTTGTGAATCAGGAAATTCTTTACATCCACGAAAAATTTTCGTTGTCGCAAATCCTGTATCGTGACCTTGACCGTATGCAGGAATGGATATTCCTTGCCAAGCCGATGCGAGATGATCAGATTCGCCAATATGTTGAATCCAAGCGCGGAGAGCGCATACATCGTATAACTCTGCCAAACAACAATCGCAGCGAACTTCACAAGATTCGCGGCAAATGTACAGACGAGATCGATGCGAACACAGATATAATCCTTCTGATCCGCCGCAAACAATGTGCGTCTATATGCGAGGAAATACGTACTGAGCACTGTACAAATTTGAATCACATAAACAAATTGAACATAACCCCATGCGATGCTTTCATCTCGCACAATCCACGGCAACAAGAAAAACAAAACGATGCCGATCAAGGCAACCAACGTGCCTATCAAGAGATAGATATACCGATAGATGCTCATCAGTATATTGACTTCAGCTTCGTTCTTGTTCGCAATTTCCCGATAAAGCCCATAGCTGATCACAGTACTGATTCCCAGTTCCGCAATGGACAAAAGGGCAATCACATTGGTGAACAATCCTTCAAGACCTAAGAGTTCTATAGGCAAATGGCGCGTAAACGCCTGCCGTATCAAGATGCCGAGGACAGCCAACACGACATACAATGTCATGGAGTACATGCTGTTGCGTAATACATTTGCTACTCGCATTGTTTACCCCCGATAGCCTCTTTTATCCAACACTATTTTATATCATATACCACGATGACACCACCTGCATAGCTTATTATTACATATATGCTCTACTGCATCTGGATGATTAAAACGAATATAAGCACGATATGCAGATAGAGGAAGAACTTTAAATATATATCTTAATCCTTGTTGCTTCACTAAGAGAATTAACATTAGTAATGACAATGGTAAATTATCATGTATAATTTTTTTTACATAAGCTCCACCTTGAGGAACAGGTCCATAATAGTCTCGTGGATTCACATGCAATTTTTTGTATACTACAACAGCCTCAGCCTCAACCAAAGCTTGATTCGAACTGACTCCAGAAGTCGAAAAAAACGCGGTATACAGATCACTATACTTAATCCTTATATTTTCATCCATCTGACACTGTATAGAAAGTTTGTAATCACTAATGAGCCTAAGGTTCCGATCAAAAGGATATTTTTCTAGGACATGGCGACCAATAAATGCACCTTCTGTCGGAATGCAAGTCAACCCATTACGTATCCGCTGCGTATTGCAAAAGGGATACTGTAATAACGTTTTCTCATCTACATCATATCTACTACACGATAAAAAATCCGGTTTATCTTGAAGTTCCTTTACTACAGCATCAATAATGCAGGGATCTGAAAGAGAATCATCCGAACCAAGAATGTTAATATAATCCCCCGTAGAAAAATCGATCCCTTTTCCTACCGCATCACAAATACCATTATCGCGCTCACTCATCCAGCGAATTCTATCTCCATATTTTTTGAGAATATCAAGCGTCCCATCTGTAGAGCCACCATCTATGATGATATATTCTATATTTTGATACGTTTGATTAAGTATGCTGGATATAGTTTGCTCCAATGTCCTTGCAGAATTAAATGTAGCTGTAATAAATGTAATCTTCGGTCGATACAAGATTTCATGCCCCTTTCTAGCTATCTCATTTTTTACATTGTTCTTCTGTTCATACAAACATTTTTTCAGTTGACCTCTTCTGATTTTATCGACATAAAAAATAGAATTGGAAGAATTATTTTTCCGTCAAAAAAAATTCCACCTTGAATACACGAAGCAACTATCCATATGACATATATCAAAAATACACCTATACGACATCCTTTCGTATACTTCCACACTGTCAATATGTAGTCTCCAATAAAATTTATAACAATAAGAATAAATCCAACAATACCAAGTTGAAACACAAAAGCTAAAATTTGCAACTCGTATTCCCAGAAATTAACTTCATTTCTGATATTATTAACGATATATGCTCCCATACCAGATCCCCAGAATGGATTTTCTATAACCCCATCCATCAAGGAATCATACTGTTGTATACGTTCCAAATTAGATGCATATGTCCGGTCATTCACAAATATGCTTTGAAAGAGATACGATACATCACTTTCAAATAAAAGAACAGAAAAGATAGCAACAACAATCGCAGCCGGCAATAAGATTCTTCCCCAGTATACATTCGATACTTTTTTAATTCTAGGCATTATAGCAATCATCGTAGCCATCACAAAGACAAAAACATCTACTCTTCCATAATCAATAAAAATAAATAAAAGACCTAAAAACCAGACAAAAGGATTTATACCCTTGTTTTTGTAACTATGTAACAACAAAATGATCAGCGGAACTATATTCAAGCCCGTCGATAAGCGTGGTAACATCCCCAAAAAGCCCGTTGTTCCTTGTAAAATATCGCTAACCATCTCTATTGACTGGCCTCTGTTTTTTACCCATTCAGACAACGCTGCTATAATGACACTGTCTGGTATAAAACCTAAAACAGCACCAATCCCTGTAAATACATAGACAGAAAACCAAAGTATCATCACATAATATAAATACTTCTGAATGAGTGCTACATACAGCAATTTATTTTCATACGAAAATACGACGATTTTCCACGACAACCACAAACTAGCAAAGGCAAACATTTCATCAAGGGTATATGGATAAAAACCATTATGTATTCCATATAATGTCGACCAAGACAAATATATAAAAAAGATAATATCATTGACTTTTATCGGAACTAATATTTTCTTTCTAAAGCTAACTAGGAATACAGATAAAAATATAAAAAGCAGATAAAATACTCGACTGAGCATTTTTATATCAGAAGAAAACTGCCCTATTGCATACAATAAAAAAAAGATAATCAAACAAACATTTAGTGTTTTTTTCATGATTCCCTCAATAGAATATATACAACTATAGTCAGCTTAAAATAAGTAATTTAATAAATCAGCAGAAGATATGTCAAGAGTATTCTTATAGTTCACAGACTCTTTCCGCTTGACCCATTCCCAGTCAACATCTTCGATTCGATCAAAAAAATGCATATATCGCTCATCATATAAAGGAAGATTTTTTATATCAGGATTATTCGATAAAAGTTTTTTCTTATAACAAATTGCTTCTAAATATCGAAGCGTCTGTGCTCGCTGACCCTCTGGTAAAATTTCCAAAATACAATTTGTAGACAAAATATCTGCCAAAACAGCAGTATATGGTAATGGCTTTCTCAATGTCTCACCATAATCAATATTTTTCCAGATACTATATATTTTAAAAAGATTGTTTACTCCGTTAATATCACACGCTTTACTTATTTCTCTTAAGATATTTTCACGCCCCTTTAATGAGGAAATATAATACAGATCGGATGAACTAGCAGAAGGGCATATATGATCATAATGAGAGTAATAAGAGAAACCTATATACCGATATCCATACTCGACACAATCATTTTGATCGTAGGATAAAATGATATCCCACGGGAAAAATTGGATTCTCTTTTTTACTTCTCGCATATGTTTCGACTGCCCATGCATCGAATCTACTAAGATTAAAACAAACTTCACTTTCGGATGACTATATTTTAATTTTTTCCAAAAAGATACTGTAGGCAATGACATTGCCATGCTATTTACAAGCAAATATCCATCAGAAGGCAGAAGTCTCTCAATATCTTCATAATGAAACCATACATCGCGATAAGGAAGCCATACATATTCCCCAATTTTCTTGTTAGTATGCAACTTATATGCAATAGATAAAAAAGGGCTGGTGGGTGTGGATATAATATATTTATTTATCGTTGGCACTTCACAGAGATCTTTAAATAAATAATATGCACCCGCATCTATAACAACCAACACATTCGATGGACTTACCATAAGTCTCCCTCACCGTTAAAATACTCATAAACAAGATTCAATCATTCTCTCAAACATATCCCTTAGCCCCCAACGAGGTTGCCAACCGAGATTCTGAATCTTTTTCGTATCAAGGTTCATATAAAGCTCTGGAGGATAAATAGTGGCACCAGTTTCATCTTCATGAATAACAACATGAACAGACGAACCGTATTTCTCTCGAATGTATGGCAGATTAGCTACACACTCTGCCATTTCACGAATCGAACAGTAAGTCTCTTCATTTGCCACATTATATGCCTCACTGTTCTCACCACAAAGAAGAACCAGCAATATTGCCGTCATTGCATCCGCTGTATAAAGATATGAGTGTTCTGTTCCCCCCTTTGTTTTGAGGATAATATCTTCTCCCCTCAAAGCCGATCGCATGAACTGTGCAAATACGCGATTCTCATCATCACGTATCCCCGCACCAAATGTCTGCGCAAGGCGAATAGCCTTTGCTGGAACACAATACTCCGAGGCATAGGCTGAGCAAAGAGTCTCTATCATACGCTTCGCCTCAGGATAAGAACTACGCGGCTGCATTGTATTGACAAGGCTTTCGTTCTCTTCATTCACTTTTTCTCTATGACGAAGCGCACCGTAGATCTCCATACTTGAGAGAAATAGAAAGGACGTGCACTTCTTTACACGCGCAAGTTCCAGAAGCATTCTCGCACCCGTAAAATTTTCACATATGGTCTCTACTGGATGTTCTGCAAAATAACGACTTGCCGTAGGACTTGCTCCATGAACAATATAGTCGATAGGGGATGTAATTCGTGGGAGATCCACAAGATTGCCACGAAGGAAGATAAGAGGGGCACCCGCTGATAGAAGGTCCCGAAAACGTTCCGTCGCCTTCTTTTCATCGCGCACCAATGCGAGAATTTGCATTGGTATATTCCGATACAGTGCCACATAGGAAAGTGCAGAAATCAGATTAAATCCTAATAATCCCGTAGCTCCAGTAATAAGGATTTTCTTTCCTTTCAAATCTCCCCACGGTAGGAAGGAAGCATTTGCGACATATTCCATATCCTCATGAAATACATGATTCTCAATCCACATAGAAATTCCTCTCTCCCTATACTGCTTCAGTGCAATTAAAATACGCATCGTATCAAGTCAACACTAGCGTTAACTTGATACGATGAAGTTATCCATTACCCTCACAATCCTACAATTTGCATATTCTCTTGCGCGTCAAGAAAGGCACGAAACAAATAAAAATCCGTTGGTGTCGTAATTTTTATATTTTCTACAGGCCCCGTCACAGTATTTAGCGAGAATCCATAATACTGCATCAACATTGCGGAATCTATAAAATCTGTCCGTTTTTCCTGCTGCGCCTTGATATGCGCTTTGTAAATATCTTGCAAGTAAAAGCATTGAGGGGCACGTGCCATTGCACAATCCGAACGATTAAATATCTTTCCCACATGTTCGCCTTGTTGAACGAATATCGTCTCTATGGCAGGTGTCGTCGTAATGGCACTTCCATATTTTTGCACACTCTCGAGACATGATGAAATCGTATCTGAATCAATCATAGGCCGGACACCATCGTGAATCAAGACAATATCCTCTGCACCTTTCGCATATTTCAGTGCAGCATCTAATCCTCGGAAGATAGATTCTTGTCCTGTATTTCCTCCCGACACCACTTCCAGTACTTTTCGAATACGAAAGTCTACCAAGAGATCTTTTGCGTACTCAATCCACGATTCAATACAAACAAGGACTATGCCATCAATTTCATCGTGTTGTTCGAAATGCTCCAACGTATATATAAGAACAGGCTTCCCATGCATCTCCAGAAACTGTTTCGGCTTCGATCGCGTATTCATGCGTTTTCCTGTGCCGCCAGCAAAGATTACGGCGATGTTCATTTGTCCCCCCCTATACATTCCCATATATACACCCCTAAAGTAAAAACACATTATCCACTTTTTCATTCTTTCCCTGTGGAAAATAATGAATCCCTCGATAATTTTTATATGAATGATTCAAATCGATATAAGCTGTATTGTGCTTAGGTACTCGATCTTCTTGAGGAGGAAGTTTCATATAGTCTCCAAAAACCATTGTCAAGTATTCCTCATAACGTGAAGGAACAGGAATTTGGTGTCCCTCAAAGGGAAGATAACATGGCTTATCCCAAAAATCTTTCGGATATTTTAGCGTCAGCCCCTTTAATCCTGTCACTAATTCTGTATAATATGTCCATGAATCTGTCGGAGATAAAAGCATCTTCTGTTCTGCATACTGCCAAATTTTATCTCGTATACGCTTATTGGAGAAAATCCCATACGCAATCTTAGCCAACAGACGAGTCATGCCGCCTTGATTATCTGGCAGACGCTGTGCATTGAACAGAGAATACACCATCGCCCAAAAGACTTGTTTGCTATGCGAAAGCATACCGTCAGCTCGACGGTCCAAGGGGATTAAATCAATTTGCAAACCTTGGTTGATATCATCATTTACACAGTGTTTATTAATGAAAGTCGTATTATTATCTCGAATCGATGCACCTGCATCGTGATAATTTTCTGTTTCGGTCGTCCTGCAATAGGCATATCGTTTCGTGTCTGCAAACGAATTCCATACCTTAGGAAGCCTCTCGTAATCTTCCCGAAGCAGGAACACATCAATATCATCATCCCAAGGAATAAATCCATGATGCCGAACAGCGCCAATGCAGCATCCACTCCCAACATAGAAACGTATTCCATGTTGATCGCATATCTCTTTAAAGTATAGTAATATTTCTAGCGCTTTTTCCTGTATGGCTTTTAGTTGTTCTTTATCATAATCCACGATACTAACTCCCTACTTTCCAAACCGTCAGAAACATCATCTTAAAATTATACAACACCCCTGTTTTTTTTAACGCATCAAGATTCCATTTCATCTTTTGGGGAAGAATCTCATACACATAGGCACAATCTATGTCCTTTGCATCTTGCAACAACCTATCTTCATCTTTATATTGGATACTGGCCGCACTGGTAATTCCAGCAGGCAGCAAGAGCGTTGCCTTCATTTCATCCGTGTAACAATCCACATACTTTTTCACTTCTGGACGCGTACCGACAAACCCCATATCACCTATAAGGACATTTATTAATTGTGGCAATTCGTCCAAACGGCAAGCACGTATCATCCTCCCCACTTTTGTAATTCGACTATCATGTAACGTCGTCACCTGTGAACCAATCGCCTCCGCGTCCTTCACCATGGTCCGAAACTTATAGATGCGGAATACCTTCCCATATCGTGTGACACGTTCTTGTCGGAAAAAAACTTCACCATTCGAATCTAATTTTATCCATATCGCCAGTATTAGGAATACCGGCGATAAAACAATCAACAATAAGAACGCCAATACTCGATCTATTATGAATTGCACACATAAACTAATCTTGCGATGATGCAACACATTATAATATGATCGGATTGCTTCAAGCTGCATATCCTCGGGAAGATCTTCCCACTCTTTTAATATCATATCCTCATCTCTTGATAAACTTCCCGAAAGACTGAAACGACATAGTCCACATCCTCATCCGTCAAAGAAGTATGCAACGGCAGGGTGACTTCATTTGCATACTGTGCGTACGCATTCGGATATGCAGTGACGTCAAAGCCAAGATTCTTGTATACCGTATGCATTGGAAGCGGCTTATAATGAACATTTGTCGCAACACCTTTTTCTGCCATCTTTTCAATAAACAGATTGCGTTTCTTTTCGTCAAAATCCAACAACCGCACGAGATATAGATGTCCGCTTCCTTGTGCAACGTCGGTGAAATGTGGCAGCACCTCCACAGGAAGATCCTTTAGCCCCTTATCGTACTGTGCAATAATTTCACGCCGCCGCACCAACAACCCTGAATAGCGCTTCATTTGCACGAGACCAATTGCCGCCAAAACATCGGTCATATTACACTTGTAGTATGTGCCCTTAATATCATATTCCCATGCTCCAAGCTTTGTTTTGGCAAGCGCATCTTTGTTCTGTCCGTGCAAGGAGAGCAACTGATATTCATGATAAATCTCTGCATCATCCACACCTGGAATCGACTTCCAAAGTGCTGCACCGCCTTCTGCCGTTGTAAAATTCTTGACTGCATGGAAGGAGAACGACGTAAAGTCCGCAACCGATCCGATCTTCTTCCCCTTGTATGAAGCTCCAAATGCATGCGCACCATCCGCCACAATCGCCACACGCCCAATCTTGCGTTGAATCTCCGTACGCGGGAAAAACTTTTCACGCTGTCGTTCCACAATGCCAAACAGACGGTCATAATCGCATGGGACGCCACCCAAATCCACTGGAATAATGGCTTTTGTCCGCGTAGAAATCGCTTGTTCCAACTGGTCATAATCCATCTCGTATGAACCGGGCTGCGTATCGATCAAAACAATCTTAGCGCCTACATGGTCAATGACACTAGCACTCGCCGTATAGGTATAGGCCGAAGTAATAACCTCATCTCCCACACCAATACCAAGGACGCGCAAGGAAAGTTCCAAGGCTGCCGTGGCTGAATTCAAACACACCGCCATTCCATTCGAGCTTTCGCAAAAGGCTGCCACTTCTTTTTCCAACTGCTTGGTGCGCGGTCCTGTCGTAATCCAGCCAGAACGCAAGGCATTTGAAACTTCTGCTATTTCCTCCTCCGTAATATCCGGCGGTGAAAAGGGGATTTTCCTCTCTTTCATGCTATTCATGCTCCTTCTCTAGTGTCTTCCAATTGCTTGCTTTTGTATGTAGGAATCATACATTTTAATGTTTTAAGTATCGTCAGTCGGTCTCTCGTGCTTTTCAACACACCCAAATTTTTCTGAAGAGCACCTTTTTGCATAGGTATAATCTTCGCCCTATAGATCTTCTTGTGCTTTGTGCTCGTCGTTCCCTCTTCATTCGTCAGAAGTTCTTCGTATAACTTCTCTCCAGGACGTAATCCCGTATAAACGATCTTTATATCCTTATTTGGGATACGTCCATGAAGGCGGATCAAGTCGCATGCCATGTCTTTGATCTTTACAGGTTTCCCCATATCGAACAGGAACACTTCACCCCCTTCGGCCAACCCTCCAGCTTGCAAAACAAGCTGCACTGCTTCAGGTATAGTCATAAAGAAGCGTGTCATCTCCGGGTCTGTGACTGTAACAGGCCCACCTGACGCAATCTGGCGTTCAAAAAGAGGCACTACACTGCCACGACTGCCCAAGACGTTGCCGAAGCGGACAGCAACAAACTTCGTTTCGCTATGCTGATTAATTTCCTGCAAAACGAGTTCAGCTGCACGCTTCGTCGCCCCCATTACGCTTGTCGGATTGACAGCCTTATCCGTAGAAATCAGAACGAAAATCTCACTTTTATATGCATCTGCAAGCTCCGCTACATTCTTCGTTCCAAACACATTATTCTGAACAGCCTCCACTGGTTGAATCTCCATCAGAGGAACATGCTTATGCGCCGCTGCATGAAAGACAACCTCTGGCTTATAGTTGCGAAACACCTCTTCCATACGAGCTTTATCTGTGATATTAGCGATAACGGTACGATAGGATTGCTCTGGAAATTTTACTTTCAACTCTTGATAAATTTCATAAATACTGTTTTCCCCACGTCCCAAGAGCAAGATTTCCTTTGCTCCGGCATGACTGAGTTGACGAGAAAGTTCCGACCCGATCGAGCCGCCCGCTCCTGTGATCAGAACCGTCTTTCCTGCGATATAATGTGTGATTTTATCGAAATCCAGTTTGATCGGATCGCGCCGCAAGAGATCTTCCAAGCGTATTTCACGAAGCTGCTGTAAACCGATATTTCGCTTGCCCGTTTCCATCATTTCATAAAGACCGGGCATTGTTTTGACTTTGCAGGATACGCGATGGCATATATCTGTAATTCGACGAATCTCATCGCCTTCTGCTGAAGGCGTTGCAATGATAATCTCCTCTACATTTTGCGTCTCAACAATTTTAGGGACTTGATCAATCGATCCCAAAACGGGAAATCCCGACAAACGATTGCCTATCTTCTTCACGTCATCATCTGCGAATCCGACAATACGAACACTCGCCGCATCATTTTGTTCGATTTCTCGCACAAGCATAGCACCAGCATCACCAGCACCAATAATCAACACTGCCCGTTGTCCTGTTTGAGCACCGGAAAGCATATCCAAATTGATTTTAAACGCCAAGCGGCTCAAACCGATACCGCCCAGAACGAGCATCCATGAAATCAGAAAAACACTTTTTGGCACATCTTTTCCAACCAAGAAAAGAAGAAGAAATGTTCCAGCCGAAGACAATGTGACAGCTCCGACAATCGCATTGAGATCCCGAATACGTGCATAATGCCAAATTCGATGATACATGCCAAAAAGATAAAAAATGCCTACTCCAAGAACAGCAGAAGGAAGAAGCCATACATGCAAGACTGCAGCCTCGTACTCCGGCAAAGCACCATCAAATCGCAAAAGCACAGCCAACACTGGCATGACACTTAAAATAACAAAGTCAAGGAAAATAAGTTTAAACTTTTCCTTCACATAAATGAACGACATCATAACGAATTTACGCTTCCTTTCGGCAGAAACCAAATCTCACAAGAAAATGCTCAAAGCGAGCGCAAAATACAAAATGACTTTGCCGTCTATTATAAAAGACCAAGAAATCAAACCCGAAGCGCACAGACTAATCGGCTAAGCTCCAGTAATGTATAAAGATACATGCACAGTGTGCTTTTTGAGGATACCATTGCTAAAGATAGACTTAAAATCCTCTCACGTACTCTTGCATATCGACTGAACATATATCTTAAAAATTTATAGAAACTATCTCTCTCGAAAACATCTATATCTCTCTTCTGTAAAGGATCAACCCATATCCCATAGCCAGAAGCACGCCGAGCACAAAACCAATCGCAGCGATCAATTTCTTTCTCGGAGCAACAGGCTTGTCCTCATCAGGCAGGTTCGCCGAATCGACAATCTGGATATCCATACTGTCCATCGCTTCCTGAATCTTGCTCTGCTCGCTCTGCTTAACGAGGTTCAAATAGACCTCACTCTTGATCTTTGCATCACGTTCGAGGCGCACATACTCCAACACATTATCGGGAAGCTGACCGATTTCGGCTTCTTTTTTATCGTGCTGCTCCTTGAGTTTCTTTTCTCCCGCTTCAGCAACCGCCAGATGGACGGCAGCTAAAGCTTGCTCTTTCAAAAGTTCCGAATGCGCCGGATTCAGCGTCGCCGCATTCGAATCAACGCTTGCCACAACCTCAGCATTGAGACTTTCCTGCAGCTGCTGCAGCTCATTTCTCGCCTGCTGTACGCTCGGATGCTTGTCCGTATAGCGCTGCTCAAGACCTACGATTTCCACCTGCTTTGCAACAATCTGATCGCGAATCTTCTGCACGACGCTATTGTCCGAAACACGGTACTCCTTGCTCTTCATCTTTTGTTCGGCAAGCTTCGCCTCAGCCGTATCAAGCTCGGCTCTCGCAGACTTTTGCTGAACCTCGATCGCGCTGATTGCCTTGTCGAAGGCAGCCATCTGTTCAATTGCTGCCTTGACCTGATCATCGGGACTGTATATCTTATGCTCTTTGCTGAAAGTCGCCAGTTTTTCTTCCGCCTCTTCAGATTCTCGTTTGCTTTCTGCAATGCGCTTGTCAAGGAACTTCACGAGCAAAGACTGCGTCTCTTGGTTCATATCCGTCTGCATGAGGAGAAAGTTATCAACGACCGTCTGTGAAATCATCTGCGCTTCCTCTGGTGTCCTGCCACGGGCAGTCACCTCGATCAAGTTCGTTCCTTTCGTATTCTTGATATCAAGATACTTTTTTGCGAACTTTTTTGCATCCGGTTTCTCATCCTGCGGGAAATTCAGTGCTTCTATAATCGGCTCAAGCACCGTACGAGTTTTCATCAGCTCAATGTAGTTCATCGTCGGCGAAGACACAGATCCGCCGCCTACACCAAAAGCCGCCAAAGCTGCGGCAGCGCCGGAAACGTCAACCTTCCCTGCATTGCGTGTCTGCACCAGTGTAGTGGACTCGTACTCTTTCGGCAAGATGAAGGCAAGTGCCAATGCCACGACCGTGCATGCAAGGATGAGCGTCACAACCACCTTCCAGCGTGCGCCCATGATATGAAAAAGCTTCGAGAGGTCAATCGTATCCTCATTTTGTTCCATTGCAGCTTCTCTCCTAATTCACGAAGTTAGTCCGTCAAAGATTTATACAGCGCCCACACGTTGATATACGGCAAAATATCTTCTTGGAATTTGATGCCATTTGTCGCCGGCACATAGACGATGTCTCCATCTTCAAGGAAAACATTTTGTGTAATGTCATGCTTCTTCACATAGTCCTTCATATTCAGCGTACGGTAATACATCACATTGTCGCGCACGCGGATGACCTGGATGCGCGTGCTGCGCCCGCGATCCGTCCAACTGCCAGCGCTTGCTAGGGCAGCATAGGCATTCATATTATCGGCATCCATCTCCTGAATGCCGGGTTTTGTCACATCACCCATGACGTAGACCTTGCGCTTTCCATATTTCGTGACGAAGATAGAGATATCAGGGATGCGCATGTACTCACCGAAGGCTTCCAGAAGCGCTTCCTTCGCCTCATCCAGCGTCATGCCTTCCAGTTTGACACTGCCGACATAAGGGAGCTGCACGCAGCCATCGACACCAACTGGAATCTCTTCAACCTTTATGTCTTCCGTGAAGCCGATGGGCAAAATGCGCATCGTATCCCCTTTGAAAAGCCGATAGTTTTGCACTGTCGACGGACGCCCAAGGGAAGCAATCTCGAATTCTTCCGGCGCCTCAATGTAGCTTGGAGTTACCGCCGTCTCTTTTGTCTTTTCATCCTTCGATGAAGTCGTGCGTTGCGCATATGACTGCGTAGGAGCAGATTGCACAGCGACAGGCGCAGCCGAAGCCGCTTCCGCTGCAGCGTCTTGCGCCGACGACGCGGCGAACGCAGCGCTGCTGCTGAGCGCGAGCGCCGCAGTCAAAGCGAGCAGGTTGCGTTTTTTCATAGACCGACACTCCTTCACGATAATTTCATATATCTCGTTTAGAATACCATACCTCAGGCGCAGTGTCAAAAGTCAATCTTCCCTTTATACCGAAGACTTTTGACCACCGTGGAGCGACCTCTCATGCGCATGTCAAACCCTTGCCTTCATCCCTCCATGCACGCGCGGCAGACCTTGCTCGCGCCAATCGGCTGAAACGGAGCGCCGCAGGATTCGCAGCGCGGCAGGGGGATGCGCCAGCGCTTGGCAGCGGGGGAGGCGGCGAGGCGCAGGGCGCTCTTCGGGCAGCGTGCGGTGCAAAGTCCGCAGGCAGTGCAGAGCTGCGGCGTGAAAGCGAGCACGAAGTCCTCGCCCTCGACACCTGCTTGCAGCGCTCCGTGCGGACACAGGCGTGCACAGAAGCCGCAGGCATTGCAGCCGCTGTAGAGCGCGAGATCGGCGTGCACGGCGGCGGGCTGTGCGCCATGAGCGAATGCCCATGCGGGAGAGGAGAACGCGGCGAGTGCAGGGAGCATGGAGTCTTGCCCCATTCCCGCTGCATCCGGCGGCAAAACGTCATCCGCCTCTGCCGATGCTGTGCCCGCACGCGCCGCGCTTGCAGTGCCGCACGCCATACGATCGACAAGCCCAACGTCGTGCGCCCCTGCCGCCGCACTCCCCTCCGCACCGCCTGCTGCATCTCTCTGACCGAACTTCTCTTTCGCCACATCGCGAAAGCGGCGGAAGAAATCGCGGCGACTATACTCGCGTGCGGCAGGCTCAGCGTCAAGCAAGCGAAGCGGCGCTCGCCCCGCCGCTGCAAGAGCCGCATCGACGGCGGCAGCCTCGCGTGCGAGGTGCGCGTGGACGGCAGGCAGGCACGCACGGCAAGTGCCGATGTCGAGCTGCACTTCCCTCTGCGAGGCGATCGCCCAGAGGACGCCGCGCGTGAGAAAGCCGAGGCACGGAAGAGCGGAATCTGACGCGCTTTTCGCGCATGCGAGGCGCACATCTGGCGCATCGTCAGCTACAACAGCCGTCAGCTTCGCCGCATAATCAAGCCGCGTCTCGACGGCGGCGGCCGGACAGACGGCCGTGCAGAGGCCGCAGTCGATACAGAGATCGGGATGCGGCACGCCCCAGCGGAACGCACCGACGGGACAGACATCCTCACACGCGCGGCACGGCGGCTGCAGGTGCCCCTTGATGCACCTTGCCGCCGCCAAGCGGATCTTTTCCAATGCGACGGCCCCTTTCTCATACCTAAACGATTCAAAACTCTTTCATTATATTATAGCAGGACATGGATGATTTTTCACGCATTCTGCGCGTATATGCTTCCAAAACACTTGATTCTCTCCAATTAGTTGCATATAATTGTACTGGGAGGTGCAATTATGATAAAAACAACGGAAATGCTTTTAGCGAAATTATCCGATTATGCTTCCCCAAAAACGAAACTGTCCCGAATGGTTCAAAAAGGAGAATGCTTTCAGATCCGAAAAGGTCTTTATGAAACAAATCAACATGTATCTGCACATCTTCTGGCCGGGAGCATCTATGGTCCGTCCTATATTTCCTTCGAATATGCTCTCTCTCATTACGGATTGATCCCGGAAGCCGTCTATACCATCACATGTGCTACTTTTGAAAAGAAAAAGAAGAAGAAGTATGATACGCCTTTCGGAACTTTTACCTACCAAGATATCCCCTCTGCAGCATTCCCCCTATACATTGAGATCCGCCATGAGGGAGACTACTGGTATCGGATTGCATCCTTCGAAAAGGCATTGTGCGATGAACTGTATATTATGCGTCCGGCCAAAAATACAAAAGAACTTGCCTCCTTGCTTTTTGATGACCTTCGAATCGATGAATCGGAGCTTCGGAAGATGAACCTGAAAACGATCGCCGAGCTGTATGACAAATATCATGCAACAAATATCAGGAAACTCTGTACGTTATTGAGGAGACTATGAAATGAACGCTTCACTGGAACAAATGCTGCAAGCATATAGTGTTGAAAATCTATATGATCGAAAAAATGCTATGAAAGAGATCTTGCAGGAGATTGTTCTTTGCGGACTCTCTCGCGCAGGTTTTTTCAAAAAAGCAGCTTTTTACGGGGGAACGGCGCTGCGTATTTTCTACGGACTTGATCGGTTCTCCGAGGATTTGGACTTTTCCTTAGAAACAAAAA
This sequence comes from Selenomonas sputigena, assembly GCF_026015965.1. Lineage (NCBI taxonomy): Bacteria > Bacillati > Bacillota > Negativicutes > Selenomonadales > Selenomonadaceae > Selenomonas > Selenomonas sputigena. The sequence continues at coordinate 2,301,424 of NZ_CP110383.1, read as the reverse complement.
ATCCTGCTTTCGATTTGTCAAAGTATTTCCCTATTCTGGAAAAGGAAGTGAGATCCTTCGGTTTAAATATGACTGTTTCAGAAAAAGTAAAAGCAAACGACAGTCATATCCGTTCCGCCTTTTTGAAAGGGAATACAAAAGAACACCTGCTCTTGTTCTACGGAAATGAACAGATTGCAGGAAGTGTTGTGAAAACGGAAGCTGTAAAAATCAAATTCGAGGTGGATGTAGATCCTCCAAAATACGCTGCATTCGAGCACAAATATCGTCTTTTGCCTTCCCCCTATGAGATCAAATTATACGATATGCCTTCCCTATTCGCCGGAAAGATTCATGCCGTTCTGGCAAGGGCGTGGCGAAACCGGATCAAGGGCAGAGACCTCTACGACTATGTTTTCTACCTTTCCCGCGATGCTGCCGTCAACCTTGCACATCTGCACGAACGGTTGATTGATTCCGGTTACATTCGCAAAGAAGACACCTGTACACTGGATGATATAAAAAGAATGCTTCGCGACCACTTTGACGCCATCAATTTTTCACAGGCGAAACAGGACGTGAAGCCGTTTATCCATAATACTTCCGCACTCGATATATGGAACGCGGAGTTTTTTAAACAAATCACAGAAAAATTAAAACAACAGTAAATCCAATAAAATATCATGCTACAATCTAAAAGACAAGAGGTATTGCCATGAAAGAAGAAAACATCGGCGCGGCTATTGCGCGCGTTTTGGGCATCCGAGCGAAGCAGGCGGAGGCGACGATCGCGCTCCTCGACGAGGGAAACACCGTGCCCTTCATCTCGCGCTACCGCAAGGAGGCGACGGGCGAACTCGACGAAGAGCAGGTGCGCTCCGTCGAGAGAGAGCTTTCGCGCCTCAGAAATCTCGCGAAGCGCCAGCAGGAGATCGAAAAGAGCATCGAGGAGCAGGGAAAGCTCACGCCCGAGATCAAGGAAGCGCTCGACCGGGCGCTGAAGATGCAGGAGCTGGAAGACATCTACCTGCCCTTCAAGCAGAAGCGGCGCACGCGTGCGGGCGTCGCGCGGGAAAAGGGGCTTGAGCCGCTGGCGCTCGCGATTCTCGCACAGGAAGAGAAAAGCGGCACGGCGGAAGAATATGCCGCGCAGTTCATCGATGCGGAAAAGGGCGTAGAGACGGCGGAGGACGCGCTCTCCGGCGCGATGGACATCGTCGCCGAGACCGTTTCCGAGGGCGCTGCGCTGCGCCAGAAGATGCGCAAGGAGCTTTGGCAGCGGGCAGAACTCGTGACTGCGCTCGACGAAGAGGCCGAGGAGGCGCAGACCTTCCTCATGTATCAGAACTACAAGGAGCCGCTTCGCACGCTGCCCTCGCATCGCATCCTCGCCGTCAACCGCGGCGAGAAGAAAGGCTGCCTCAAGGTCACGTTCCAATGCGACCATGAGAAGCTTGCGGCGGAAATCTTCGACGGGCTGGCAAAGAGCGATTCCATCTTCCGCGAATCGCTGAAGGCAGCGATCGAGGACGGCTATAAACGTCTGCTCTTCCCCGCCATGGAGCGCGAGCTTCGCGCTCTTCTGACAGAAAACGCCGAAAAACAGGCGATCCATGTCTTCGGTGCAAACCTCAAGCAGCTCCTCTTGGAAGCGCCGCTCGCCGGCCACACGGTCATGGGACTCGATCCCGGCTACCGCACGGGCTGCAAGATGGCCGTTGTCAGTCCCACGGGGCAAGTCGTCGACCACGGTGTTCTCTACCTCACGATGAGCGAAGAGCGCCGCGCCGAAGCGGCAAAAAAGGTGCTCGCGCTCATCAAGAAGCACGGCGTGACGCTCATCTCCATCGGCAACGGCACGGCTTCCTACGAAACGGAAGAATTCACGGCGAATCTCATTCGCGAGAACAAATTGCCCGTTCACTACCTGATCACGAACGAAGCGGGCGCATCCGTCTACTCGGCCTCGAAGCTCGCGAAAGAGGAGCTTCCCGAATACGACGTGACGATTCGCGGCGCCGTCTCCATCGCGCGGCGCGTGCAGGATCCCCTCGCCGAACTCGTGAAGATCGACCCGCAGGCCATCGGCGTCGGCCAGTACCAGCACGATGTGAATCAAAAGGAGCTTGCCGCCGCGCTCGACGCCGTCGTGGAATCCGCCGTCAACCATGTCGGCGTGAATCTCAACACGGCTTCGGCGACTCTTCTCTCGCACATCGCGGGCGTCACGAAGGCGATCGCGAAGAACATCGTCGACTGGCGCGACGAAAACGGCGTTTTCGCCAGCCGCCGCCAGCTCCTCAAGGTGCCGCGCCTTGGCCCTGCCGCCTTCACGCAGTGCGCGGGCTTTTTGCGCATCGCAGGCGGCAAAAGCCCCCTCGACAACACGCCCGTCCATCCCGAATCCTACGCGCTCGCCGAAAAGCTGCTCGACCGCCTGGGCTTCTCGCTTGACGGCCTCAGCGACAAGAAAGCGCTCGAAACGCTCGGCGCAAAGCTCCGCCTCGCCGATGCCGAAACGCTTGCCAAGGAACTTGCGGCAGGCGTTCCGACCATGCGCGACATCATCGACGCGCTCAAGAAGCCGGGGCGCGACCCGCGCGAAGACTTGCCCGCGCCCCTGACGCGTCAGGCCATCGTCAAGCTCTCCGACATCAAGGCAGGCGCCGTCATGCGCGGCACGGTGCGCAACATCACGGACTTCGGCGTATTCGTCGACATCGGCATCAAGACGGCGGGACTCATCCACATCTCAGAGCTCAGCAAGAAGCGCGTCAAGCATCCGCTCGACGTCGTATCCGTCGGCGACATCGTAAACGTCATGGTCATCAAGGTCGACGAAGAGCGCGGGCGCATCGGCCTCTCCTTGAAACAGGTGCCAAAGGAGGCAGCGATATGAAGCAAACTGCCGCCCCCCTAGGAGGCGATCTGCGCCGGACGGACGACGCCGCTCTCGTGCACGATACCATTCGCGCCATCGAGCCGCCCGACGTTAAAGCGGGCGAGAATATGCAGTGCGCCCTGCAGGAAAAGCTGCCGCGAGGCGTCGGTCTCGGCGCACTCGCAGCCCTCCTCGACCGCTATATGTGCGCGACGAAGAGTACATGGGAGCATCTCGAAAAGCCGAAGAAATGCACGCTGATCTGCTGCGCCGATCACGGCGTCGCCGAAATGCAGGTCAGCGCCTATCCGCCCGAGACGACGGCGCAGATGACAGCGAACTACCTGCTCGCCAAGGGTGCAGTCGCCAATGCGCTCGCAAACTTCGCCCGAAGCGATCTTCATGTCGCCGACCTTGGCATCAAGGCGCCTTTGCCGCCGCTCCCTTCGCTCATTGACCGCAAGATCGCGCACGGCACGAAGAACTCCGCCAAGGGAGCCGCCATGACGCGCGAGGAAGCGCTCCGCTCGCTCGCCGTCGGCATCCGCCTCGCCGAAGACTTCACCGCCGAAGGCTGCCGCTGCTTCCTGCCGGGCGAAATGGGCATATCGAACACGACGACAAGTGCGGCAATCGCCGCCTGCCTGTGCCATCTTACGCCCGAGCAGGCGACAGGGCGCGGCACGAACATCTCCGACGAACGCCTGAAAAAGAAGATCGAAGTCGTGCGCCAAATCCTCGCCGTCAACCGCCCCGACGCGAGCGACGGCATCGACGTGCTGCAGAAGGTCGGCGGCTTCGAGCTTGGCTGCATCGCAGGACTCATTCTCGGTGCGGCGAGAAAAAGAGCCGTCGTCATCCTCGACGGCTTCAACACGGGCGCGGCGGCGCTCGTAGCCGAGGCGCTCGCGCCCGCAGTCACGGGCTACCTTCTGCCCTCGCACCTCGCGGCAGAGCCGGCGCACGCCGCCATTCTCAAGAAGCTCGGCCTCACGCCTTATATGGACATGCGCTTTCGCCTCGGCGAAGCGACGGGATCGTCCATCGTCGCTGACTTCCTCGATGCCGCGATCGAAGCTGCAAAAAGCCTCTTCGCAGAGGATGCGGCGACAAGCGACGGCAAGGGAGCGCACGCATGGAAGCGAAACGCTGCGGCGGATGCGGCGCAAGCAGAAGATGCGCAGGACGAGATGAAGGCGATGCCGTATCGCTTCCTGTCGAAAAGCATGTCCGATGACGCGGATGATGCGCTCGACGACCTCGCTCTGCCCGCCTTCCCCGCGCTCGACACTCTCGCCATGGCCTCCTGCCAAAAGCGCATCGACAGCCTCGCCAAGCCCATCTACAGCCTCGGACGACTCGAAGAACTGGCCGTGCGCCTCGCAGGCGTCACGGGCGAGGCGCGGCCGCCGCTCGGCGCGCGGCGAGCGCTGCTCATCTTCGCGGCAAAAGAACCTTCCGCGCGGCAGAAGCGGCTCATATCCGCCTTTGCCGCGCACGCCGAAGTGCCCGTGACGCTCGCGCTGCTCAACCAAGACAGCAAGCCTGCCGAAGCCTTCGCCTTCGGGAAGAAGATCGCGCGGAAGCTTGCCGCAGACGGCTCGCTCCTCGGGCTGTCACTTGCCGCGGAGACGGATGAGAAGGCAAGAGAGAAGGCTGCACGCTATGACGAAGCATTCCGCCCGGCAAAGGAGGGCACAGCGATCCTCAACCTGCTGCAGAATCTTTCACCCGCACTCCAAAGAGAAGCCGCCGCCCTCCTCGGCGCCCTCTGTGACGCCGCCGAAAGCCGCTGCCTCGTCCTCCTCGACGATCCCGCGACGGAAAGCGTCGCGCACCTCGCCGAAACCCTCGCGCCCACGCTCAAGCCTTACCTCCTGCACGTTCAGTCCGACTATCCCGCGCTCGCCCTTCCTGCAAGCTGCGGCGTCGCGGCCTCGCTCGGCATGCGCCTCGTCGATGCCGCGCTCCACATGGAAAACGATATGAAGACTTTCGCCGAAACCGCCGTCGCCGTAGCCGCAGACGGTCCCGGGAAAGGACGGCAAAGCTGACTTTCACAAGTGCTCTTGCACACAGACAACCGAATATGCTATACTATAGATGGCAAACGTTATTATGGTCAAAACCAGTACACGAAAAACCCCCAAGTTGCACTCTTGGGGGTTTTTCTATTCCCTTATTGAAATATAGCATACCTCAGCAGATTGTTCCATAACGCCCACAAAATCGCAGGCGCTTGATTTTGTAGGCAAGCCGGCATGTGATTCATCAGCAAGCCTTATACAGCAAATCCTTATGGATGAATCGACCCTTCTGCCTAAAACAGATGAAGATGGCGCAGAAGAACCGTGATGAAGCAGAGGACGGCGAGGAAGAACATGAAGTACTCGATGCACTTCACAGGATATGCGTAATGCAGCGGAATCTCCACGACCTTCGGGACGTTCTCCGCAAGAAGCGAGATGGCGACGGAAGTATAGAGGATCGTGTTCGCCATGCGCGTTGTCTTGTACGTCGACAGCGCCATGAGGATGAGGCAGACGGCCAAGGCGATGAGAAAGTACGCAATCTTGTCGCCATGATGACGCATGACACCACCTCCTCTTCATTTCAATCCAGCTTGTTTCATGATAGCTTCAAGCGTGCCCGTCTTGACTTACTGTCCATCATGACGCGCGGGGGGAACGTTTCAACTCCGAATCCTTCATACTGCTTCCTTGGTCAAGTCAACAATAAATATATACCATGCGCCTCTATTTGTAAATGCAGAAATATGCGGAATGACTTTTAAAGCCAATCGTTCATAGAAAAACCATCGGAATTATCGAAAAAAGTCGCAATTTTCCATTGACAAATACGAAAAATGTGCGATACTTAGATTATAGGAAGTTTATCTCCCTATAGTTTTTATCTATGACTAACACCATCATGAAAGAGGTGCACACTAAATGGAAAAGCAGCAGCTGGTAGAAGAAATGACGAAGATCGTCGGCGCGGATAATGTTCAGTCGAAAGAAGAGGAACTTTACTCCTACGCCTATGATGCTACGCCAGGCCACATCTACATGCCGGACGTCGTCGTCAGCCCCGGCACGACGGAGGAAGTCTCGAAGGTCTTGAAGGTCGCGAACGAGCACAAGATCCCCGTCTACACGCGCGGTTCCGGCACGAATCTCTCGGCGGGCACGGCGCCTTTGAAGGGCGGCATCGTCCTCTCGATGCTCCGCTTCAATAAGATCATCGACGTCGATCTCGAAAACCTCATTGCCGAGGTCGAGGCGGGCGTCGTCGTGCAGGACATCAACGACCATATCGCACAGTTCGGCCTCATCTACCCTCCCGATCCGGGCACGGTCAAGACGGCGAGCCTCGGCGGCACGATCGCGGAGAACTCGGGAGGTCTGCGCGGCCTCAAGTACGGCATCACGAAGAACTATGTGCAGGGTCTCGAAGTCGTCCTCGCGAACGGCGATGTGCTGCATACGGGCGGCAAGAACGTCAAGGATGTCTCGGGCTACGACATGACGAAGCTCTTCACGGGTTCGGAAGGCACGCTCGGCGTCGTCACGAAGGCTCTCTTGAAGCTCGTTCCTGCGCCGGAGAAGACGAAGAGCATGGTCGCGATCTTCGATACGATCGAGGATGCGGGACGCGCCGTCTCGGGCATCATCGCCGCGAAGATCATCCCTGCGACGCTCGAAATCCTTGACAACGCGACGATCCGCACGGTCGAGGACTTCATGCACGTCGGCCTGCCGACGGACGCTGACGCGATCCTCCTCATCGAGGTCGACGGTCATCCTGTGGTCGTCGAGGACGAGGCGGACAAGGTCATGAAGGTTCTGAAGGAAAACAACGCACGCGAGGTCACGCTTGCCCGCGACGCGAAGCACAAGGAACAGCTCTGGACGGCTCGCCGCATGGCGCTTCCGTGCCTTGCGAAGCTGCGTCCGACGACGTTCGTCGAAGATGCGACCGTGCCGAGAAGCAAGATTCCGGCATTCCTCGCCATCGTCAAGAAGGCGGCGAAGGATCACAACGTCACGATCGGCACGTTCGGTCATGCAGGCGACGGCAACATGCACCCGACGATCGTCTGCGACCTGCGCGACGAGGAGGAGACGAAGCGCGTCCACGAGGCGATGGACGACATCTTCCGCGGTGCGGTCGAGCTCGGCGGCACGCTCTCGGGCGAGCACGGCATCGGCCTCGGCAAGCTGCCCTGGATGGAGCTGCAGCACGGCAAGGAAGGCATGGAGGCCATGCGCCAGATCAAGCGCGCACTCGACCCGAATCTCATTCTGAACCCGGGCAAATTGATTGGAGAGTGCTGACCTATGGCTGAAGAAACGAAAAAGTTTACGGCGGCAGACCTGAACAAGCAGGACACATCGCTCCTCGCAGACATCGAGGACGCGTTGGCGAACTGCATGAAATGCGGCAACTGCCAAGCCGTCTGTCCGATCTACCGCGAGACGAAAAAAGAGCAGATGGTCGCGCGCGGCAAGATCTCTCTGATGCAGGGATATCTTTCGGGCAAGATTCCCATCTCGGCGGAATTTGACCACATCATGGCGATGTGCCTGAACTGCAAGAGCTGCGCGGCGAACTGTCCGTGCGGCGTCGCGGCTGACGAGCTGATCCTGCGCGGCAGGAACGCCGCTGTCAAGGCGCGCGGCCTGCACCCGATCAAGAAGAATGTCTTCCGTCTCCTGCAGAACCGCCCACTCTTCGATGCAGCGCTGAAGCTCGGCGGCATGTTCGGCTGGATGTCCTTCAAGGAAGTGCCGGGCAAAAATGCTGTGAAGTCGCGTCTGCCTATGCCGGGCATGGATCCGAACCGCGCGACCCCGCCCTTGGCCTCGCGCCCACTGCGCAGCCAATATCCCGAGGTCATCAAGGTGGCGAACCCCAAGTTCCGCGTCGCCTTCTTCACGGGCTGCACGATCAACTACATGTACACGGACATGGGCGATGCCGTCATCGACGTTCTCAAGGCGAACGACATCGAGGTCGTTCTGCCGTCCAAGCAGCACTGCTGCGGCACGCCGATTCATGTATCGGGCGCCTTCGACCTCGCGAACCAGCTCGCACGCAATACGATCCGCGTCTTCGAAGCTCTCGACGTCGACTACATCGTCGGCGCCTGCGGTTCTTGCGTCGAAGCCTTGAAGCACTATCCCGAATGGCTGAAAGACGATCCCGAATGGCGTCCTCGCGCCGAGAAGATGGCGGCGAAGGTACGAGAGATCAGCGAACTGCTCATCGAGAAAGGCTTCCGCACCGACAACCTCTCGCCGGTCAACAAGAAGGTCACGATGCACGATCCGTGCCACATGGTTCGCGGCCTTGGCATCACGGAACAGCCGCGCGAAGTCTTGAAGGCCATTCCAGACTTGGAGTTCGTTGAGATGAAAGAGCATGACCGCTGCTGCGGCTCCGGCGGCTCCTTCTGCATGGCGCACTATGAGATGAGCCGTGAGATCAACGACCGCAAGTGCAACAACATCAAAGCGACGGGCGCAGACCTCGTGGCAACGAGCTGCCCGAGCTGCCGCATGCACATCACGGACGGCGTCGTCCAAAACAACATGCCGCAGGTCGTCTACCACCCGATTCAGATTCTCGCCGAATCGTATCGCGGCGCAAAAAAGCGCACGGAAATCGCATAAGCATAAGAAGAATCCCCCCAAGAGGCGACTTGGGGGGATTTTCGTGTACATGCTGTGAAAGTTGTTCTTTCATTCCTGCCACATTCAGTGTAGCATATTCATTGTATGTGTGCAAGCGATTCGAGGTGGCTGAATCTCTCAACCCCGATGATTTCAGTGCAGACAAGCGAAAAAACGCATCGCCCTATCCAATCACTTCAATCTTCGGCTCTTTTCCTTCTTCAAGACATTCCTTCGTGATCGTCACGCGGCGCTTTTCTTCGGACTTGGGGATCTCAAACATCACGTCGAGCATCGTGTCCTCGATGATGCCCTTGAGGCTTCTCGCGCCCGTCTTTCGCTCGATTGCCTTCTTGGCGACGGCGCGGAGAGCGTCTTCTTCGAAGATCAGCTCGACATTGTCCATAGCGAGCAGCTTTTCGTACTGCTTGACGGGCGCGTCCTTCGGCTCGGTCAGAATGCGCAGGAGGTCGTCCTCGGAAAGCGTTTCAAGCGTGCAGATGACGGGCAGACGTCCGATGATCTCGGGAATGATGCCGTACTGCATGAGATCTTCGGGGCGCACCTTGTGAATGAGCTCGTCGAAGCGTTTCGCCGCATCCTTCTCCTTGCCCTCTACTTCCGCACCGAAGCCGATGCCCGCCGCGTCCTTCTTAAGACGCTTGGCTATGACGTCCTCGATGCCGACGAAGGCACCGCCGACGATGAAGAGAATGTTCTTTGTATCGACCTTGATCGTCGGTGCTTCGGGGTGCTTCCTCTGGCCGCGCGCCGTGAACTCGACGACGGAGCCTTCGAGCATCTTGAGGAGCGCCTGCTGTACGCCCTCGTGCCCGGGATCGGCGGTGATCGAGTTGTTCGCTCCCGACTTTCGCGCAATCTTGTCGAACTCGTCGAGATAGATGATGCCGTGTTCCGCCTTCTCGATATCCTTTTCCGCCGCATAGTAGAGGTTGCGAACGGCGACCTCGACATCCGCGCCGACGAAGCCCGCTTCCGTGAGACTCGACGCGTCCGTCACGGCAAACGGGATGTCGAGGAGGCGCGACAGGTGTGAGAGGAGCGCCGTCTTGCCGCAGCCCGAAGGGCCGAGCATGATGACGTTCGACTTCTCGATGTCCGTGCCATCCTCGTTCATGTAGCCGTATTTCATGCGTTTGTAATGGTTGTAGACGGCGACGGAGAGGATCTTCTTCGCGCGGTCCTGATTGATGATGTACTCGTCGAGATACGCCTTGATGATATGCGGCTTGTTCTTCTTCAAGATCTCGTCGAGCTGGCCGGCAAAGTCGAGCTTCTCCTTCTCGACGCTCGCCGCCTCGTGCTCCTCGATGAAATTGTATATGTCCTTGACGCAGTCCTTGCAGATGGCAAATCCCGTGTTCGGGTCAAAGATCGGCATATCGTACTGATCGTGCACCGTGACTTTGCGCTTGCAGAAGCTGCAGGTATGCTTGATCGGTTCTTGTCCAGACATCATGATTCTCCCTTCACGTAAAAGAAGCGCGGACAGATTCAGCGCTTCCTAAAAAGTGTCTTCCTCATTATCAACGATATGAAGATTTTTTTCAAGAGGAAACTTTACGTCAATTTATTTTACAACTTCCCGAGTCGTGCCGTTCAAATGATGCTGCTGTTTTGTTGCTCGTTGTCTGTGGTATAATAAGAAAAAGAGAAGTACGCGAAGAAAGGAGCGGCAAAATGGAGCAGCGAATCAAATACAATCCGAAGGATTACGTCGACTATCTGGAAGAAAGCATGACGCTTTTCGCCGAAGCGATGCAGGCGGGAGACGTATTCCTCATGGAACACGCATGGCGGCGCATGTACAACGACACGAAACAGGCGATGAAGGAAGGAATGCTGTCTCCCAAAGACCGCGATGATATACTTTTCTATTATGACGATTTGATTCCGAATGCTTGATATTCTATATAGAATGGCATACGAATCACTCGGACGATTCGGCGAAATGAGGGATTCATCATGGAAGCAATCTATAAGTACAATCCGCAAGATTACGAAGAACTTCTTCGCGACTATATGGAAGAGTTTTATCGAGCGCATGAGGAAAAGAATGATATAGGAATGATTGTTGCGATGCACCATCTTTATTCTGAAACAAAATACGCCATGAAGGAAGGCGATATTTCATCAGGCACACGGGAGGAAATGTTGACATATTTCGGAGGGTTGATAGATGGTTGATCTGACACATGCGAAGTGGCGTCCTAATCGTTATGGTGGCTCTGAAAAAAAGAGGACACTTCTTTTTGACGGAAAAATCTATATGGTTAAATTTCCCGAACCGCCACGTTCTAAGAAAACCTCTGTCAGCTATATAGGCAATCAGTTTTCGGAGCATATCGGCTGCCAAATATTTCAAGCTTTGCAGATTCCGGCACAAAATACATTCTTGGCAAAATATTGTGAGCCTGTGACTGGAAAAGAAAAAATCGTCGTTGTTTGCGAAGATTTTTGTCAGAATGGTAATCGTCTTTTAGAGTTCAGTAAGATTGGGCATCATGATACAGGAAGCGACAAAACATATACGACAACGATTGAAGATGTTTACGAAATTATCGAGCGCTTTGATTTTCCAGTAAATAAATTCGCTATAAAAAAACATTTTTGGAATATGTTTGTCGTTGATGCCTTGCTTGGCAATCCAGATCGCCATCTGGATAACTGGGGACTCTTGGAAGATTCAGCAGGTAGAATAAAGCCTGCGCCTGTATATGACTGTGGCTCATCGTTATCTCCGTTATCATCGGACGAGCGAAAGGATTTACTACTTAAAGATGAAAATTTGATGAAGATAGAAGAGTATAACTTGTGCTCTGTCTATCGCCATCAAGGAAAGCGAATCTTCTACCATGAAATCTTGAAAACGCCTCCGGCTGACCTGCATCGGTCGATTTTGGAGATCGTCCCAAGAATCAAGCTCGCGGCACCGCGCATTGACGCGCTGATTGATGCGACGGAGGGAATGACCGATATTTCCAAAACCTACATGAAGAAATCCCTCGCCATGCGCCTGAATCAGATGTTCAAGAATAGACGACAATCCATAAGATTTTGTAAATTCTGTCGACTATAATCGACAAAATTTGATCATACGGATGTTCTGTTCATTATAGATAAACAAAAAAGCGACGCCCTTTCAATGCCCGGCCGGCTGACGAGAGTCAACTGCAGGCGAGAGACGTCGCTTCTTATCTTCATATTATCTTCATAGGAACAACATCAAGCGAAATGCATCGAGCCGAGGCCTCTCAGTGCCAGACCGCCTCAGCAATCTCGCGGATCAGGCGCAGTTTCTTCCACTGATCGTCCTCCGTCAGGATATTACCCTCTTCCGTCGAAGAGAAGCCGCACTGCGGGCTGAGGCAGAGCTGATCGAGCGGCACGAACTTTGCCGCCTCTTCGATGCGCTTCTTTATGTCGTCCTTGTTCTCAAGATCCGCCGTCTTGGACGTCACGAGGCCGAGCACGACGCGCTGATCCTTGATGTGCTTCAAGGGTTCAAAGCCGCCGGCACGGTCGGAATCGTATTCGAGGAAGAAGCCGTCGACATGGCAGCCGCCGAAGAGGATTTCGGCGACAGGATCATAGCCGCCCGAGGAGAACCATGTCGAGCGGAAGTTGCCACGGCAGATGTGCATCGTGATCGTCATGTCCGCAGGCTTCGCTTCCAGCACGCGATTGATCATCGTCACATAGGCGCGCTCAATCTTGTCGAGATCGAAACCGCGCGCCTCGTATGCCTTGCGCTTCTCGGGATCACAGAACTCGCCCCACGACGTGTCGTCGAGCTGGAGATAGCGGCATCCTGCCTCGTAGAAGGCGCGAACGGCCTTCTGATAGGCGAGCGCAATGTCTTCAAAGAGACGCGCTTCATCCTCATAGCGCTCGATCGGCACATAGTCCGTCGCACGCACACAGCAGATGAGATGCAGCATGCTCGGCGAAGGGATCGTCATCTTCGCGAGCGTGTCGCCCGCAAGAGACTGCAGATAGCGGAAGTGCTCGATAAACGGATGATCGCCGAAGTCCACCTTGTCCACGATCTTCACCGTCGCCGCCTTCGGCTGTGCGCCCTTGAACGCCACGGACCAATGCTCTGCTCCGACTTCTTCGATGCCCCCCAAGGCGGCGAGAAAGTCGAGATGCCAGTAGCGACGGCGGAATTCACCGTCCGTCACCGCCTTGAGTCCGACTTCCTTCTCCTTCGCCACGAGATCGCGGATCGCCGTATCTTCAGCTTCTTTCAGCTCCTCCGCCGCAGCTTTTCCGGCAGTGAACGCCTCACGCTTTTCCTTCAGCGCTTCAGGCCGCAGGAAGCTGCCCACGATATCGTAACGGAACGGCGGCCGATTTTTTGCATTTGCCATAAGAAATCCTCCTCCTAATTTTCCAGTGATGTTTCCATCATAATACCTTTATTATAGAAAATCAATGGGAATTATATTTTTAGCAATCTTCTCCTTATTCCTATAAGAGCAAGTCCTCCCGTTTTGCAAGGCGGTTCATCGCTTCCCTGACCTTGCCGCTTCTTCCGCCGCGCGGCGGCCGATGACGCTGTGGGCGCGGCTGTAGCCGAAGTAGACGCAAAGACCGAAGAGAATCCAGAAGCCGAAACGATGCCATGTGGCGAGCGGCAGATTTGCCATGAGGTAACCGCACGAGACGACAGCGAGCGGCGCGATGAGCCAGACGGCGGGGCATTTGAAATTGCGCTTGAGGTCAGGCTCCGTCTTTCGGAGTACCATGACGCCGATGGAGGCGATGAGGAAGGCGGAGAGCGTGCCGATGTTCGCCATCTCTGCGATCATGCCGATGGGGAAGACGCCCGCGATGACGGAGACGAAGATCGCGCCGAGGATCGTCACGCGGTACGGCGTATGAAAGCGACGATGGATCTTACAGACGTTCGCCGGCACCATGCCGTCGCGGCTCATCGCGAAGAAGATGCGCGACTGGCCGTAGAGGAGCACGAGCAGCACCGTCGTGATGCCGCAGATCGCGCCGACGGCGACGATGGCGGAGCCGACGTTGTAGCCGATGTGGCGCAGTGCGAAGGCGACAGGCTCCGCCGTGTCGAGCATCGAATACGGCACGACGCCCGTGAGGACGGCGGCGACGACGGCATAGAGCAGCGTACAGATAAAGAGCGATCCGATGATGCCAACGGGCAGATCCCTTGCGGCGTTGCGGCACTCTTCCGCCGTCGTCGCGACGGCATCGAAGCCGATGTAGGCGAAGAAGACGATGGCCGCGCCCGAGACGACGCCGCTGTAGCCGAACGGCAAAAACGGCTCCCAATTCGTGGCGTCGACATGCGGTGCAGCGAGCACGAGGAAGAGGAAGATCGCAGCGAGCTTGACGAAGACAAGGATGCGGTTGAGCTTGACGCTCTCCTTCGTACCGCGCACGAGGAGAAACGACAAAAAGAGCGTGATGAGGACGGCGGGCAGGTTGAAGATGCCGCCTTCTGCTGGCGCGACGACGAGTTCATGCGGCAGTACGAGTCCCGCCGAGGCGAAGAGTCCGACGACGTAGCCCGACCAGCCAACAGCGACGGCGCTCGACGTCACCGTGTATTCGAGAATGAGATTCCAGCCGACGATGAAGGCGATGAACTCACCTAAGGACGCATAGGCGTAGGTGTAAGCGCTTCCCGAAGCGGGCACGATGGAGGCAAACTCCGCGTAGGCGAGACCCGCGAGCGCACATGTAAGTCCCGAGAGGATAAACGAAAGCGGCACGGCAGGCCCTGCGTACTTGGCGGCAGCGACGCCCGTGAGCACGAAGATGCCCGTGCCGATGACAGCGCCGATGCCGAGCATCAGGAGGTCGACGGCGGCAAGATTCTTGAGCATGCCCGAGGCCGCAGCCGCAGCCTGCAGCTCGTCGATGCTTTTCCTGCGAAAGAGATCCATGATATTTTTCTTCCCTTGCAAAGAATTTGAGCGCTGAAAAATTTATTCGCAACACCCAGAAGTGGTATGGAAGATATTATACAGCGAAAAACGTCCGCTGTCACGAAAACTGGACAACAAAAACTCCCCAGACAATCAATCTGGGGAGCCGCGTATCCGATATGATGTCGACTGCGATGGATTTCAGCGAAAGGTGACCTTGTTCTTGCCCGTCGTTCGCTTCGATTCGTAGAGAGCCGCATCGGCACGCTGAAAGACGCTTTCCGGCGTATCGTGCGCACTTGAGAGCGTCACGCCAATGCTCAAGCCGACGGATCTTTTGTCGGGCATCAAGAGGGAGAGGGAAGACGCGCCGCGATGGATTCGCTCGACCACGCGCTCGGCTGCTGCACGGTTGGCATGCGTCAGGATGACGAAGAACTCGTCTCCGCCCCAGCGCGACACGATGTCCACGCTGCGCACGGACGAGCGCAGGATGTCGGCGAGCGCCACGAGCGCCTCGTCGCCCATGGCATGACCAAAGGTATCATTGATGCCCTTGAAGTCGTCCATATCGAGCATCATGACGGCAAACGGAATATCCGAGGCGAGCGCATCGTGCAGGATGTCCTTGAAAGAGCGCTCCATAGCGCGACGGTTCATCAGACCCGTGAGCGCATCGCGCTCGGCGAGGACGACGAGCTTGCTGTGCGCCGACTCCCACTCTTTCGTCATGGCGTCAACGAAGTGTACGAGGTGGGCAATGATCGAAGTCTGCTCGCCGAACTGCGGCGACACAGGCTTGTAGATCGACGTTTCTTTCGGCTCACCCTCACGGAAGCCGACACTGACCATCATGAGGTTCGTCTTCATGAACTTGCCCCTGCTGCGGAAAAACTCCGCGTAGGAATAGAATCCATGCGTGGGCACGGCACGCGAGATAGCAGCATATTCGTAAATATTATTCTTCTGCAGCATGACGTAATGCCCCATGCAGTTGACGATGAAGACGGCTTCGGGCGAGAATTCGCAAAGTTCCGCATGCGTCCTCTGCGCTTCGCTGATGATGGCGATGGGATCGCCCGACGCGATGCGCAGACGCTCTCCCTCTCGAAGGTCGGCGCTGACATAGACGCAGCCGTCGGCATGAATGTCCATGAGGCGGCGTGCCAGCGTCGCGCCGTTTCGTTTCAGGCACATGGGGAAGGTCTCGACGCTCGCAAGCGATTCCCAGCAATGGCGTATGCCAAGATAGTGGGAGAAGAATTCACTCGCGGGCTTTTCGTCGAGTTCGACGATCGTGCGCTCATCTGCCATGCGCGTAATCTGCACTTCAGGGCCGAAGGGCTTCCAGCCGAATGAAATCTGTGCCTTGGCGTGAAGCTCCTCGCCGACAAAGACGACGGCAAGAAAGCCGCGCGACATCCTGTGTCCCGCGAGATCGATCGTGATGCGTCTCTCGTCCATCTGATCGGAAAGAAGCCCACCGAAGAGCACGATCTCCTCATCCACATCCGAAAGGGCGTCCAGAAGATTCATGATGCCCGGCACCTGCGCCGCGAAGAACAGACCGACAGCCTTCGTCGCTTTTTCCTGCGAGATCGTCTGAACAAGTCCCTTCGCCGCAGCCGATATGTCGGACTGCTCATCGAACGCCAGGGGAATGACACGTGAAGAGGAGAAAAAAGTAAAGGTGACGACGGCGCTCGCCGCATCGGGCAAATCGTCCTCGCCGCTCCACATCTTGCCTTTGGCAAAGCCGCATTCCGCCGCAAGCCCCACGACTTTCGCCTGAGGGAAAATTTTCCTTGTCGCTCGTTCGAAATCCTCCATCGTATGAACGGAAAGTTCCGAGGCGAAAAGCGTCACGAGAAGATCGGAAATGTGCGCCATGGAGGCGACAACATCCTTTGCCTCCTGCAAACACAGAGCAAGATCCTCTTCCTTATAAAGCAAGAAGGAGAATTGCTTCAAGGCGTATCATTCCTTTCTTTTCGATAAAAATCAAAGAGCACTTTATTCCAAAAATCACAGATGCTATATAGATTCAGCAAATTTGCGATATGAAGTTACACGAGTATCATATAATTCCATAGACCTATTGTCAAGTATGCACGGGATAAACTGCACAATTTTTTTGTGCAAATGAAGCGGATTCCGTGTATAATAGAAAGAATCAACAAGTCAAGGAAAATCACCTTGTGAAAAGGAGTCAGCAGCGTGAGAATTGTCCGCTATGCGATCTTGTTCTGCGTGCTCGTCGCCCTCTTTACGGGTGCGATGCTCTATTACAGCAGCACGCACCGCGATGAAACGCAGTCAGCGCTCGCACTCCTCGAAGAGGAAACGCTTTCGCCTGAAGAAAGAGAACAGGAAGCGGCGCAGCGCGAAGCACGCGAGGCAGAACGTCTTGCCGAAGAGGCGCGAAGAAAAGAGCGTGAGGCTCGCATCGAAAAGCTCAAGGAGGGCATGGAACGCACAGACTCGGGAGCCTATACGTGGTACAGCTATCCCGAGGAAAAGAAGCTCGCAGGAGGCCTCTACGTCCAGCCGCTCCTCGGACACAGTCGGGACTCGACGTTTCGCTGCAACATCCTTTACTACTATTCGATGCACGAAAGCAGCATGCGCGGCTGGATCTTCGGCGACCATTTCGCCATCGAGGCGGACGGAGAGCGACGCACTTGGGAGATCGAGGAAAAGAAACGACGCGACCATCTCGACAAGGACGTCGAGTTTCTGACGGAACGCTCCCAGATCGCCTTGGGCGAAGAGGGGTCTTTTATCCTTCGCCGTGCGTCAAATGCCCGCACAGCGCGTTTCATCTACTGGTCGAAGGCGGAGGGAAAATCCATCAGCCATACGCTGACGAGCGAGGAGAAGCGACGCCTCAGGAACATGATCGCCCTGTACGATTTATGGCAAGAACCTTAATCTTTATGGTATACTATAGACAGATAATATATGAGTATCTTTGGAAGACTCCATCCATTCGGTCTTTCTTTGGGAGGAATGCAGCATGAAGGACATCCGAAAGGTTCTGACGATCGCAGGCTCGGATCCGAGCGGTGGCGCAGGCATACAGGCGGACATCAAGACCATCACGGCACACAAGATGTACGCGATGAACATCTCGACGGCACTCACCGTGCAGAATACGACGGGAATCCGCGATACCTTCGTCATTCCTCCAGACTTCATCGCGGCGCAGCTTGACGCTATCTACGATGACATCCGCCCCGACGCCGTCAAGGTCGGCATGGTGGCAAACGACGCAATCGTGCGTACGATCGCCGAGAAACTGAGGGAAAAGGACGCGAAGAACATCGTGCTCGATCCCGTCATCGCCTCGACGAGCGGCTGCGATCTGATCACGAGCGACACGCTCTTCGCGATGGTCGACGAGCTTCTGCCGCTCGTCGACATCGTCACGCCGAATTTGCCCGAGGCTGCAGCCATCACGGGCGTCGCCATCACCGACGAAGATTCCATGCTCAAGGCCGCCAAAGTCCTGACCGAGAGGTTTCCGATCGCCGTGCTCATCAAGGGTGGCCACCTCGTAGAGAGCGCCGACGATCTGCTTTATGCAGACGGCAAGGCGCGTTGGTACAAGCAGACGCGCATCGACAACGAGAATACGCATGGCACGGGCTGTGCGCTCTCGACGGCAATCGCCTGCGGCCTTGCAGAGGGAAAACCCCTGACGATTGCCGTCGAGGACGCCAAGGCGTACATCACGGGCGCCATCCGCGCAGGACTCGATATTGGCAAAGGGCGCGGTCCTTTGCTTCACATGTGGGAGTATATGTAAGGAAGCGCTGAATCTTTTCATTCTTCCGAAAGGAGACGTTTATGGCAGAGCCAAGGGTCGGGCACATCCATTTTCTCAATATCCTGCCTCTCACCTGGAGCTTCGCGCACGGTGGAAATCGAGGGCTGCACCTCGTGCCGGGCGTGCCGGCGGAGCTGAACCGCGAACTTCTGGCGGGCAGGCTCGATGTGAGCGGCATATCATCCATCATCTATGCACAGGGCGACGAAAGCCTTGTGATCCTGCCCGACATCTGCGTGCGCACGGACAAGGAGGTCACGAGCATCCTCCTCGTGACGAAAAAGCCTCTGGAAGAAATCAAGGATGACCGCATCATCCTCACGGCGAAATCGGCGACGAGCCACTGCCTCTTGAAGATCATCCTCAAGGAAGGATACGACGCAAGCCCCAACTACTATGTGCGCCACATCGTGCCACAGAACCCTGTGCCCGACGACGCGGCAGGCTCGCTCTTCATCGGCGACGACGCGCTCTGGCTCTACCACCACCGCCGCGAGGATCTCCACTACTACGATCTCGGCGCCGAGTGGCACAAGCTCACGGGACTCGGCATGGTCTATTCTCTTTGGACAGCGAACCGCACCTTCGCGAGGGAATCGCCCGAAAAGCTGCAGCTCGTCTACGAGCGTCTCGTCCGAGGCATGGCGGAAGGAGTCGCCAACAAGTACGCAACGATCGAATCCGTGCGTGAAGAGAAGGACTTCACCTTCCAGCAGCTTGAAGAATACCTGCAGGTCATCCGTTGGGATTTGAAGGACGAGCATCTTGAAGGTCTGGAATTGTTCTATCGAAAGGCGCATGAATGGAACCTCATCAACCATGTGCCAAAGCTCTGCTTCGCCGATGTAAAGAGAATATAAACTACGCGCACTTAATGAAGTTACCCAATCAGTTTGCGCCCTTCGGGCTTGACTTCTTGGACTTTCATAGTAAAATCACATACATGGGAAAAGGCTGTGCAAAAGTCGATGGCTTCGACTTTTGCACAGCCTTTTCCTTTTTTGTAGATTACATCACTTCGGCTTGTTGACGATCTCGTCGATCTTCCAGACCGAACCGTGTCTGGTGAGAACGGCTCTGCCGTTGAAATAGCGCGTGCCGCCGGGGTTGTCGACTGCACGCAGCGTATAGGTCACGGCGACACGATCCTGCGTGGCGCTCTGCACTTCGACGTTGAGCGGCGTGCTGCTGACCGTCGTATTGAAGCCCGGCGCCCATCCCTCGTAGGTCATTTGCGACTGCATCTCAGAACCCAATGTATTGTAAGCGGCGCGCAGATTGCGATTCGTGATATTGCGATGAAAGTTTTCGAATGTCCGAACAGCATCCTGAGAACCAGAGGACGCGGGCGCAGGATTCGGAGCGGCCGGCGTCTGTGCCTTCGTCTTGGCAGAAGAAGAATTCGACAGGGCGCCCTTCTTCGCCTTGGACAATGCCTGATCGTTCGCGGAAGAGCCGAGTGCATCCTGCAGCTGATTGATGGAAGACTTGGCGGCCGTTGCAGATACGATGTCCTGATCCTTCAGCGCAGGCAGATTCGTGACGGAATAGAGAGAAAATCCGCCAATGCCCAGAAGCGCGAGAAGGGCGATGAGTCCCAATCCGAAGACACTGAATTGAAGCGGCGATCCCTTGCGGCAGAAAAAGCCGCCGATCAAGCAGCCCAAGAAAACAAGCGTGAGTACAACAGCGATGCCAATCGTGATGTAGATATGCGTCATATTCCAGATGAGAAACGTCGCCTGTATGGACTTGTCGCCTCCATTCATCAAGGTAGAAGCGAGATCCCAGACCAAGGTCGTTCCGCCGTCCGTGACCTTGTCTGCGTTGTGACTCTCCGCCGCATAGGGAAGCGACAGGGAAACGTCGGCACGCACGGAGGAGAGCATCGCCTGCATCATGGCGCGCTCATCCTGATCCATATTTGCCTGCGTGTCCTTCTTTCCTTCAAAGAGCACATCGACCGCATAGGTATCGTAGAGCCAGCCCTTCCTTTGCTGCACGCCCTTCGCCTTGCCCTCAACGGTCTTGAACATATTGCCATCGGCCTTCGCCATCTCGTCGATCGTCTTGTAATGCGTCGTTTCCTCGATCCCGGACATATTGCCGTCCTGAACGTCCTTGAGCGAAGCGTTCGGATGATTCTTCTTTGCCGATTCACGCGCTTCTTGGATCTGCTCTGCAAGAAGAGGCACGCCGACCATCGTGTTTTTTATATCCACGCTTCCATCCTTGTGGATGGCGGTATCGCTGCTGATGCGAAAGCAGCCGCTCGCCATGACGGAGATGACGAGGAGAAGAAGAATGAAAAATTTCTTTTTGTGAAACATGACGCGCCTCCTTTATATTGACGAAATATCCTAAATCTTTGTATTCGTCGCAAAAGGAAAAAATCCTATCGTCTCCTGCGCCAAATCGTATAGAAGAGGACGGCGAGGACGAGGACGGCAGGGCAGAGGAGACCGTAGAGCGCCGCATAGCCGAAATGGGCGGCGACGAGTCCCAAGGTCGCGGCAGCAAGGCCGACGCTGATGTCGAGCGCCCAGAAGTAGGTCGCCGTCGCAAGTCCCGCACGCGCGGGCGCGACGCTCGCGACGGCGAGCGTCTGCAAGGCGGGGCTTGCAGAGCCGAAGCCCGCGCCTAGAATCGCGGCGGAAGCGAGAAAGGCCGCAGATGACTCGGCTGCGGCAAAGCACAGGAAACCGAGGAAGAAGAGGAGAAGTCCCGGATAAACCGTATAGTCGGCACCGCGCTGATCGAAGATGCGGCCGATGAAGGGGCGCGTCACGACGATGATGAGCGCGAATATGACAAAGAAGGCGCTGACGTCCTCTTCCATGCCGAGCGTGCGCGCATAGAGCGGGATGAAGGTCAGGACGCCGCCGTAAGCGAAGAACATGAGTCCGCCAATGAGAGCCGCAGGAAGCGCCTGCCGCTCGACGAGGGAGAATCCCCGACCAGTTTTCTCTTTTGGCACAACAATCTCATCGGGAAGCTTCCTGCGGTTTGCGAGCCAGAGCGTGAAAAGGGCGCTCGCCGCAAGGAAGACGAAGAGTGCCATCATGCCGAAGGAGCGTATGATGAGGAGGCCTGTAAGAGGCCCGACAACCATCGCGAGATTCGTCGAGAGCGCGAAGTAGCCGATGCCCGTTCCCTTCTTCGCCGCGGGAAGGACGAGCGCCGCCAAGGTGGCCGCCGCCGTCGTGCCGAGCGCAAATTCGATGCCTTGCAGAAGGCGCAGCGTGTAGAGCGCTTCTTCCGTATGCGCGAAGCAGAAGGCGAGCATGATGGCGAAGAAGGCGAGCGTCGCGCCAAGGAGCAGTCTGCCCTTATGCAGGCTGTCGATGAGCCGGCCGGCAAACGGGCGCGAGGAGACGGCGCCGATCTGGAAGAAGGTCATGGCAAGCCCCGCTTCCAGCTCGCCGCCCTTCATCTCGTTCATGATGTAGATGGGCAGTCCGACGATGAGGATGTACTGTGCCATGAGGTGAAAAAAATTCGTGGCGCTCATGCCGATGAATTCCGCCGTCCAGAGCGTTTCCACATTCCTTGCTTTTTCTTCGTTCAATGTCTTGCCTTCTTCATTGTTTCAAGATGTTTAGAAAACACGAATACACCCAGCAGCGCCGTCTGCCCAATGTACTTTTTCTTACAAATAGCTCCACGCGAGCACCATGAGCACGCCGGGGACGCCGAAGATTCCTGCAGCGAGCGACGTGAAGATGTTGATCGTCACATGAAAGCCCAGAAGCTTGACGATGGAGAGCAGCACCGCACCGATAACGCTGTTGACGATGAATTTCTTCAAAAGGCGCAAGGGCAAGTCTAGGAGCTTCGCCGCAATAGAAAGAAGCAGAATGCCGACGGCGAGCGATGCGATGATTTCGAGCATATTTAGATTTCCTTTCTGTTTTCGAGCGCCTTGGCGAGCGTGACTTCGTCAGCGTATTCGAGATCGCCGCCGATGGGCAGGCCGTGCGCGATGCGCGTGACCTTGAGTCCTGCGGGCTTCAAGAGCCGCGCGAGGTACATCGCCGTAGCCTCGCCCTCGACCGTGGGATTCGTCGCCATGATGATCTCCTGCACCTCAGCGCCCGCCTCTCCTTCCAGCCGATGCAGAAGCTCCTTCACGCGAAGGTTCTCAGGGCCTACGCCCGAGAGCGGCGAAAGCGAGCCGTGCAGCACATGGTAAAGACCCTTGTAGTCTTTCATGCGCTCGACGGCGGCGACGTCCTGCGGCTGCTCGACAACGCAGATCTTCGAGCGGTCGCGCTTTTCCGACGCGCAGATCGCGCATGGATCTTGGTCTGAGAGGTTGCAGCAGACGCTGCAAAAGCCGATCTTCTCCCGCGCTTCGACGATCGCCTCAGCGAGCGCCCGCGCCTTCGCTGCATCCATGTCGAGGACGTGATAAGCAAGACGCACTGCCGTCTTGGAGCCAATGCCCGGCAGTGCGCGAAAGTGTTCAATGAGTTTTGCCAGCGGTGCGATGTACTGCATCTCAGAACATGCCCGGAGGAAGGCCGAGGCCGCCCGTGAGCTTGCCCATCTCGCCCGCCATCATGTCGTCGACCTTCTTGACCGACTCGTTGAAGGCAGCCGAGAGGAGATCCTGCAGCATCTCGACATCCTCGGGATCGACGGCAGCGGGATCGATATGAAGCGACTGCACTTCCTTCTCGCCGTTCATGACGATCTTGACAGCGCCGCCGCCCGCCGACACCTCGACGGTCTTCTTCTTCAGCTCCTCCTGCATCTTCTTCATGTCATTTTGAAGCTTCTGCACCTTCTTCATCATACCCTGCATATTGCCCATGTTTCCCATTCCACCAAACATTGCGTTTCTCCTTTCAAAAGCAGGCGCTTCGCCTGCGCTTTTCCTTCGATTATAGCCGCAAAGCGGCTCTTAGGTCAACTGTTTTCCTGCGGCGGCGGCGCATCGCCATCATCCGGCGGCGGCACGTCATCGGGCACCGGCGCATCATCGGGCAGCGAAATGTCATCAAACACCGGCGCGTCATCGAGCGGCGGCGCGTCCTCGCCTTCTGCCGTCTCGGCCACGGACTTAGCGACTGCCTTGCCGCTCGCGGCGAGGGCGGCGATGCGCTGCTCTTCGGGCAGGTCGACGAGATGTCCGCCGAGGAGCGAAACGGCATTTTGCAGACGACTTCGCTCTTCGGGCGAAAGCTCGTTCTCGTCGATCTCCAGCGGTTTCGGTGAAAGCCCTCGCGGCTCGATCTCGTCGAGCGCCGCCAACGGCGGCTTTTTCTTCGGCGCAGGAGGCGGCGCGGCAGGCGGCACAGCTTGCGCTTCGCACGAGATTGCAAGCGGTGTGCCTGCGATCTCGGCGAGCAATTCTTCGATGATCTTTCGGTAGTCGTCGCGCATTGTGCGCCGCGCGAGCAAAGGACTTGAAAAATGCAGGCGAAACGTGCCCGCGCCGCTTGACAAGAAAGATGCGCCCTTGAGGCAAGCGAGAACGGAGATGCGCTGCTTCTCCTGCAGGCGGGAGAGAAGTTCGGCGTAGATCTTCTCTCCCTCGGGATTCGGCGTGGCCTGTGCGGCAGGAGCGGAAGAGGCAAGCGGTGCGCTATTGCGTGCCGGCGTGCCGGAAGAAGCCGCTTCGTTCGTGCGACTTGCCGCCCGTCTTCTCGCGGTTGGAAGAGGAGATGCTGCAGGCGCGGCTGCTCTCGCAGGCTGCGCCGAAAGCTGCGCCTTGAGGACGGCAAGCTCCGCCTCAAGGCGGGCGACGCGCGCCACTTCGGCGGGGGCGGGCGCTGCGGGGTGGGTGGGTGCTGGTGCACCTTCTGCGCCATCTTCCACATTCTCACGGCAGAGCGAAAGCAGCGCGACCTCAAGCGTGATGCGCGGCTGCGGCGTCCAGCGAAGCTCCGCCATCGCCTCGTGCAGACGCGCGATCATCGCCATGATCTGCGCCTGCGTGAAAAGCGCTTTCTGCTCTTCGAGCGCAGCTCCGGTGTCGTCCACGAGATTGAGAGCCGCAATAGCGCCCGCCGCCTCGTAGATCATGAGGCTTCGCAGATGAAGCGTCAATTCCGCCAAAAGCTGCATCGGATCTTTACCGAGCGCGAGAAGCTCCGCGATCGTTTCCAAGACCTCGCCCTTCGCGCGCTCGCCGATCGACTTCGTCAGGCGATAGATCGGCTCATGTCCAATGAGGCCGAGATTCTCCTCGACACATGCCGCCGTCAATGTATCGCCGTCCAAGCTCGCGCACTGGTCAAGCAGCGACAGCGCGTCCCTCATGCCGCCGTCCGCCTGCCGCGCGATGAGGCGAAGCGCTTCCTTCTCGCACGGGATCTTCATCTCCCGTGCCACATAGGCGAGCCTCGCTTCGATCTCCTCGACCGTGATGCGCCGAAAGTCGAAGCGCTGGCAGCGCGACTGGATCGTTGCCGGCACCTTGTGCGGCTCTGTCGTCGCGAGGATGAAGACGACATGGGCGGGCGGCTCTTCGAGCGTCTTCAAAAGCGCATTGAATGCCTCCGTCGTCAGCATGTGCACTTCGTCGATGATGTAGACCTTGTAGCGCCCTTCGGCGGGCGTGAATTTCACCTTCTCGCGCAAGTCCCGCATCTCGTCGATGCCGCGGTTCGACGCCGCGTCGATCTCAAAGACGTCGAGCGCCGTGCCGTCGGCGATCTTCGTGCAATTTTTACAGACGCCGCAAGGCTCGGGCGTCGGCCCCTTCTCACAATTCAGCGACTTCGCGAGAATCTTCGCCGTGCTCGTCTTGCCCGTGCCGCGCGGGCCAGAAAAGAGGTAGGCATGGGCGATGCGTCCTGCGGAAATCGCATGGGAAAGCGTCCTCGATACGGCCGTCTGCCCCACGAGATCCTTGAAGCTCCCCGGCCGCCATTGGCGGTAGAGCGCGATGTACGCCATATCGTCCCTCCTTGAACGCATAGAAAATTGCAAACGAATCCATAGAAAAAAGCTGCCGCACCAAGCCGAAACTCCGCACAGCAGCAAATACTCCTTTTCCACTTCGGGGCGCGACCCCCAGGCGCCCTCGCGGCACATGAAGCGATTCGCTTACCGCTGCTTCCTTCCGGACCTGACGGGGTTCACGAGACTCCATTGCGCAAGACCAAAGCGCCGCGCTCCGAACTGGAAAAGGCTTCTCAAAAGAGCAGCATAGAAAACGCCCATTGCGTTCTTTGATTGTAGCATAGACAGGCAGAAGCCGTCAACCGCTGTTCAGGAATCACTGATAAATTCAGCCGCCCATCTTCACACATCTGCGCTGTCCTCTCGTCGTCGACAAATCCTCGACGTAGCACCGCTACGCCTGCGGTTTGTCTCCTCGATAGATACAGCGCATCTGTGCAAATCTGGGCGACCTCATTTTATCAGCGCTTCCTTCATATCCGATTGGCCCTGCGTCCTTACAAAAACCTAGCCAATCAGCCTGCGCCCTTTGGGCTTGACCTCTTGGGGTTTCACGAGTAGAATATGAAGTATAAAGGTGGCTGGTCAAAATGAATAAAGCGGATTTTGATGAGATGGATCCGGAGACTCAGGAAATCCTCGACAGGCTCTCCCCTGCGCCCGAAAAGCTGCAGGAAGAGGGCTGGGATAGTCGTGCCCAACAACAGATGATGTTGGAAGAAAACGGACACAACGCATGAGTCTGACGGATGAGACGCGGCAAAAACTGCAAAAGCAGATCGACGCCCTCAAGAAGCGCATGCTCTATGATGCGAACGATCTCGACTATGAGACGCATCTCTTTCTGGTTCGTACCCTGCAAAAGGTGCTCGACCAGGAAAAATTCAAGCCTTGAGGCTCTCTTGAAGTTTGTCTTTTACAGTTTTTGCTTATGCAAGGGATGCGCATTGATATTTCAGCGCTCCTCTAGAAAAGAAGAGAGAATTATGCATTTTATTCCTTACCGAAAAAAAATCATTGCTGCACTCATGATGGGAGCTTTTGCCGGCGGCATGGCTCCTATCTTTGTTGCGGGCGCAAACACAGCATGTATTTCCACGGTCTCCGTCGCACACGCAGCATCGTGCCCTACGCCGACGAAGCGCTATCAGGAGGCGGCACGAGACGACAGTGAGGACAAGGCGGCAGACGCGACAGAAAGCGTGAGCGACAACATTTTCAAGGCCGCCTGGAGAATCGCCCTGCTCGTCGCCGCCGTTTTCCTTGCACGAATCGGCTGGAAGCATTTCCACAAGAAGAAAAACGCATAGAGGAGGGGTATAAATATGGCCAAAGAAACGACACTTGCCACGATCGACCATCTGATCGAGCGCTATCCTGTACTTGCTCCCATGGAAGAGCCGCTGAAAGCCGCTGTCGAAACGATTGTCAACTGCTACAGAAAAGGCGGCAAACTGCTCATCTGCGGCAACGGCGGCAGCGCAGCCGACGCCGAGCATATCACGGGAGAGCTGATGAAGGGCTTCCTGCTGCCGCGCCACCTGGGCGAGGAAAAGAGGCAGAAGCTCATGGACGCCTGCCCCGAAGATGCGGCGTACCTCATCGAGAACCTGCAGGAAGCCCTGCCCGCTCTTTCCCTCGTCAACCAAATTGCCCTCGGCACGGCGTTTGCCAACGATCAGGCGCCCGATCTCGTCTTCGCCCAGCAGGTATTCGGTCTTGGCAGGGAGGGCGACGTCCTTCTCGCCATCAGCACGTCGGGCAATTCGCAGAATGTTCTCTATGCCGCGCAGGTCGCGCGCGCTTTCAGCATCTCCGTCATCTCTCTGACGGGCATGGGCGGCGGCAAGCTGCGCGCTCTGACCGACATTCTTCTCGCCGTTCCCGACAAGGAAACATACCGCATACAGGAACTTCACCTGCCGATTTATCATGCTCTTTGCATAGCGGCTGAAGAAGAATTTTTTGGTACGAATGATAAATGACAGAATAAAAAACGCAAATTATTCTAAAAATATGGTATAATATACCCTGAAGAAAATGGAATGCACCATGGGGGGATTGCCATGATTGCGGAAAAACAATGGATGAAATTGCAGAACGGCAGCGACGTGCGCGGCGTTGCCGTATCCGGCGTCGCCGACGAGCCCGTCAATCTGACGGAAGAGGCCGCAGGCCGCATCGCGAACGGCTTCGTAGATTTCTTTGAAGAGAAGATCGGCAGGAAAGCGCAGGAAATGACGATCGCCGTCGGACACGACTCGCGCATTTCCGCTCCCTGCCTGAAGCGTGCCATACTCGCCGCTCTTCTTTCCCGCGGCGTCCGAGCGCTCGACTGCGGCCTTTCGTCCACGCCCGCGATGTTCATGTCCATCCTCTTCGATGAAACAAGGGCCGACGGCTCCATCATGATCACGGCGAGCCATCTGCCCTACAACCGAAACGGCATGAAGTTCTTCACAAAAAATGGCGGACTCGAAGCGAGCGACATCAAGCAGGTTCTTTCCTACGCCTCGAAGAATCCCTTGGTTCAAGGAGACGAAAAAGAAGCTGAGAAGTTTGACCTCATCTCCGTCTATGCCGCTCATCTGCAGAAGAAGATTCGCGAGGGGCTTTCCGCCGCGCCCGAGGAGAAACCTCTTGCCGGCATGCGCATCGCGGTCGACGCCGGCAACGGCAGCGGCGGCTTCTTTGCCACGAAGGTGCTCGCCCCGCTGGGAGCAGACACTACGGGCAGCCGCTACTTAGAGCCGGACGGCATGTTCCCGAACCATATCCCGAACCCCGAGAACCGCGAAGCGATGGCCGCCATCAAGGAAGCCGTCCTCGAAAATCACGCCGATCTCGGCCTGATCTTTGATACCGATGTCGACCGCATGAGCGCCGTCCTGCCCACGGGCGAGGAAATCAACCGCAATGCGCTCATCGCCATGATGGCGGCCATCCTAGCGCCCGACTATCCGAAGTCGACGATCGTCACGGATTCGATCACTTCCGACGAGCTGACCGACTTTCTGGAAAACGAGCTTCACCTCCGTCACCATCGCTTCAAGCGCGGCTACAAGAACGTCATCAACGAATGCATGCGCCTCAACGAAGAAGGAACGGTATCACCGCTTGCCATCGAGACCTCGGGGCATGGCGCGCTTTCCGAGAACTACTATCTCGACGACGGCGCATACCTCGCCGTGAAACTCCTCATCGCAGCGGCCAAAGCGAAGAGAAATGGGCGCACGCTTCACTCGCTCATTGAAAAGCTCGCGCACCCGTTGGAAGCGCGCGAATATCGCTTGAAGATCATAGGAGTCGAAGATGCCCGCAGCTATGCGGCAGATGTGCTTGAATCCGTCGCCCGACGCGCCAAGGAGAACGGTATCAAGATGGCCGAACCGTCCTACGAAGGCGTGCGGCTCGTATTCCCCGACGGCTGGGCGCTCCTGCGCATGTCGCTGCACGACCCGAACATGCCGCTGAACATCGAGAGCCGCAAAAAGGACGGTGTTCGCGTCATCGCCGAAAAGGTCAGAAGCTTGCTTGACGGCTTTGCTTCGCTTGATTGCAGTGCATTTCAAAGATGATCGATACGAACCATATCGGCTTTGCAATATAGGATGACAAGAGAGAAAGGCGGTATATGGATGAAAAAGCTCATCAACAAGGTGGACGATGTCGAGCGCGAGATGATTGAAGGCCTCGCCAAGGCAGCACCTAAAAAGCTCCGAAAGCTCGACGAAGGAAACATCATCGTGCGCACTCCGAAAAAAGAAGGCAAGGTCGCACTCGTCTCCGGCGGCGGCAGCGGTCACGAGCCGGCGCATGGCGGCTACGTCGGCAGCGGCATGCTCGACTGCGCCGTGGCAGGATCCGTATTCACCTCGCCGACGCCCGATCAGATTTATGAAGGAATCAAGGCCGTCGCCACCGATGCGGGAGTCCTCGCAATCGTCAAGAATTATACGGGCGATGTCCTGAACTTCGAAATGGCGATTGACATGGCGAAGGATGAAGGCGTCAACGCCGACTACGTCATCGTCAACGACGATGTCGCCGTCAAGGACAGCCTCTATACGACGGGCAGGCGCGGCGTCGCCGGAACGATCTTTGTCCATAAGATCGCAGGGGCGCGTGCCGAAGAGGGCGCCTCCCTCGCCGAGGTCAAAGCGTGCGCCGAAAGCGTCATCAAGAACGTCCGCTCGATGGGCATGGCGATCGCCCCATGCACCGTTCCCGCTGCTGGAAAGCACGGATTCACGCTCGCAGAAGACGAAGTCGAGATCGGCATCGGCATCCATGGCGAGCCGGGCACGAGCCGCGAGAAGATGCTCTCGGCCAACGAAGCGGCGAAGAGACTACTTGATACCATTCTTGCCGACCTCGACTACTCCGGCAAAGAGGTCGTCGTCCTCGTCAACGGCATGGGCGCAACCCCCTTGATGGAGCTTTACATCATCAACAGCTTCGTGCAGGACTACTTGAAGGAAAAGGGCGTCAAGGTATACGACACGATGGTCGGCAACTATATGACAGCCATCGAGATGGCGGGATTCTCCCTGACGCTCCTGCGTCTTGACGAGGACATGAAGCGTCTTTACGACGCCAAAGCCGATACGCTTGCCTGGAAAAAATAAACCGGAAACAACTCTTTGAAACGGGATGGAACAAAGAATGAAGGGGCAATGTATGGATACGAAAAAGCTGCTGGAAATCATGAAAGCGATCTCTGAAAAAATCGAAGCGGAAAAGGATGTCCTGACCGAGCTGGACAGCGCCATCGGCGATGGAGATCACGGCATCAATATGGCGCGCGGCGCAAAAACCGTGATGGAAAAACTTCCTTCGCTCATCGGAAAGGACAGCGGCGCCATCTTCAAGGGAATCGGCATGGCCGTCGTATCGAGCGTCGGCGGAGCTTCGGGCCCTCTCTACGGCACGGCTTTCATGAAGGCGGGCGACGCGCTCAAGGGAAAGATGGATCTTTCCGCCGAAGACTTTCTCACAGCATTTTCCGCTTCCGTCGCGGGCATAAAGATGCGCGGCAAATCGACCATCGGGGAAAAGACCATGCTCGACGCCCTTTGCCCTGCCGAACGTGCCATGCGTGAAGCCATAGAAGCGAAGAAGACACTCAAGGAGGCCTTGGAAGCCGCCGCTGTCGCCGCTGAAAAGGGCGCGGAACGCACGAAGGATCTCGTCGCCACCAAGGGACGCGCGAGTTACCTCGGAGAGCGCAGTCTCGGCCACAGAGATCCGGGCGCTGTATCCTCCTCCTTCATGCTGCGTGCCATGGCAGACGCCATGTAAGGGGGCGGGCATCATGTTCAGCATCGTCGTTGTTTCCCATAGCGAAAAACTTGCGGAAGGCGTCGCCGAAGTCGCCAAAATGATGGCACGCGATGTAACGATCGTCGCCGCCGGCGGCACGGAGGACGGCAGTCTCGGCACAAGCTATGAGAAGATCGCCGCCGCCATCGACAAGGCCTATACGGACGACGGCGTCGCCCTCTTCATGGATATGGGAAGCGCTGTCATGACGGCGGAAATGGTCCTCGAATCCATGTCAGACCGCCGCCTGAAGCTCATCGACGCCCCGCTCGTCGAGGGCGTCGTCCTCGCCGCCGTCGAAGCTGCTTCAGGAACCGCGCTCGAAGACTTGGCGGGAAAGATGCAGCAGGCGCGCGATATGCACAAGATCGAGATATAGGGAAAAATCGTCCAGCAAATAGGGCTGTGCCGACATCGTGGAGATGTTGGCACAGCCCTATTTCATTCCTCTTCCAATAACCAGCGCAGGACATTCCTCTTCTTTATTCCGTCGTAATCTGCCGTCGCATTCACTTCGTCCAAGGTAAGAAGATATTTCGGGTAATTATCCTTGATCGATCGCAAGGATTTCAGCTCACGTTCCAGAACCTCCGGCTGCTGGGTCGATTCTGCCACTTGGATGTAGACATGACCTTTTTCATTCTGCGCTACGAAGTCGACTTCGCCGCTCGGCAGAGCACCGACGTAGACGCGATAACCACGCCGCAGAAGCTCCAAATAGACGATGTTTTCCAGTACATGCCCCGTATCCTGCCCCTTCCTGCCGATGAGGAAAAAGCGCATGGCAGCGTCGACCACATAGTATTTTGAGTTGATGCGCAGCACTTCCTTGCCGACAAGGTTAAAGCGATCAGCTTGATAGACGAGAAATCCATCCTGCAGTCCCTGCAAGTATCGCTCCACCGTCTTGGCGTCGATCTTTCTTCCCGCACTCGTCATAGAATCCGCTATCTTCTTGGGAGAAAGCAGGCTTCCTACATGAAGGAAGAGATACTTCGTAACGCTTTCGAGCATCTTGGCATCAGCAATGCGCAGACGCGCCACGATATCTTTCAAAAGAATCGTGCTGTATATGCCTTGCATATACTCGTTGATGTCCTTCTCTCGTCCGTCAAGCTGCATGGCATAGGGAAAGGAACTTTCTCTCGTATACTTTTCGTACAGCTCCCGCAGACTGAACCTTTCTTGCAGCATCTCGCGGCTGCAGAATTCACGAAAGGACAAAGGAAGCATACGAAGTTCCACATAGCGGCCGGAAAGCAAGGTTGCCAGATCGCTCGACATGAAATAAGCGTTCGATCCCGTGATATAGATATCCACTTTTTCCTTGATGAAGAGACTGTCCACGGCCTTTTCAAACTGCGGCACATGTTGTATCTCATCGAGAAAGACGTAATTCCACTTTCCCGGCACGAGCCTTTCGCATACATAGCGGTACAGAGCATGATACTCTTGCAGGTCTTCAAATTCCAGATTCTCGAAGTTGATGACATGAATCTGCTCTTCTGTCACGCCGTCTTGCAGCAAATGATGCTGGTAGAGGGAAAACAACGTGGATTTACCGCAGCGGCGCACGCCCGATACCACCTTGATGATCGGACGCTCACGATTGCGCTGCAGGAAATCCATATAAGATGCACGCTCGATCAGTTTCATGATATTCTCCTTGTGATAATAAAAAATGGAATCTATTCCTTCTTCATCATTATATCATGATTTCAAAGGAATGGATTCCATTTTTTTCTATACACTCTTAAATATCAAGATTTCTCACGTGCTTGGCGTGCTCTTCGATGAACTGGCGGCGCGGCTCCACCTTGTCGCCCATGAGGATCGTGAAAAGCTCGTCAGCTTCTTCAGCGTCCTCCATGCGCACTTGGAGCATCGTCCTGCCTTCGGGATCCATCGTCGTTTCCCAAAGCTGCTCGGGATTCATCTCGCCGAGGCCCTTGTAGCGCTGCACGGTCGCGTTGTCCCTGCCGACTTCGTTGAGCTTCTGCGCCAGCTCGTCGTCGCTGTAGGTGTACCAGTGCTTCTTGCCCTTGCGAATCTGGTAGAGCGGCGGCTGCGCTATGTAGACGTGGCCGCGCTCAATGAGCGGCTTCATGTAGCGGTAGAAGAAGGTCAGGAGGAGCGTGCGGATATGCGAACCGTCGACGTCGGCATCGGTCATGATGATGATCTTGCCGTAGCGGCGCTTCGCGATGTCAAAGTCGTCGCTGATGCCCGTGCCGAACGCCGTGATCATCGTGCGGATCTCGGCATTGGCGAAGATCTTGTCAAGACGCGCCTTCTCGACGTTCAGGATCTTGCCGCGCAAGGGCAGGATTGCCTGGAAGCGGCGGTCACGCCCCTGCTTCGCCGAGCCGCCAGCGCTGTCGCCCTCGACGAGGTAGATTTCCGCCTGCTCGGGATCTTTGATCGAGCAGTCCGCGAGCTTTCCGGGCAGGCTCGACACTTCGAGCGCATTCTTGCGCCGTGTCAGCTCACGCGCCTTTCGCGCGGCTTCCCTCGCGCGAGACGCCATGATC
Organism: Selenomonas sputigena; assembly: GCF_026015965.1. Classification (NCBI taxonomy): domain Bacteria; kingdom Bacillati; phylum Bacillota; class Negativicutes; order Selenomonadales; family Selenomonadaceae; genus Selenomonas; species Selenomonas sputigena. Next base: position 2,268,371 of record NZ_CP110383.1, on the reverse strand, counting down.
GCCTTCTCGATGACCTTCTTCGTGATGGCGGGATTTTCCTCGAAATACTCGGTCAGTCCCTCGGTCACGATGGAATCGACAATGCCGCGCACCTCGGAATTGCCGAGCTTCGTCTTCGTCTGCCCCTCGAACTGCGGCTCATGTATCTTGAGACTGATAACGCAGGTCAAGCCTTCTCTGACGTCCTCACCCGAGAGATTGCCGTCCTTGTCCTTCAATATCCCCTGCTTTCGCGCGAAGTCGTTCGCTGCCCGCGTCAGAGCGATCTTGAAGCCCGCGAGATGTGTGCCGCCTTCCTCGGTGTTGATATTGTTGACAAAGCTGTAGATATTCTCCATGTAGCTGTCGTTGTACTGCATGGCGATTTCCACAACGGTATCATCCTTGATACCATTGAAGTAGATCGGCGTCGGATGAATGACTTCTTTCTTGCGGTTCAGATGCTCAACGAAGGAGCGAATGCCGCCCTCATAGAAGTACGACTCCTCGCGCCCCTCGCCGCGCTTGTCCATGAGACGGATCGTGATGCCCTGATTCAGAAAAGCCAGCTCCCGCAGACGATGCTTCAAGGTGTCAAAGCTGTACTGTGTCACCGTGAAGATCTCAGGGTCGGGGACGAAGTGAACCTTCGTTCCCGTCTTTTCCGTCTCGCCGATGACCGTCAAAGGAGCGGCTGTCACGCCCTGCTCGAAACGTATGCTGTGGATCTTGCCGTCGCGCTTGACTTCGACGTCCATCGACGTGGAGAGCGCATTGACGACGGAGACGCCGACACCGTGCAGACCGCCCGACACCTTGTATCCTTCGCCGCCGAACTTGCCGCCCGCGTGCAGGACGGTCAGGACGACCTCGACCGCAGGCTTGCCGCTCTCGTGCATGTCAACGGGGATGCCTCGCCCATTGTCGACAACGGTGATGCTGTTGTCCTTTTCGATCGTCACGTCAATATGGTCGCAATAGCCGGCCAGAGCCTCATCGATCGAGTTGTCGACCACCTCGTAGACGAGATGATGCAAGCCGCGCTCCGACGTGCTGCCGATGTACATGCCCGGGCGCTTTCTTACGGCTTCCAAGCCTTCCAAAATCTGAATCTGATTGGCGCCGTAGTCGCCGTCAACCGCCGTGACGTCAGCGCTGTCCATATCCTTGTGGATTTCGACGTTTTCCAAATCAAGGTCATCGTCGCGCACTTCCTCGGCAAACTTCGCCGCTTGTTCTTCGCGCAGCTTCTCCTCGGCCGCATCCTGCTCGGCGCGGTCGAGTGCTTTTTGGAGCGCATCCTTCTCTTTTTCCATCTCTATATTGTCCCTCCATCATTCCTCAAAACATCTATGCCTGCACTGCAAAATCATGCAGGTTCACTCCATAAGCGGGCGATTGTATGCGCCTTTTCAAAGACTGCGCGGAAATCACCGAGAAATAAAGCCCTTCATCCGTAACGATGACGGAACGCGGCTCTTTTCTCATCGCGGCACCCTTTGCAATATCCTTCTTACAGAGAGAATTTCCGGACGCCTCTCGATATATCTCTATGTCAAGAATCGCCAATATGCTGGAAACGGCAACCAAGCTGTCATCGCCTAGGTGCAGATACATGGAATCCCTCCCCGCTCTTCGCTCCCCTTTTTGCCGTCTTTTTCATGACCTCCGAACGCTTGGGGAAGGGACGGAACACCGTTCCTTCTGCCATCTCGCGGCGAAGATCGTAAAGCGTGCGGCGCACGATGTCTTCCGTGAGCTGCTCCGGCCGCAGCGAGCGGTAGAGCATGACGAGCGTCTTCGCCTCCAGACTCTCCCAATCGCCGAATTCGATGCGGCGGGCGAGCTCCTGCACGAGACGCGTACGCTCGGAAGCGACCATGGCGGGCGTGCAGCGAAGATGATCTTTGATATCTGCATAGCGCGCCCACGGAAGATCGAGCAAATGGCGGCGGATCGAGCGTCGTCTTTCGCGCCGCTCCCTGCAGGTGCAGGAAGGGCACATCCCTTCGCCGGAAAACAGCTTGCCGCATTGAGGACAAGGCTTCTCACCGAGCACACGCAGCGCTTTCTCACGCTTCTTTCGCCTCAGAGAAATATGACGAAGTTTCCTTCGCAGACGTTCCTCGCCGACGAGAGAAACGCTTTTTTCGCACGCTTCCTGCTCCTCCTTGGTCAATGTAATCTCCCGCAGAGCCTTTCGGTATGCTTCCTGCTCGTCGGCTTCTTCTGCCTGCACACGCCCCGAAGCCTGAAAGAGGGCGACGTCGTCTTTTTTCCAGGAAAAGGCGAGTTCCTTCACCATCTCGAAACCTGCGAAGGTATTGAAGCGCGCGAGTATCGTCATCTGCATGAGCGTGATCTCGTTGCGCCAGGCGGGCACAGAGGCATGGAGCAGGAGCTTTTCGCCTTCGATGCCAATCGGCTGGACGTGCGCGGCGATGCCTTCACCGACGATTTCCGGCCAACGCGCGAGGACGAAGCGCTCCTGATAGGTGCGCTCGATCTTCTTGCCCAGCGCATGGATGCTTTTTGGTATCACCTGATTGATTTTTTCCATGCCGGGATTGCGGCGATAGGAGCGTTTCATGGTCTGCCTTTCCCAAAAGTAAGGATTTTTTCTGATACCATATGGAAATATATTCTATACAATATCAAAAAAATATCTTTCCTGCTCGCACATGGAAGATATTTCCCATAAATTTTTCCGGCAGATATGCGGCATCCGTCGCCGTGAGCAAGGTCTGTATATGCTCTCTGCCGATGAAGTCCAGGAGTTTCTCCCTGCGCGTGCCATCCAGCTCGCTCATGACGTCATCGAGCAGAAGCACTGGATATTCTCCCGTCTCTGAGCGAAGAAACTCCAATTCGGAAAGCTTCAGGGCGAGGACGCCCGTGCGCTGCTGCCCCTGCGAACCGAAAGAGCGAAGGTTGACGCCGTTCACTTCAAGCCGGATATCATCCCTCTGCGGGCCGACGCTCGTCGAGCCGCGCAGAATGTCAAGATCCAAGGACTCCTCCAACTTCTTATTATACCATGGAACAAGCTCCTCTGTCACGCAAGGCGGCTCTTCCTCTGCACCGCAAAGCTCATATGAAAGGGAAAGATTCTCTTTCCCTGCAGAAATACGCCTTTGCATGAGGTTTGCCAGCATGTTGAGCTTTTTGACGGCGAGAAAACGCTTCTCGACGATATGCGCGGCACTTTTGGCAAGCTGCTCATCCCAGAGGGAAAGCATTTCCTTTCCCGCACGGCGCTCCCGAATCTTCTTCAACAGGCTGTTCCTTTGCGTGAGAATCCGCGTATACTGCATCAGTTCATGGCCGTAGGCGGGGCTTGCCTGGGAGATTTCCCCGTCGAGGAAGCGTCTTCTCTCAGCGGGCGCCCCCTTGATCAGAAAGAGATCCTCGGGGGAGAAGAGGACGGCATTGAATACGCCGAAAAGCTCCTTTGTTTTGATCGGCTCGCCATTCTTGCGGATGGAACGGCGTCTGCCGCGTTGAAATTGAAATTCCAGCGTATTTTCCACGTCAAGACGCTCAAAAAGAAGCTCAATTTTCGCTGCAGGAGCATCCCAAGCGATGAGATCGGCATCTGCATTCGTTCGATGCGAACGACCGATCGCCGCATAGTAAAGAGCCTCCGCAATATTCGTCTTTCCCTGCGCGTTTTCGCCAAGAAAGACGTTGATATTGGGAGACAGACTGAGGTCAAGCTCTTCATAGTTGCGAAAACATTTCAGACGGAGGCTCTTTGCTTTCATCGCACATCAATTCTGCGTGCGCACAGGCGTAACGATATAAACGAAAGTGGGATTGTCCTCCTCGCGCACAGCTGCCGCCTGCAGGCTTTGATTCAAGAGAAAACGAAAGTTTTTGCTATTGATGTTCTTCAAAACGTCAGTGACATATTTCGCATTGAAGGCGATATTGACATCAGGGCCATCGATGGAAGCAGCGACGATTTCATCGGCCTTTCCTATATCAGGGCTGTTCGACGAGATATGAACTTGATTTCCGCCAAATTCCAGGCGAATGATATTGTAGTCGGCGGAGCGCGAGATCAAGGATACGCGGTCGACAGCGGCAAGGAAGTCTTCCGTGTCGAGCGTTACCGTCGTAGCGAAGTTTTTCGGTATGACGCTGTCATAATTCGGGAATTGCCCTTCGATCAGACGGGACATCAATACGACGTTCTCGAACTGGAAGCTTGCTTGGTTCGACGAGCAGCAGACGTCAACCTCGATGGGCATGTCGGAATTCAAGGCGCGCAAAAGCTCATTGAGTATTTTTGCGGGAATGATGATATGAAGATCGCCTGAAAGGTTTGCAATCACTTCTTTTTTTACAGAGAGACGATGCGTGTTCGTCGCCGCCATCTTCAGAGTTTCTCCGTTGATTTCCATCTGGCAGCCGGTAAAGACAGGACGCGCTTCATCTGTCGAGCAGGCGAAGACCGTCTTCTTGATGATATCTCGAAGCACGTTGTCCTGAATTTTGAAACGGATGCCGTCTTCCAGACGCTTTACCGTCGGAAAGTCATTGGCCGGCATGGAAAGAAGTGTGAAGTTGGAAGCAGCCGATTGGATCTTGCTGATGTTTTCGTCGATTTCTTGGGAGATTGTGACGGTTTCTCCAGGCAGGCGTCGAATGACCTCCTGCATGTAGCGTCCCGATAGGACAAGTTTTCCCTCCTGTTCCACTTCGGAAGGGATGATGCTGATGATGCCCATTTCATTGTCTGTGGCATGAAGTTCCACTTGATTGTTTGTGGCCTCCATATATATGCCTGAGAGAATCGGTGTCTGAGGTTTGTTGGCAATGGCTTTGGAAACGAGTTGAATCGCTTGAGCGAGTTCATTCTTATGGCAGGTGAATTTCATGGGGTTCTCCTTTTTGATGAGTCGTTTTTGTGGGATGCACCTTATTGACTTATAGTACAAGAATATAGAAAAGCATAGCCGTAATAGTAGTAGGGGCTGTGGAAATGTGGAAAAGGCTTCTGCTACTTTTGATACCAATGGAGAAGCCTTGTGGGAAAGATGTTGATAAGGCGTACTGGAATATCCACATTTCCACAGGGGAAAACGAAGATGGAAATTGTGCACATATTGGACACAGGATTTCACGGTGCTTTTCCACAGGGTTATGCACGGACGTGACAGAGAATGGTTCAGAGGCTTTCGATGCGCTGCATTAGCTGCTCGATCGTGCGGTCAAGTTTGCTGTCCTCTTTTCGTTCTTTGCCGATTTTTTCGCAGGCATGTATGACCGTCGTGTGGTCGCGCCCGCCGAAGGAATTGCCAATTTGCGGCAGGGAGTTACCCGTCAGCTCGCGGCACAGGTACATGGCAATCTGGCGCGGCATGGCGAGGTTTCTCGTCCGCTTCTTGCCGTGCAGGTCATCGAGACGCAGCTTGAAGTAGGAAGCGACGACTTCCTGGATGAGTTCCATGGTCACTTCGCGCGTCTTTTCCTCCGGGAAGATATTGGCGAGAGCCTCGTTGACAAGGGACGTCGTGACGGGTTGCTGTGTCAGTGAGGCGTAGGCGACGACCCTCGTCAATGCGCCTTCCAGCTCGCGGATGTTGTTGTCGATGCGGTTGGCGATGGAGAACATCACGTCGTTCGGCACGTCGAGGTGCTCAAGTGCGGCTTTCTTTCGGAGAATCGCTATGCGCGTTTCGAGATCGGGCGCCTGGATGTCCGTGATGAGACCCCATTCAAAGCGTGAGCGCAGACGATCTTCAAGCGTTTGAATCTCGCGCGGATGACGGTCACTCGACAGGATGATGTGTTTGTTGGCGTCGTGCAGCGTGTTGAACGTATGGAAGAATTCTTCCTGCGTGTGCTCCTTCTTCGAGAGGAATTGGATGTCGTCGACGAGCAGAACGTCGATATTGCGGTATTTTTGGCGGAAGGATTCGGGATTGCCGTCTCGGATGGAGTTGATGAGTTCATTCGTGAACTTTTCGCTCGAAATGTAGAGGACGCGCATCTGGGGAAATTTTTCGAGGATCTTGTGTCCGATGGCGTGCATGAGATGTGTCTTGCCGAGTCCTACGCCGCCGTACATGAAGAAGGGGTTGTATACTCTGCCCGGCGATTCGGCGACGGCGAGCGCAGCCGCATGGGCGAAGCGGTTGGAATTGCCCGTGACGAAGGTGTCGAAGGTGTAGTGCGAGTTCAAGGACGAGGCGTCGCCGGGAGCAATCATGCCCGGCGTTTCATAGGCGCGGCTGCCGTCTTCTTTTTTTGGCTCTGTATTTTGTGACGAAACGGGAATTTTTTTTGTATCCTTGACTTCCTGTGGGGAAGAATTCGTGTCCGTTTCCGTCAGAAGCGTTTCCTGAACAGGAGGAGAATTTGGGGCAGGTTCGATGTTGAGGTTTTTGATTTCGATCTTGAGTTTTTTCTTTGCAATATCGAGTACGGCGTCTTCCAGAAAAGGAATGTAACGTTTTACAATCCATTCCCTGGCGAGCGATGTCGGTGCGCCGAGCACGAGAGTGGTGTCGGAAAGGGAAAGTGGCTTTACGGGGCGCAGCCAGTCGTTGAGAGCAAGTTCCGTCAATGAGCGCTGTTCGAGAACTTTCTGCAGGATTTGCTCCCAAATCGCCTGCAGTTCGAATTGTTCCATGGATCTGTCCTTTCTTGTCAACAAATTTCATGCACATGTGTATAATTTGCGTGCATTTTATCCACATTTTTATTCACATACTGTGGATAAAATGTAAAAAAAGAGGGACGGCGCACGCCGGGGAAATGGCAGGAACGACGTGCAATCAGGCGGAAAAAATATTTCCCCTTATATAATGAAGGAAATGGATAAAAACTCTTGTGGAAATATCTCCTCTGCCTGTGGATAATGTGCATATCTCTGTGTATAAATGGTCAGTTGGCTATGAATATCTTAGCAGACTGCAAAAGAGTTATCAACAGGCAATTCGTTCCTAAAAAGAGGAAAGGCTCGTTTATCCACAAGAAGGACAGGAAAATGCACGGCTTCTCCGCGCAAACCATGGAAAATCCTTGACACTCGATTGTCTCTGGGCTATAATTTAGCGTAGTTAAAAGCGATAGTAGGGGCATTTTGTGCTCTTTTGCATTTTGACTGAATGAATCGCTCGATGTATCGACGATTTATAGAATTCTTTTGGGAGGTGGATCTGAATGAAGATGACGTATCAGCCGAATAACCATTGGCGCAAGAAGACGCATGGTTTCCGCGAGCGTATGAAGACGAAAGGCGGCCGTCTCGTCCTGAAGAGAAGGCGCGCAAAGGGCAGAAAGAAATTGTCTGCGTAAACTTTCAGGACATATGTTCAGCCGTCATACGGAGCGATATGGCGTGCTTTTGAGCCCGTTTCCTGCGATGGCGTCATCACAGGAAACGCTGTACATATGTCCTAACGCCTTACAGAAACCTAACCAATCGGTCTGCGCCCTTTGGGCTTGACCTCTTGGGGTTTCATGGTAAACACTCGCTAGGTCACTCCGGTGACCTTTTTTCATGAAATGACAAAGCATTTTGATTTTTAATGAAAGGGTTCTTGCATGTTGGGTCTGCCTAGAAGCCGCATCTTGAAAAAGAGGAAGGATTTTCAGGCTGTTTATTCCCGCGGAAAATCGTATTCAAACAGATTTCTCGTGCTTTATGTCTTTCGTTCGCATGGACTCCAAGGAAAAGTCGGTTTTGCCGCAGGCAAGAAGCTCGGTAATGCCGTGAAGCGCAATCGGGTCAAGAGATTGCTCCGCGAGTCTTATCGTCTGCATCAGGTTGAAATCGAGGAGGGTTTTTCCCTCCTGCTCGTGGGCAGGAAGGCGGCTCTCGACATCAAATGCCAGGACTTGGAAAAAGCTTTCCTCGCTTTGGGAAGGAAAGCCGGAATCATGGCAGGAGACAAAGAGGTTTCTAAAAGAGAGAGAAGGCGCGGCAGATGAAAGTCGTGATTCTGCTGCTCATTCGCTTTTATCGCGGTTTTCTTTCTCCTTTGAAGCCGCCTTCGTGCCGCTATATTCCGACATGCTCGGAGTATGCAATGATTGCTGTTGAAAAATATGGGGCGGCAAAGGGCAGTTTCCTTGCCATCAAGAGGATTCTGCGCTGCCATCCTTTTCATAAGGGTGGCTACGACCCTGTACCATAGGAAAATTAGGATGTGGTGATTTGGAGTTTTTATCGTCGCTGTTTCATCCCGTCATTGCGGTGATTCAGTTTATGTTGGAGAATCTGTATGCGTTTACAGGTCTTTTCGGTTTTGAAAATTACGGGATTGCCATTATTTTGCTGACGATCCTCATCAAGGTATGCCTCTATCCTCTGACGGTCAAGCAGGTTCGCTCGATGAAGGGCATGCAGGAACTGCAGCCGAAGATGAAGAAACTGCAGGAAAAGTATAAAGACAATCCGCAGATGATGCAGCAGAAGATCGGCGAGCTGTATAAAGAAGCCGGCGTGAATCCTCTCGCGGGATGCCTGCCGCTCCTCATACAGATGCCGATTCTCATGGGCATGTTTTATGCGCTGCAGGGTTACGCGTATTCGGGGACGCCGTCCTTTCTGTGGCTCGCGTCTCTTTCTGAGCCCGATCCACACTATATATTGCCAGTGCTTTCCGCACTTTCGACGTGGTTCGTGCAGAAACAGACTTCGACGGAAACAAATCAACAGATGAAGATCATGATGATCGTCATGCCGATCTTCATCGGCTGGATCAGCTTGAATTTCGCTTCGGGACTTGTTCTCTATTGGGTAACGATGAATCTCGTGCAGATCGTGCAGCAGTGGTGGATGTACCGAAACGAGGACGGCATGGGAAAGAAAGGAGTTGCCTGATATGGCGGATTTCGTGGAAAGAACCGGAAAGACGGTGGAAGAAGCGATTGAAGCTGCACTCTTCGCCCTGCGTCTCCCGAAAGATCGCTGCACGGTGGAGGTCATCGAAGAACCGTCGAACGGCTTCTTTGGCTTGATTGGAAAGCGTGCGGCGAAAGTGCGCGTGACGGCGAAGGAAGAGCCTTTGCCGCAGCCGCAGGAGTCTTTGCCGCAAAAAGAAGAGCAGGAAGAAGCTCTTGAGGAGCGCCGTGAGGAACGGGAAGAAGAGCGTGCGGAAGAGAAGGAAGAGGCGCCTGTTTTGACGAAGGAGTCGTCCGAGGCGTCCGAAAGTGCGCCCATCGTCTCCCATGATACGACGTCGGGCAGGCGGGAAACCATTGTAGATCGCGGCTTTTCCTACTCTCCCCCGAGGGAGAATCGTTCTTACTCTGAGCCACGCCGCGAGCGTTTCTCTTCGACCAGACGTTCCTACGCATCCGATTCGGCTGCCGGGCGCTTTCGTGAGGAGAAGGTTCGCAATTTCTTGAGTCCTGCAGATGCTGCAGTGCCGATCAAAAAGGCGGAGGATTTCCTGCAGCAGATTTTTCGAGCGATGGATCTTGAAGTTGCCATCGAGAGAAAGGATCGGCCTCATTCGATTGAGCTGAATCTCTCAGGACACAATCTCGGCATACTCATCGGCAAGCACGGGCAGACGCTCGATGCTTTGCAATATCTCGTCAATCTCGCGGCCAACCAGGGATTGACGGAGGAGCGCGTGCGCATCATCCTCGATATTGAAGATTACCGCGAGCGCCGCGAGGAGACGCTTTACCGTCTGGCGGCGCGCTTGGCGGAGCGCTGCTGCCGCACGAACCAGCGCGTCGTCTTGGAGCCGATGAACCGCCATGAGCGCAAGATCATTCACCTTGCACTGCAGGAGAATCATCGCGTTTTGACTTACAGCGCGGGCGATGAGCCTTTTCGCAAGGTCGTCATTGAGCCGAAGCATCGCGTTTCGCGTATGGACGGTTCTATGCGTGAAGAGGATTATTGATTGGATTGAAATCGGGCTGTTGCAGCGAGCGACAGCCTTTTTCTTTCCTTGCAGGGGGGAACGAATTGCAGCAGGCAGATACGATCAGCGCCATTGCGACAGCGGCCGGGGAAGGCGGCGTCGGCATCGTGCGCCTTTCTGGTGCTTCTGCCATAGAGACGGCCTCGCGCATGTTTTGTGCTGCGGGCGGCAGGAAGCTCGCCGACGCAGGTGCGAGAGATCTTCTCTACGGTACAATCGTGCGAGAGGATGGCCGCCTCGTCGATGAGGCTCTTTGCCTCGTCATGCGTGCGCCCCATTCTTATACGAAGGAAGACGTTGTGGAATTGCAATGCCACGGTGGATCTGTTTCCCTGCGCGAGGTTCTGGCATTGACGTATCGTCACGGAGCGCGGGCTGCGGAACGAGGCGAGTTCACAAAACGAGCCTTCTTGAACGGCAGGCTCGATCTCGCCGAGGCGCAGGCCGTCATGGACGTAGTGCAGGCGAAGACGGAAAAGGGGCTGGAAATGGCGGCGGGGCATCTGGCCGGTCATTTCTCGGAGCGCATACGCTCGATGCGTGAAGATATTTTGGCTCTTCTTGCCCATTTGGAAGCCGTCATTGATTTTCCTGAGGAGGGCGTCGATGAAATTGTCGTAGAAGAGGCGCGGGAAAAGGTGTCGGCTCTCTATGCGTCGCTGCGCCGCATCGTGCAGACGGCACATACGGGACGCATCCTGCGCGACGGCTTGGAAACGGCGATTGTCGGAAGACCGAATGTGGGAAAGTCGAGCCTCTTGAATGCCCTGCTGCGCGAAGATCGCGCTATTGTCACCGACGTCCCGGGAACAACGCGTGATACCATTGAGGAGTATGCCGATATTGGCGGCGTGCCTTTGCGAATCATCGACACGGCAGGCATACGGGCGACGGAGGATGCCGTCGAGCGCATCGGCGTGGATAAGGCGCGTGCTCATGTGAAAAGCGCCGCGCTCGTACTCGCCCTCTTTGACGGTTCTCGGCCTCTGGAGGCGG